>JANOOK010000124.1:0-17104 GCA_031421275.1 Sphingomonadaceae bacterium
CCGCCTTTGCGTGGGTGACGACGTTATACGCCGACACTAGTTCAGCAGCGACTTCAATGGCACGCTGGTGTCGGCAAGCAAGGCGGTATCGGCGCGCAGGCCGGTCAGCCCGGCCTCGACCAGCGCGCGGCCCTGGACGAAGTCGCGCGCCATGTTGATGCAGTCGAGCGCGATCACCTGCCCGCCCCGCAGATAGACGAGGCTCCAGCTGCGGCTCGCCGCTTCGCCGCGGACGACGATGGCGTCGTGTCCGCCGCTGAGCCCGACGGTCTGCAGCTTGAGGTCATACTGGTTCGACCAGAACCACGGCACCGCGTGGTATGGCAGCGGCGTGCCCAGGATGAAACCCGCCACGGTCTTCGCCTGATCGATGGCATTCTGCACCGATTCGAGCCGGATCACGGCACCGCCGGCAAAGGCGTTGGCGTGATGCGCGCAGTCGCCGATCGCGAACACATCGGGCAGCGAGGTGCGGCACAGCGCGTCGACCTCGACCCCGTTCGAGATCCGCGCGCCTGCCGCCGCCAGCGCCTCGACGGCGGGCACGATGCCGATGCCGACGATGACCAGCTCGGCGGGGATATCGCCGTCGGCCGTGCGCACCGCGGTGACCCGCCCACCGTGCTCGACCAGCGCTTCGATGCGGACATCGAGCCGGACGTCGACGCCGTGGGCGCGGTGCTCGGCCTCATAGAAGCGCGACACCGCCACACCGGCGACGCGCGCCAGTACGCGGTCCTGCGCTTCGAGCACGGTCACCGCCCTGCCGAGCTTGCGCAGCACCGCCGCCGCTTCGAGCCCGATATAGCCGCCGCCGACGATGACGACGTGGTCGACCCCTGCGAGTTCGCGGCGCAGCGCGTCGACGTCGGCGCGGGTGCGGATCGCGTGGACACCGTGCAGGTCACCGCCGGGCAGCGGCAGCTGGCGCGCATGGCCCCCGGTGGCCCAGATCAGGTGGTCGTAGCTCGACACCTCGCCTGCAGCCGTCGTGACGGTGTGCGCCGCGGCATCGACGGCGACAACCGGCGCGCCGAGCCGCAGCTCGACATGGCGCGCCGCCCAGAAATCGAGCGGCCGCAGCAGCAGCCGTCCGGCTTCGCGCTCGCCCGCGAGATAGTCCTTGCTCAGCGGCGGGCGTTCGTACGGCGCGTCGGGTTCCTCGCCGATGATCGCGATCGATCCGGCATAACCGCCCTGCCGCAGCGAGATCGCTGCCTGCGCGCCCGCTTGCCCGCCACCGACGATCAGCACATCGGCGTGGTGCGCCGCCGTCACGACCGCACCCAAGCTTGCCTCAAGGCTCGTCGCCGAAGATGCCGGTCGTCGCGGCGACGTTCGGCGACACCTTGCCGCGGTACATGCCCGGCGTGTTGAACGACCAGCCCATGTCGCCGCTTGGGCCCACGACGATAACGCCGCCGTCGCCGCCCATGTCCTTCAGCTCGTGCTGGACGACCGCATCGGCGGCGGCCTGGACGCTCTCGTGCAGCAGCCGCACCCGCGCGCAGATCTCGTGTGCCGCACCGGCGCGGATGAAATACTCGCCCGATCCGGTGGCGGACACCGCGCAGGCGCGGTCGTCGGCGTAGGTCCCCGCGCCGATGATCGGCGAGTCGCCGATCCGGCCCCAGCGCTTGCCGGTCAGCCCGCCGGTCGAGGTTCCCGCTGCAAGGTGCCCGGCGCTGTCGCGGGCGACTGCACCCACGGTGCCATAGTGGACGCCGCTGTCGAACGAAGCGTGACCGGCGCGCGACTTCATGTCGAGATACTGCCGCCAGCGCTCCTCGGTGCGGAAGTAGCTGGGATCGACCTGCTGCAGCCCGGTGGTCAGCGCGAAGGCATCGGCTCCCGGCCCGGCGAGCATCACGTGCGGCGTGTGCTCCATGACCGCGCGCGCCAGCCGGATCGGGTTCTTCGTCCGCGTCACCCCGGCGACCGCTCCCGCCTTGCGCCCGGTACCTTCCATCACGGCGGCATCGAGTTCGTTGGTGCCGTCAGCGGTGAATACCGCGCCCTTGCCGGCGTTGAACTGCGGATCGTCCTCGAGGATGACGATCGCCGCCTCGACCGCATCGAGTGCGACGCCGCCCTTGGCCAGTACCGCGCCACCCGCGGCCAGCGCCCGGTTCAGCGCGGCGCGGTAGGCGGCATCGCGCGCCGGGGTCATCTTGCCGCGTTCCATGACGCCGGCGCCGCCGTGGATCACCAGCGACCATGCCGGAGCGGGTGCGGCGCTTGCCGCCGGACCGGCGCTCACGATGAGGAGCAGCGCGAGAAAGTAGCGCATGTCGCGAGGCTCCGGTGAAGGGATGTCATGCCAATCGTGGTAGCAAGCAGGTCGCGGCGCGGCAATGCTGGCCGGTCGATGCAACCACATTGCAACCGTTTCAGACGCGTGGCACCGGCATCCCCTTCCGCCCGGCCCTTGCCAGCCCCCATATAATGCGCCTAACGCCCGCCGCGCTCGGCATCGGGCCGCGGGGAACAATGCATGGACGTCGTGATCGTCGAATCGCCCGCCAAAGCGAAGACCATCAACAAGTATCTCGGGTCGAACTACGTCGTGCTGGCGAGCTACGGCCATGTCCGCGACCTGCCGGCGAAGGACGGCTCGGTCGACACCGCGCACGACTTCGCGATGCACTGGGAGCTGTACGGCGACAAGGCGAAGCAGCTGAAAGCCATCGCCGACGAGGTCAAAAAGGCCGACCGCGTCATCCTCGCCACCGACCCCGACCGCGAGGGCGAGGCGATCAGCTGGCATTTGCTCGAATGGCTCAAGGGCAGGAAGGCCGTGCCCAAGGGCGGTGCGACGCGGGTGACCTTCAACGAGATCACCAAGACCGCGATCCTTGCTGCGATGCAGCGTCCGCGCGATCTCGACGCTGACCTGATCGACGCCTACAAGGCGCGTCGGGCGCTCGACTACCTCGTCGGCTTCAACCTGTCGCCGGTGCTGTGGCGCAAGCTTCCCGGAGCCAAAAGCGCTGGGCGGGTGCAGTCGGTGGCGCTGCGGCTGGTCGTCGACCGCGAGCGCGAGATCGAGCAGTTCGTCAATCGCGAATACTGGACAGTCGAGGCGACGATGCTGTCGAAGGCGGGCGCGGCGTTCACCGCGCGGCTCAGCGTGCTCGACGGCAAGAAGCTGACGCAGTTCGACCTCGCCACCGAAACCGCGGCGCAGGCGGCGCGCGCCGCGGTGGCGGGTGGCAACTTCACCGTCAGCGCGGTCGAGACCAAGCCCGTAACGCGCAACCCCTATCCGCCGTTCACCACGTCGACGCTGCAGCAGGAAGCCTCGCGCAAGCTGGGCTTCACCGCCAGCCATACGATGCGGGTCGCGCAGTCGCTCTACGAGGAGGGCGCGATCAGCTATATGCGGACCGACGGCGTGTCGATCGCGGGCGAGGCGATCGCCGCGGCGCGCGACGTCATCGCCAAGAAGTACGGGGCCGGGCCGGAGACGCTGCCCGACAAGCCGCGCGTCTACACCGCCAAGGCGAAGAACGCGCAGGAGGCGCACGAGGCGATCCGTCCGACCGACCTCGGCCGCGAACACGCCGGCAGCGGCGATTATGCCAAGCTGTACGAGCTGATCTGGAAGCGTACCATCGCCAGCCAGATGGCCTCCGCCAAGCTCGAGCGCACCGCGGTCGACCTGCTCGACGCCGGCGGCAAGACCGGGCTGCGGGCGACCGGGCAGGTCGTGCTGCATCCGGGGTTCCTCGCGGTCTACACCGAAACCGTCGAGGACAAGGCACCCGTCGGGCAGGGCGACGACGACGAGGACGGCCGCCGGTTGCCCAGGCTGACGCAGGGCGAGGCGGCCCAAGTCAAGAGCGCCAAGGCCGACCAGCACTTCACCGAGCCGCCGCCGCGCTTTTCGGAGGCGAGCCTCGTCAAGCGGCTCGAGGAGCTCGGCATCGGACGGCCGTCGACCTATGCGTCGATCCTGCAGACCTTGCGCGACCGCAGCTATGTCCGCGTCGAGAAGAATCGTTTCCATGCCGAGGAGAAGGGCCGGCTGGTCACCGCTTTCCTCGAGCGCTTCTTCGAGAAGTACGTCAGCTACGACTTCACCGCCGACCTCGAGACGCAACTCGACGGCGTCTCGGCGGGGGCGCTGCCGTATCTGAAGGTGCTCGGCGACTTCTGGGCCGATTTCGAGCCCAAGACCAAGGAGATCCTCGAACTGCGGCCGTCCGATGTGACCGTCGCGCTCGACGAGTTCCTGTCGCCGTTCCTGTTCCCGCCCAAGGCCGACGGCAGCGATCCGCGGCTGTGCCCGACCTGCGGCAACGGGCGGCTATCGCTGCGAACCGGCAAGTTCGGTGCCTTCGTGTCGTGCTCGAACTACCCCGAATGCCGCTACACCCGGCAGTTTGCGGCCGACGGCGAGGCAGCGACGACGAGCGGCCCGGTCGACCTCGGCGAGGACCCGGCGACCGGCGAGCCGATCACGCTGCGCTCGGGGCGCTTCGGGGCCTATGTCCAACGCGGTGAAGACGGTGCCAAGGGCGATCCCAAGCCGCCGCGCTCGTCGATCCCCGCCGATATGGCAGTCACCGGCCCCGAGCATCTCGACGTTGCGCTGCGGCTGCTGTCGCTGCCGCGCACCGTCGGTATACATCCGGAAACCGGCGAACCGATCACCGCGGCGATCGGCCAATACGGACCGTACCTCAAGCACGCCGGCAAATATGCCCGGTTGACCGGCAGCGCCGAAGTCTTCGAAACCGGCATGAATGCGGCGGTTGCCAAGCTCGCCGATGCGGCGGCGAACCCCGGCCGGGCACGCAACGCTCCGGCCCCGCTGCGCGAGATCGGCGTCCACCCCGTCAGCGGTGTCTCGATGCGGCTCATGGAGGGCCGCTTCGGAGCATATGTCAGCGACGGCCAGACCAACGCGACTGTACCCAAGGGCTCCGACGGCATGAGCTTGACGCTCGAGGACGCGGCGGCGCTGATCGACAGCCGCGCCGCGAGTGCGCCTGCGAAAAAGACCGGGAAGAGTGGTACGAAAGCTCCCCATGCGAAGCGCGGCGTCCCGGCAAAGCGCTTGGTCAAGGCCAAGGTTGCCGGCTAGCGACGCGCACGGCCGTGAGTACGGCAAAGTGTCGGTATTCTTTACACTCCATTTTGAGACTGCAATGAAATTCCCTAGAACTCATTGATTAGACAAGTCTCGCTAAGTTGGCATAATACTTGCGTCATCACCTATGAGACAGATTGCAGTATTAATAAGGATAGATAATCGTGAACAAACTATTAAACATCGCGATTGCGTCGCTTACCTTTGGGGCAACTGCTGCTAATGCTGTTGTTACCATCTCGGTCGAAGCGCCAGGTGTCGAGCAAAGCACCCAGACGCTGATGGCTCCTGTGATGGCGACCTTCAACGCGCTCACGCCGGGGATACAGTCGGCCATTTCGCTGACGGCGGGTGGCACCGTTGCAACGATCGACACGGTCAATGTTCTCGGTGCCGATCGGTATGGCGGCGCTGGCGGCACGGGCCGCTATGCCGCGGTTCTGTCGGGCAAGACGACGACGATTACCTTTAGCGGTTCTCCCGCAAGCTATTTCGGCTTCTATGCATCGGCGATCGATGCCGGCAGCACCGTGACCGTCTTCAGCGGTTCGACCCAGGTGTATACGCACTCTCTTCCGCTCGTCCCGATCGTAGCAGGAAATTTCGGCAATCCAGACGCGCCGTTTACCGGCCAGAATTCCTTTCAGGGATACGCCTTCTTTAACGTCAACTCGTCGACCCCGATCACGAGCGTGGTCTTCAGCCAAGCGGCGACCGGTGGTAACTTCGAGTTCGATAACCTGACCATCACGGGCATGAATACGATACCGGCAGTGCCGGAGCCCGCCAGCTGGGCGCTGATGGTTACCGGCTTCGCCATGATCGGCTTCTCGATCCGCCGCCGGACGAGCTACGCGGCCGCCTGATAGACTGTTTTCGCGAGACGAGGGCCGCTGGTAAAAACCGGCGGCCTTTTTCGTGCGACGTAGAGAACGGCGGCGAGGCGCTTGCGCATACGGCTGATCGTCCGCACTATCGAAATACATGCCCCGCCATTCTCCGCCACATCCACCCGGCCTGCCGACGCCGGCGCAGATCCTCAAATTCATCGCCGACACGCCGACGCCGGTCGGCAAGCGCGAGATCGCGCGCGCCTTCGGGCTGCACGCGCAGGACAAGATCGCGCTGAAGGCGGTGCTGCGGGAGATGGCCGACGCCGGTCAGCTCGACGCCGGTCCGGGTCGCAGCGTCCATAGAGGCGGTGGCCTGCCCACCGTGACCGTGCTCCGGGTCATCGAGGTTGGCGAGAGCACCGTCGCGACGCCCGACAGCTGGGAGCATCCCGGCCCGCCGCCGCGGGTCCGGATCATCGAGGGCAAGCGCCGCGGCGCGCTCGGGCTGAACGACCGCGTGCTGTCCCGGATCGAGGAAGCCGGACGCGGTTACCAGGCCTTCCCGATGAAATTGCTGGCGCGCAAGTCCGAGTTCGTCCTCGGTATCCTGCGCAAGGACGCCGCCGGCTACCGGCTGGTCCCGGTCGACAAGCGTGCGCGGGTCGATCTTGCGGTTCTCGACACCGGCGACGCCAAGCCTGGCGACCTCGTCCTCGCCGAGCCGTCGGGCCGACCGCCGCGCCAGCACGCACGTGTCGTAGAGGTGCTCGGCGATCCGTTCGCGCCCCGCGCCTTCTCGCTGATCGCGATCCACGCCAAGGGCATCCCGCATGCCTTCAGCGCCGAAGCGCTGGCCGAAGCGAAACAGGTCGCCGAGCGCCCGCTGGGCGACCGCGACGATCTGCGCGCGCTGCCGTTCCTGACGATCGATCCCGCCGACGCGCGCGATCACGACGACGCCGTCTGGGCCGTCGCCGACGACGATCCCGCCAGTCCGGGCGGCTGGCGCGCCATCGTTGCCATTGCCGACGTGTCCTTTTATGTCCGCAGCGGCAGCGCGCTCGACGCCAATGCCCGCGAGCGCGGCAATTCGGTATACTTCCCCGACCGCGTCGTGCCGATGCTGCCCGAAGCGCTGTCGGCGGACGCCTGCTCGCTCGTCGCCGGGGCCGATCGGGCCGTGCTCGCCTGTCATCTGACGATCGCTGCCGACGGCAAGGTGACCAGCCAGCGCTTCACGCGCGCGGTCATCCGCTGCACCGCCAACATCGCCTATGAGAAAGCGCAGGCGGCGATCGACGTGCAGACCGGCGAACAGCTGGCGTCGCTACAGCCGCTGTGGGGCGCGTGGGGGGCGCTCGCCACGGCACGCGACGCGCGGCAGCCGCTCGATCTCGACCTGCCCGAACGCCGTGTCGAGCTCGACGCGGCCGGCAAGATCGTCGCGATCCGGCTCCGCGAGCGCCTCGACGCGCACCGGTTGATCGAGGACTTCATGATCGCCGCCAATGTCGCCGCGGCGCACGCACTCGAGGCCAAGCGCAGCGTGTGCATGTACCGCGACCACGAAGCGCCCGGCCGCGAGAAGTTGATCGGACTGAAGGAGTATCTCGAAACCTTCGATATCCAGTTCGCGCTCGGGCAGGTCGTCGCACCGCGCACATTCAACAAGATCCTGCGCGCCGTGAAGGGCGAGGCGCATGCCGCGCAGGTCAGCGAGCAAGTTCTCCGGACGCAGACGCAGGCCTATTACAGCCCGGAGAACAAGGGCCATTTCGGCTTGGCGCTGGCAAGCTACGGCCATTTCACCTCGCCGATCCGGCGTTATGCCGATCTGGTCGTGCACCGCGCGCTGGTCCGCGCCTACAAGCTCGGCGACGACGGCTTGAGCGATGCAGATACCGCCGCGATGGCGCGCACGGCGGAGCATATCTCGATGACCGAGCGCCGCGCGATGGAGGCCGAGCGCGATACCGTCGACCGCTACGTCGCGGCCTATCTGTCGGCGCGGGTCGGCGAGACGATGCCGACGCGGATCACCGGCGTCGCCAAATTCGGCTTCTTCGCCACTGTCGAGGGGATCGGCGGCGATGGGCTGGTGCCGGTTTCGACCCTGGGCGACGAGCGCTTCGTCTTCGACGAGGGCGCGCACTGCCTCGAAGGTATCGAGTCGGGCACCCGCTTCGTCCCCGGCCAGCGCCTCGACCTGCGGCTGGCGGAGGCCAATGCGATCACCGGGGCGCTGCGCTTCGAACTGCCACTCGGCGAGGGCCAGCGTGCGCCGCGCCGCGATCAGGTGCGGACCGGGCGGCGGACCGGCCTGCCGCGCGGCGTGCGGCGGGGGCGGTAGTTCCGAGCCCTCTTCCGTACGGACGGGAGAGGGCTGGCAAGAGCGGCTTCGTCCTGCCGGTTGACTTTTACCGGCCTGAGCGTCATGCAGCCCGGTCTGTCGCGAGGGCCGTCCCGAGCGCTACCGCAAGCTCCAAGGGACCGTCATGGCCAAGCCCACTACTATCAAGATCCGTCTCGTCAGCAGCGCCGATACCGGCTTCTTCTATGTGACCAAGAAAAACCCGCGCACGCAAACCGAGAAGTTGACCTTCCGCAAATACGATCCGGTCGTCCGCAAGCACGTCGATTTCAAAGAAGCCAAAATCAAATAGCTTCCGCCGGCGCTCGCGGCCGGGCGCCCATCAGGCGGCGGAGGCGACGCGGTTCCGGCCCGCCCGTTTCGCAGCATACAGGGCCGCATCGGCGCGAGCCAGCAGGACGGTGCCATCGGTGTCGCCCGCGCACAGCGCCGCCACGCCGATGCTTACCGTAACTTGCGTTACGCTGATGCCGGGAAGCGCACTATCGGCGATCGCCGCACATAGCCGGTCGGCGATCCGACGCGCCGTCGCAAGGTCGGTAGTCGGCATGATGACCGCCAGTTCGTCACCACCGTAGCGCGCCACGGTATCGATGGCGCGAACGTTCGCGACCAGGCGCGCCGCAATCGCCGCGAGAGCGCGGTCACCGGCAGCATGGCCGAGCCGGTCGTTGACGACCTTGAAGGCGTCGATATCGAGCATCAGCACCGCGAGCGGCGTCGTCTGCGCGCGGCTGTCCAGCACCGCAGCATTCATCTTGCCGTCCAGATAGTGACGATTGAAGACGCCGGTCACGGCATCCAGCGTCGCCAGCCGGTGGACCTTGCGCTGTTCGGCAGCGAGCCGGTCGGCATTGCGCTTGCGCCGCAGCAGCGCCTTGACCCGCGCTTCGGCCTCACCCTCCGCGAGCGGCAGGACGGCACAATCCGCGGCCCCCAGCTCGAGCACGGAAACCAGCGCCCGACGATCGCCGGGCGGCGCCAGCGCGAGAACCGGCACGCCGTGCAGGCGCGGCTCGCTGCCCATGGCTGCCAACAACTGCAGATTATCTGCCAACGCCGTCTCACTACTGCCATCGAGCGCGACGACGATCACCTCGGGCAACTCATTCCGCCAATGTTCCGAAGCCATTCGCGGCGTCCGGACGATCACCGGCACCGCCGACCCAAGCTCGTGTTCGAGCGCGGCAGCGTCGGACGGCGCACCGATCAACAATATATGTGCCACGATGCCCCTCCTGTTCCGAAACCGCGAGCGTAATGACCCTACAACTCCGGTTGTCCAATTATGGGGCCGCAGTTTGTTTCGGGGGCCTGCGGCGATAACGATCTCGCCGCCGGCCCGCTGATCTTCTAACTTTTACTACGCGACTGAAACCTTCCGTCGTATGGATAGCCATGAAGTACAATCAAACCCTTAACCGATCTGGCGCTAGACTTCAATCGTCGGGCGAGAGCACCGAAACGCTGGCCTTGCGCGCCTTGGCCTATGTCGTCGGCGACGTTGAGCTCGGGCCGCGCCTGCTCGACCTGACCGGTCTCGACGCGGACGGCTTGCGGGCGCGCGCCGCCGATCCAGCCGTGCTCGCGGCGACGCTCCAGTTCCTGGCGGCGCACGAGCCGAGCCTGCTTGCCTGCGCGACGGCGCTCGACGTTCGCCCGGCCGCGTTGATCGCCGCCGAACAACATCTGGCGGCGCGCGTCTGATGCGTGCACGGCCGCTGCTGATCACCGATTGCGACGAGGTCTTGCTGCACTTCGTGAGCCCATTCGCGGCGTATCTCCTGGCAGAACACGCGCTGACTTTGCAGCTCGACAGCTTCGCGCTGAGCGGCAATATTCGCCGGGCCGATGGCAGCACGGTCGAGGCGGCGGCGTTCATGCCGCTACTCGAAGGCTTCTTCGAGACGCAGATGCCGACCCAAACGCCGGCTCCGGGTGCGGTCGAAGCGCTGGCGACGCTGGCCGAAACCGCCGATATCGTCATCCTGACGAACGTCGCCGATCGCCACCATGCGCCGCGGACGGCCGCGCTGGCGCGACTCGGGATGCCGTACCGCGTCGTCACCAACAGCGGCGGCAAAGGGCAACCCGTCGCCGACCTGCTTGCCGAATACGCGCCGAGCCGGGCGGTGTTCGTCGACGATCTGCCCCCACATCACAGCTCGGTGAAGGCGCGCGCGCCGTCGGTGTACCGGCTGCATATGGTAGCCGATCCGCGATTGCAGGCGTTGATCCCGGTCGCCGCCGACGCCGACGCGCGGATCGACGACTGGCCGACGGCACTGAAGCAGATACAAACGATGTTCGCAGCGGATCGCAGCGTTGATCTCAGGGGAGCAGCATGAAGACCAGCGAAGCCAAGCTCGAGGAGTTAGGTATCGTGTTGCCGCACGCGGCAGCGCCGGTGGCGAATTATGTTCCCGGCGTCGTTCACGGCGGGATGCTGTACATCTCGGGCCAGATTCCGTTCGATCCCGAGGGCGTGCCGATCCGCGGCCGGGTCGGGGAGACGCTGACCACCAAGGAGGGTGCGGCCGCGGCGGCACGCTGCGGGGTCGGACTGATCGCGCAGATCAAGGCGGCGCTGGGCTCGCTCGACCGCGTCCAGCGCATCGTCAAACTAGGCGTCTTCGTGGCGTCGACACCGGATTACACCGACCATCCCAAGGTGGCGAACGGCGCGTCGGACTTGATGGTGGCGGTGTTCGGAGAGGCTGGACGACATGCGCGCAGTGCGGTCGGTGTGGCGGCGCTGCCGCTCGGCGTGGCAGTCGAGGTCGACGCGATCATCGCGGTTCATGACGGCTGAGGTAAGCGCGCGGTTGCTGCGCTCGGCGCATGAACTCGACGCCGCCGACTGGAACGCCTGCGCCGGGCCGGGCAATCCGTTCCTGCAGCACGCCTTCTTCACCGCACTCGAGGATTCGGGCAGCGCCGCAGCCATGACCGGCTGGCAGCCGGTGCACCTCGCGATCGACGGCGACGACGGGCGCGTTGCGGCGCTCATGCCGGCGTATCTCAAGTCGCACAGCCAGGGCGAGTATGTCTTCGATCATGGCTGGGCGGACGCGTGGCGGCGCGCCGGCGGACGCTATTATCCGAAGTTGCAGGCGAGCGTGCCGTTCACGCCGGCGACCGGCAACCGGCTGCTGCTGCGCGATGCGGCGTTGGGACCGGCGCTGCTTGCCGCCGCCGAGGGACTGACCGAGCAGAACAACCTGTCGTCGGCGCACGCCACCTTCATCGCGCCCGAGCAAGTGCCGCTGTTCGAGGCGGCGGGCTGGCTGTTGCGTATCGACCAGCAGTTCCACTGGTACAACGACAGCTACGCCAGCTTCGACGACTTCCTCGCGGCGCTGTCGTCGCGCAAGCGCAAGGCGGTGCGCAAGGAGCGCGAGGGCGCGATGGCCGGCGGCATCGAGATCGACATGCTCACCGGCGACGCGATCACGGCGGCGCACTGGGACGCTTTCTGGGAATTCTATCAGGACACCGGCGCGCGCAAATGGGGCCAGCCGTATCTGACGCGCAAGTTCTTCACCCTGCTCGGGCAGCGTATGGGCGACCGGGTGCTGCTCGGCGTCGCCCGCCGCGGCAGCCGGATCATCGCCGGTGCGCTCAATCTGATCGGCGACGATTGCCTGTACGGCCGCTATTGGGGCTGTCGCGAAGACGTCCCGTTCCTGCACTTCGAGCTATGCTATTACCGTGCCATCGACTGGGCGATCGCCAACGGCAAGGCCCGCGTCGAGGCCGGGGCGCAGGGCGCGCACAAGCTGGCGCGCGGCTATCGACCGACCCCGACCTACTCGGCGCACTATATTCCGAACGAGGGCTTTCGCGCTGCCGTCGCCGGGTTTCTCGCGGCCGAGCGCGAGGCGGTCGTCGAGCATATCGAGATGCTCGACGAGGAGGGACCGTTCAGGAAGTCCGGCTGACCGGACCCGGCGAAACTGCCAGCGGGTCGAGCAACTGCGCGGCAAGCGTCGTCGAATGCGGCTCGCGCGTGCCGTAGTCGGCGGGCCAACTGCGCGGCATGTGCAGCGTCCCGAACACCCGGTCGATCGCTGGGATCAGCGCGGCGAAGTTGCGGTCGATGTGATCGCAGCGCGTGTGATGCCAATGGTGGAACGCTGGGCTCGCCACCAGCCATTCGAGCGGACCCAGCCGCCAGCGAATGTTGGCGTGGATGAAAAATCCCCAGAACGTGCTGATTACCGTAACCAGCGCCGCCAGCGTCGTGCCCTCGGTGCTGGGTTGCGCCAGACCCAGCAGATAGAGCGGGATCAGCCCACATAGCCGCCCGAACACCATATCGACGGGGTGGCCGCGCGTATTAACAAGGAAATCCATGTGCGCGGCACTGTGGTGCAGCGCATGAAACCGCCAGAGCAGCGGGACGGCGTGGCTGGCACGGTGCGACCAATAGAAGGCGACATCGCCGACGATCAGCCCGAGCACCAGCTTCCCGGCGAACGGCAACGCCGCGATCACGGCGTAATAGCCGGCAGGCACGACCGCATGCGCGGCGAGCGCGAGTGCCCCCAACGGTAACGCTGCAATAACGAGCGTCGGCAGGCTGCTCAGCATGTAATAGACCAGGTCCACCCGCATCTGCGGCCGCCAGATCCGTGCTTCGCGTAACGCGAACATCCGTTCGAGTGGAATGAACACGACCGAGAGCAGCACCAGCCAAACGGCGAGATGCCACCACTGCGTCAAGATCGGCATCAAGCTCACTGACCCTCTCTACGTCGAAGCGGGGCACCGCTCAAGCCGGTGTCCCGCCGTAACTTTCGACTTAGGCGGCGACGCTGGCCGACTTGCGACGACGGGCGGCAACGCCGACCATCGCGAAGCCGGTGACCAGCAATGCCCAGGTTGCAGGCTCGGGAACCGCTGCCTGCAGCGAGACGCCGTCGAGGAACGAGATCGGCGGCTGGCCGTCGGGCGTGCCTACGGCGAGGAAGCTCAGCAGCTGCGACGTGGCGTGCGCCGTGAACGTCATCGTCTGCGACTGCCACGCCCCGACGCCGCCCTGCGGCAACGAATACATCGACGACAGTTGCGAGTCGGTTCCGAAGCTGACCTTCCAGCGCTCGGTGGTCGGGCCGGTAAAGCCCTTCTGCTGGCCCGCTGCCTGATAGAACGTCAGCGTGTAAGCCTGACCGATCGTCAGACCCTTGATCGTCTGCGTGATGGCGTTGGCATAACTCGGCGCTGCGTCGGCTTCGACGAAATTGCCGCCGTCTGGACTGGTCTTGGCGAACGGACCGTAGACCGCCAGATAGATGTTGCCGTCGGCGCTGCCCGGGGTGTCGAGGAACGCCAGACCGGCACCGCCGCCCCAGCCCGTGACGTTGGTCGTGCCGTTCCTCTGCTGAAAACTGCCTTTGGTCGTCAAAGCTGTCTGTTCGAAGCTGCCATTGGTGATGAGTTCGACGGCCTGCGCTCCGGTCGCCGTGGCGAGGACGGCGGCGGCGATAAGTGATAATTTCATTACGGGTTCCTGGTGTGCGTTCAAGGTGGTCGACGAGACCGCTGGTCGGCATCGCCGAAGAATCGGACCTCGACGCAAGCCGAGATCGACATCCTCGGGTCAGTTGATGCAGCTTTCGTGCCAACCTGTTACAGCCCTGTAACGGATATCGGGCTGACACCTTTTCAAAGGGTTGGTGCTTCAGATAGATAAATGGACGCCGGCAAGGTCTCGATCGCACGCAAGAGAAACGTCGAGATTCTTTACACTTTGTTATTCAGTGCTAGGCAGAAATTAACGAGTTCGTCGAGTGCCGACTGGCAGATGAGCGCGCGACGGTACGTGTTATCTCGGCGAAACCGCGATGCCGACGTTGTCGATCAGCCGCGTGCTTCCCATCCACGCCGCTGCCAGCAGACGCGCCGAGCGGTCGAGCTTGGTCATCGGTAACAGGTCGTCGCTCCCGACCAGTTCGGCATAGTCGATGGCGGTGAAGCCGGCCGCGAGCAGCGCCGCTCGCAACGCGGTCAATGTCGCTGCGATAGCGGTGCCGGCGAGCAACGCCTTCCGCGCCACGCCAAGCGCCTGTGGCAGCGCGCCGGCTCGCTCGCGCTCCACCGCGCTGAGATAGGCGTTGCGCGACGACAGCGCCAAGCCGTCGGCATCGCGGACGATCGGCATACCGGCGATCTCGACCGGCAAATCCAGGTCGCGCACCAGCCGCCGGATGATGGTCAGCTGCTGCCAGTCTTTCTCGCCGAACAGCGCCACGTCGGGCGTTGCCTGGTTGAGCAATTTGGCGACGACGGTCGCGACCCCGTCGAAGTGCCCCGGCCGGGCCGCACCGCACAAGCGATCGGCGAGGCCGCCGACGCTGACCGTTGTACCAAATCCCGCCTGGTACATCTCGCCGACGCCAGGTGCGTAGAGCAGGTCGCAGCCTGCCCCCGCCAGCGCCGCCGCGTCGCTCGCCTGATCGCGCGGGTAGCGGTCGAAATCTTCATGCGGTCCGAACTGCGTCGGGTTGACGAAGATCGAGGCGACCACCCGGTCGGCCTGGGCGCGCGCCGCCGCGATCAGCGCCAGATGCCCGGCGTGCAGCGCCCCCATGGTGGGCACGAGCGCGACGCGCAGCCCGCGGCGGTGCCAGCCGGCAACCTGTATCCGCAAATCCGCCACCGTGTGGATGATCGTCAGCGGCTCGGGCGAGCGTTCGGACATGGGCTCTCGCGGTTGACTTGAGCGCGGCGGTGACTGAAACAGCGCGCGGGCTGGGCACAGGCGATACAGGCGGCGAAATAGGCGATGCGCGCGCAACAAGCACATCTGATCGTGCTCGGCAACGAGAAGGGCGGCTCGGGCAAGTCGACGACCGCGGTCCATATTGCGGTGGCGCTGGCGCATACCGGTGCGGCGGTCGGCATCGTCGACCTCGACGCGCGCCAGCGAACCTCGGCGCGCTATCTCGAAAATCGCGCGGCATTTGCGGTCAGGCGCAGCCTCGACCTCGTCCAGCCCGACATCGCGGTCATCGCCGACGGGGACGGCGACGTCGGCGCGCTGACGGCGCAGCGCGACGCCTGGGCGGCCAAAGACTATATCGTCATCGACACGCCCGGCCGCGACTCGCCGCTGGCGCGCGCCGCGCTGAGCGCCGCCGACACGCTGGTGACGCCGATGAACGACAGCTTCGTCGACTTCGACCTGATCGGTCAGGTCGATGCCGAAACCTTCAAGATCCGCCGCCTGTCGTTCTACGCCGAACTGATCTGGGAGGCCCGCAAGAAACGCGCGATGGCGACGATCAAGGATCAGCGGCGCGAAATGGACTGGGTCGTGGTCAGAAACCGCACCCAGCATGTCGAGGCGCGCAACATGCGCCGGCTGGAAGGGGCGCTTACCGAATTGTCCAAGCGAGTCGGCTTCCGGGTCGCCAATGGGCTGTCCGAACGGGTGATCTACCGCGAGCTGTTCCCCTCGGGGCTGACCCTGCTCGACAAAGGCCAGCTGGGCGAGCTTGGCACCAGCCATCTCGTCGCGCGGCAGGAAATGCGTGCGCTGCTTGCGGGGCTCAACCTGCCGGTGCGGGCCAAGGCGCGGGCTGAGGAATTGATCACGGCGCAGGCATGAAGCTGCTCTGGTTCCTCGTACTGGCGGTGCTCGCCTGCAGGCTGTTGACCCGGCGCTGGCCCTGGGAACTTATCGGCGTGTCCAGGCGTTTTGATCGCGAGCGGCGCGCCCGCGCCTTGCTGGGGGTTTCCAAGCATGCCGGCCATACCGACATCGTCGATGCGCACCGCCGGTTGCTCGCCATGGTCCACCCCGACCGCGGCGGCACCAACGAGCAGGTGCATGAAGCCAATGCCGCGCGCGATTTGCTGCTCGGCGCTTTACCGAAAGACTAGATCGGGAAATAAACCCAATGTGCCAGCTCCGTTCGTGCCGGGCCAAGGCAAGGCGGGCCGCATTGCCGCGATATTGACACAAAATATCTCGACTTCGCGCGCCATGGCCGCAGTTTTTCCAACTTTCCGGGAGCCGAGATGACCCACCGCTTTAACCCCACTATCCTTCGCGAATACGATATTCGCGGTATCATCGGTGAAACCTTGGGGCCGGACGACGCCCGAGCGATTGGCCGGGGTTTCGCCACCTTGCTGCGCCGGGCCGGCGGTAGCAAGGTCGCGGTCGGCTATGACGGGCGCGTCAGTTCGACGATGCTGGAGGAGGCGCTGGTCGCAGGCTTGCTGGCAACCGGGGTCGATGTCGTGCGGGTCGGCATGGGGCCCACCCCGATGCTCTATTATGCCGAGGCGTCAGCCGAAGACGTAGATGGCGGCATTCAGATAACTGGCAGCCATAATCCCGCCAATTATAACGGCTTCAAGCTGGTATTTCAGGGCCAGCCGTTCTTCGGCGCGGACATCCTCGAGCTTGGCCGCATGGCGGAAGCCGGAGACTGGCTCTCGGGCGAAGGCAAGGCCGAACACCGCGAGGTGCTCACCGCCTATATTGATCGACTCATCGAAGGTCTGGCCGGGATCAGCGACGATTCGCTGGCCGCTCTTCGGATCGGTTGGGACGCGGGTAACGGCGCGGCCGGTCCCGCGCTCGAACTCTTGACTGCCAAAATACCAGGGGAGCATCATCTTCTCTTCACCGAGGTTGACGGGACTTTTCCGAACCATCATCCGGACCCGACCGAGGAGAAGAACCTTGCCGATCTGAAGGCGCTGGTCGCGGACAAGCAGCTCGATTTCGGAGTAGCTTTCGATGGCGATGGCGACCGCATCGGTGCGGTAGATGGAGAAGGGCGGGTGATA
>JANOOK010000125.1:0-6213 GCA_031421275.1 Sphingomonadaceae bacterium
CCGTCGTCGAGCACCTGCAACAGCACGTTGAACACGTCGGGGTGCGCCTTCTCGACCTCGTCGAACAGGATGACCTGATACGGACGGCGGCGCACGGCCTCGGTCAGCACGCCGCCTTCCTCATAGCCGACATAGCCGGGAGGCGCGCCGATGAGCCGGCTGACGGCGTGCTTCTCCATGAACTCGCTCATGTCGATGCGCACCATTGCGGCGGGATCGTCGAACAGGAAGCGCGCCAGCGCCTTGGTCAGCTCGGTCTTGCCGACGCCGGTCGGCCCGAGGAACAGGAAGCTGCCGAGCGGCCGGTTGGCATCCTGCATCCCCGCGCGTGAACGCCGGACAGCAGCAGCGACGGCGCGAACCGCGAGTTGCTGCCCGATCACCTGATCGTTCAGGACTTCCTCCATGCCCATCAGCTTGGCGCGCTCGCCCTCGAGCATCTTGTCGACCGGCACCCCGGTCCAGCGCGAGACGACGCCGGCGATATCCTCGGCGGTGACCTCCTCGCGCACCATCGCCGAGGCGGTGGCGCTCTCGGCCTCGACCAGCTGGCGTTCGAGTTCGGGCACGGTGCCATAGGTCAGCTCGCCGGCGCGGGCGTAGTTGCCGCTGCGCTGCGCCTGCTCGACTTCGAGCCGCGCCGTATCGAGCTGCTCCTTGATATGCGTCGCCGCTGCGAGCTTGTCCTTGTCGGCCTGCCAGCGCGCGGTCAGCTCGCGCGACTGCTCCTCGAGGTTGGCGAGTTCGGTCTCGAGCGCCGCCAGCCGGTCCTGCGACGGCCGGTCGGTCTCGCGCTTCAATGCTTCGCGCTCGATCTTCAATTGCATCGTGCGGCGGTCGAGGTTTTCGATCTCCTCGGGCTTCGATTCGACCTCCATGCGCAGCCGCGACGCCGACTCGTCCATCAGGTCGATCGCCTTGTCGGGCAGGAAGCGGTCGGCGATATAGCGGTTCGACAGCGTCGCCGCGGCGACGATCGCCGCGTCGGTGATGCGAACGCCGTGGTGCAGCTCGTATTTCTCCTTCAGCCCGCGCAGGATCGAGATGGTGTCCTCGACCGTGGGTTCGCCGACGAACACCGGCTGGAAGCGGCGTTCAAGCGCCGCATCCTTCTCGATGTACTTGCGGTATTCGGCCAATGTCGTCGCACCGATGCAGTGCAGCTCGCCGCGCGCCAGCGCCGGCTTGAGCAGGTTGCCGGCGTCCATCGCGCCCTCGGCCTTGCCGGCACCCACCAGCTGGTGCATCTCGTCGATGAACAGCAGCACGTTGGCGTCCGCCGCGCGAACCTCGTCGAGCACCGCCTTCAGCCGCTCCTCGAACTCGCCGCGGTACTTCGCGCCGGCGATCAGCGCGCCCATGTCGAGCGACATCAGCCGCTGATCCTTGATGCCGTCGGGGACATCGCCGTTCGCGATCCGCAGCGCCAGCCCCTCGACGATCGCAGTCTTGCCGACGCCGGGTTCGCCGATCAGCACCGGGTTGTTCTTGGTGCGGCGCGCCAGCACCTGGATGGTGCGGCGAATCTCCTCGTCGCGGCCGATGACGGGATCGAGCTTGCCGTCGCGCGCCGCCTGCGTCAGGTCGCGCGCGTATTTCTTTAGCGCGTCGAAGCCGGCTTCCGCATTGGCGCTGTCGGCGGTGCGCCCCTTGCGTGCCGTGTCGATCGCGGTGTTGAGCCCCGCCGCGGTGACGCCCGCCTCCGCCAGCGCCTTGCCCGCCGCGGTCGTCGTCGCCAGAGCCAGCGCCATCAGCAGCCGCTCGACCGGCACGACGCTGTCGCCCGCCTTGGTAGCGATCTGCTCGGCGTTGTCGAGGATGCGGACGGTGTCGGTGTCCCAAGCGACCTGCTGCGCGCCCGCGCCCGACACCCTGGCGATCTTGGCCAGCGCGAGATCGGCCAGTTGCTGCGCGGTCTCGGGGCGCCCACCCGCCGCGCGGATCAGCGCCGCCGCCATGCCCTGGTCGTCGTCGAGCAGCGCCTTTAGGACATGCTCGGGCGCGACGCGCTGATGCTGCTCGCGGATGGCGATCGTCTGCGCCGCCTGCAGAAAACCTTTGGCGCGGTCGGTGAATTTGTCGATGTTCATGCGTATGACCCCGGTACGAGCAGCCTATGATCTAGTGTTGCCGGTTAGCAACACAAGGTGAGAGCAATGATGATTAAACGAGTAATCGGCATATTGGGGCTGCTGGCGTTGGGGGCCGCGTCGCCGCTCGGCTATCACATCACCACTGTCGCCACTGGGCTCGACCATCCGTGGAGCCTGGCTTTCCTGCCTGCCGGACGCGTGCTGGTCACCGAGCGCAAGGGGCAGCTGCGGATGATCACCGCCGACGGCAAGTTGCTGCCGCAGCCGATCGCCGGCGTGCCGAAGGTCTACAACGAGGGCCAGGGCGGGCTGTTCGATGTCGTGCTGCACCCGCAGTTCGCGGTGAACCATGTGCTTTACCTGACCTATGCCGCGGGGACGGATAAGGCGAACGGCACCCGCGTGCTGCGGGCGCGCCTCGACGGCATGGCATTGAATACAGCGCGCGAGATCTTCCGGGTGCATCCCGACAAGGCGACGCCGCAGCACTTCGGCGGGCGCATGGCATTCCTGCCCGACGGCAGCTTCGTGCTGACCACCGGCGAGGGCTTCGCCTACCGCGAGGAGGCGCAGAAGCTCGGCAGCCAGCTCGGCAAGACGATCCGGCTAAACGACGACGGCAGCGTGCCCAAGGACAATCCGTATGTCGGCAAGGCCGGAGCCGATCCGGCAGTGTTCACCTGGGGCCACCGCAATCCGCAGGGACTGGCGTACGACGCCGCGACCGGGCGACTGTACGAGGAGGAGCACGGCCCCAAGGGCGGCGACGAGATCAACATCCTGCGCGCCGGGTCGAACTATGGTTGGCCGCGGGCGTGCTTCGGGGTCAACTACGACGGCACCCCGGTATCGCCGAACAAGACCGTGCCCGGCATGATCGACGGGATCAGCGTCTGGGTGCCGTCGATCGCGCCATCGGGGCTGGCGGTGTACCGCGGCGCGATGTTCCCCGAATGGGCGGGCGATCTGTTCGTCGGCGCGCTGGCGGGCGAGCAGGTCCAGCGGCTCCACGTCAACGCCGCCGCCAAGGTCACCGAGCGCGTCCGCGTGTTTCCCGAGATTGCCGAGCGGGTGCGCGATGTGCGGGTCGCGCCCGACGGCGCGATCTGGGTGACCACCGATGCCGATGATGGCCGGGTGCTGCGGATTAGTAGGTAGCGCTGCTTCGATAAGTCACTCAGGTGACGTTTCAGCTTGGATGATTGCGACCTCTGTGACCCTTCACACCAATCCCAGCTCCGCCGCCCCCGCCCCCGGAAACACCGTCGCCAGCTGCGCGGCGCTCAGCCCGTACAGCTTGCGCACCACCCCGCCGATCATGCCGCGATAGTCGGTCAGCACGGGCAGGTCGCGGCCCTGGTTGAGCGTCGCCGGGCTGAGCGCCACCTGCGGCCCCGCCATGCGCCCGCCGGCGACGCTGCCGCCGAGCACCCAATAGACGCTGCCGTGGCCGTGATCGGTGCCGCGGTCGCCGTTCTCCCTGAACGTCCGGCCGAACTCGCTGACCACGACGACGACGGTGCCCCGCCACGTCTCGGCCCCGATCTCGTCGGCGAATCCCGCCAGCCCGCGGCCGAGCTCACCGATGCGGTTCGCAAGATAGCCGTCCGCCCCGCCCTGGTTGACGTGCGTATCCCAGCCGCCGACGTCGACGAAGGCGAGGTTGAACTGCGTCCGCATCAGCCGGCCGATGCGCCGCGCCGCCAGCTCGAAGCCCTTGGGGCTGACCGCGCCGCGGTTCGCCGCGAGCATCTCGCCGGCGATCGACTGGTACACCGTGTCGCGCACTGCAAAACCCTCGGTGACGGCCTGATGCAGGTCGGTGCTGCCGGCATGCGCGCCCTGGTACATCGCGGCGATGAGCTCGGCCTGCCGCGGGTCGATCGCGGGCTTGCCGATGTTGTTCAATGCAAAGTTCGGGATCGCCGCGCCGCCGCGGAAGATCAGCGGCAGCTGGTCGGTGAACGCGATCGGCGTCTCATGCCCCAGCACGCCCGCCAGCCGCGCCATGAAGCCCGAGCCGTAGTTGCGCGCGCCGCCGACCGGCTGGCCGAGTTCGAGCGTGTCCTGCGTCTCGAAGTGACTGCGGCTCATGTCGTCGGTTCCGGCGAACGGCACGAACGCCAGCTGCCGCTTCGCCCACAATGGGTATAGCGACTCGGCCAGCGCCGGGTGCAGGCTCCAGTCGGCGTCGAGCCGCAGCGCCGACTTGGGGTTGAGCGGATCGGGCGCGGCCAGCCCGATGCCCGGGCGCGCCTGATGGTAGAAGGCCGATGCCGTCGGCGCGACGACGTTCGCCGCGTCATACGCCCCGCGCAGGAAAACGACCAGCAGCCGGGTGTCGGCCGCCGGAGCAGCGAACGCCCGCCCGGCGAACACCAGCGGAGTCGCGGCGGCGGCGGCTTTGAGCAGGTCACGACGGTTCATCACACTCTCCTCTAGCGGCGCATGAAGTCGGGCGACGACAGGAACAGCGCGTTCCAGTCCTGCGGCGAGGTGGCCTGCGCCAGCGCCGCGCGGGTCGTGCCGGCCAGCGTCGGCGCGATCGCGTCGAAATAAAGCGCGTTCTGCAGCTGCGGGAACGCCGGGCGGTCGACCGCACCCGGCGCGTCGGCCTTGAACAGCCCGGCGCTTCCCGAGCCGATCTGGCGCGCAATCTCAAAGCGCACCGCGAGCTGCCCCGGTCCGGTCCACGCCGCCGAGGTCAGCGGATAGCCGTCGGGGGTCTCGTGCGCGTACAGCCCCTCGCCCATGCGGCCCAGCCAGCCGAGCATCGGCTGCGCGTTCAAGATGACGCTGTCGCCGTACGCCAGCCGCACCGCGGAGACGACGTAATGCACCGGGTCCTTGAACGGATAGGCGGTCGCGCCGGGAGCCAGCGAGGCCTTGAACTCGGGCGACCGGAACAGCGTCCGCAGCACCGCGGCAGTATCGCCGCGGCTCGACTGGAAGCTCGCCGCCATGCGGTCGACGACCGCGGGCGCCGGGGCATCGCCGAGAAAATAGGTCGCCAGCCGCTCGCTGACATGGTGCGCGGTGGCCGGCGACGCGGCGATCAGGTCGAGCGCCTGCTCGACCTCGGCGTAGCCGCTGCCCCGGATACGCACGCCCAGAAACTCCTTGTCGCCGAAGTCGTGGCGCGCCGGGTTGAACGCGAACAGCCCGTCGCGAATATACAGCCGCTGCCACTCGGGCTTGAGCCTGGGAGTGTTGGGCCGCTGATCGATGCCGATGCCGGTCAGGATGCGCGCCAGCTCCTGCACGTCCTTCTGGGTATATCCCGAGCCCGCCCCCATCGAGTGCAGCTCCATGATTTCACGAGCGTAGTTCTCGTTGATGCGGCCCGCCGCATTCTGGTCGTTGTCGAGATAGCGCAGCATGGCGGGCGCACGCAGCGTCGCCTCGAGCAGGTCGCGGAAACGCCCGAGGGCGTGCGGGCGGATGGCGCGGTCCTCATAGTCGCCGACCATGGCGCGAATGTCGCGCTTGCGCGCATGGATATTGAACTGGTTGAACCAGAACCACGTCATCTGCTCGCGCAGCTGGGCGGGCGAATACAGGTCGCGCAGCAGAGAGCGCGTCGCCGCCTCGCGCTCGACCGCATTCGCCGCCCGATTATAGGCCTCGCGCGCCAGCTTCTTCGCCGCCGGGTCGACGACGGCTTTCGAGGCGCGGTTCTGCGCGTCGATCTCGACCACCGTCGCCGCGACCGGCTCGCGCGAAATTCGCATGGCGTCGATCTGCGCCTGCGCCGCGCGGGGGAGCGGCACGTTCGCCCGCATCCGCAGCTGCGCCTCGAGCCAGCGCTCGCTATCGGGCAGCGGGGTTGCCGCGCTCGCCCCCCATGTCACCCGATTGGCGAGCGCGAGCGCGGAGATCGGTGCAGCGGTCGCCGCGGCCGCGTGCCATGCCAGCGTCAGCGCCAGGGCTCCCGCGGCAACGCTCGCTCGCCCGATCGTTCGATTGCTGCGCATGGGTTATCCATTGCCAAGTCGACAGCTATACGGTGGAGCGACCGGCTTTCCCATGAACGGCCAGGCGGGCGCGCCGCGGTGCCTACCCTAAACCGATGTCAGCCCCGCGCGAACAGCCCGACCGTCAGCGCCGCGCCGATCGCGAT
>JANOOK010000126.1:0-2677 GCA_031421275.1 Sphingomonadaceae bacterium
CCAAGCAGCGGATATTGCGTCCGGCGCTGCTTGTCGACGATCTCGCCGGCGACGACGCGCACGGCCGCCTCGGCGTGCCACGCCGCCGTTGCATAATCGGCGTAAATCGGGTCGCCGCTATCGCGCAGCCGGCGGATCGCCGCCTTGCGGTCGCTGGCGCGCTGGGCGAGCGCGATGGCGGGGACGCGCGCGGCGAACCATTCGACCTCCTGCAGCTTCATGCGGTCCCACGGCGGATTGCCGATCACCGCGTCGAAGCCGCCGACCGGGGCGGCGCTGGTCCAGTCGTCCCAGCGGTTGGGGAAGGCGACCTGCCAATGCAGGAAGCGTTCCTCGGCCGCCAGCGCGCGCAGCCGCGCCGCGACGCGCGCGGCGTCGGACCCGCGCGGTACCGCCTCGCCGCGCGCGATGGCGTCGAGATCGCCCTGCGAGCCGTCGAGCAACGCGTTGACGTGGAGCTGGTCGGCCTTGGGCAGCCAGCGCGCGGCGTGGACGAACGACAGCAAAGCGGCGAGCGGCGCGGTCGCTTCCTCGACGGTGTCGAAGATCGCGGCGCTGGCGTGAACCTCGGCGATGTCGGCGTCGGACGCGTCCTCGATCCGCGCCATGCCGACCGCCGACTGCTTCGCCGACTGGACCAGCGCGCCCGCGAGCATGGCGCGGCGTTGCCCGAGAAAATCCTGCGCGTCGCGGACCCACTCGCCGAAAAGGCTGTCGCCGCAGCGCAAATGGTGATCGAGGAACGACAGCGGTGCGCCGACAGTGAAGGTGTGCAACCACAGGCTGAGCTTGGCGAGCTCGACGGCCATCGGGTTCTTGTCGACGCCGTGGATGACGCGCTTCAGGATGATGCGCCGGACCAGCTGGCGGGGTTCGAGACCGCCCTCGGGCAGCGTCCAGTTGCCCTGTCGTGCCTGCGCCTCGATGCGCGCCTTGATCGCCGCCAGCCGCGCGGTCAGCGGCGAGACGTGGCCGGGGACGTCGGCTTCCGCATCGGCGACCGCTTCGAGCACCTTGTCCGCCAGCCAGTCGACGAGGCTGACGAGGAAGTGCCCCGAGCCCATCGCCGGGTCGCAGACGGTCAGGTCGAGGAAGCGCGTCGCCGGGTCGGTCTCGGCCGACGGCTTGGCCGCAAACGCCGCGCGGCGCTCGTCGAGCAGCGGCGTCAGCGTGCGGCGGATGACGAGCAGCACCAGCTCCTCGGGCGTGTAATACGACCCGCTGGTCTTGCGCGCGAACGGGTTCGGGGCCTTGCACACCGCGCCGCCGGTCAGATCGAGCCGGAACTCGAGCAGCCGCTCGTAGATCGAGCCGAGGTGCTGGACCGACAGGTCGCGGTAGCTGATGCGCTTCTGCGCCAGCGCCAGATCGGTCCGCGACAGCCCGTCGAGGATCGGCGCGAACGCCGCATCGGGAATACGCGCGCGGGCGAGGATGGCCCAGCTCTCCTTGAACAGCCGGCCGTTGTACGGCGGCAGGCCGATGCCGGGGTCGCCGCCGTCGATCTGCTGCCAGATCGCGCGCAGGTCGCCGTCATAGTTGCTGCGGACGCTGGAGGATGGCGTGCGCGTGTCGATCGCCCTCGCGACCTGATCGCGCATCGCCGACAGCCCGTCGTCGCGGCTCCACGTCGGCAGCAGCTTGCGGTCCTCGGCGAACAGCGTGAACAGCAAGCGGTAGAGATAGATCAGCGTCGCCTCGCGCAGCGCGTCGAGATAGGCGCGGTCGTCGCCGGCCTGGTCGTCGTTGGCCCGCAGCGCGCCCGCGAGGTCGACGAAGGTGCGGCCGAAGACGGTGTCGGCGAGCGCCTGGGTAACGCGCTCCTCGTAGCGCCGGCTCTCGCCGAGCGCGCGGGCGTGCAAGGTCCGCCCGTCCGCATCGGGCACGAACGCGTCGCGGCCGAAGAACAGCAGGAACAGTCGCAGCGCGCGATCGCCGTCGCTGGCGTCGTCGCCGAGATCGGGGCGGACGATGGCGCGCAAATCGACTTCGAGGAACTCCTCAGACCGCGACCGCGCCCGCTGATCGTACAGCCGCCAGTGGCGGCCGTTGGTGAGCACGGCAAAGCGGATGCGGCTTTCCGACTGGACTTCGGCGAGGCTGAGATAGCGCAGCATCTGCGTCGACGGCGCCGCCCTGCCGCTGGCGCGGTCGAGCGGCGCGCCCCATGCCTTCGCTTCGAGGAAGGTCGCCGCGTCGCGGTACCGCTCATGCTCGCGGTGGCGCGCCCGCGCCGCGAGCTCCGCAGCGGCGTTGCCGAGCAGCAGATAGTCCGGCACGTCGGTGCGGCCCTGCGGGGAGAGTGTCTGCTGCGGCAGCTACGCCGGCCAGCCGAGTGCCGTCAGGATCGGCTCGACCGCGCCGCGTTCGGTAACGCTTTCGTTCGGCTCGTGCGTCGCCTCGAGCCGCTCGACCGCCGCGGTGACCGCGTCGCGAAACTGCGCCACGCGGCCGGGCGCGAGCGCCTGCCATTCGGCCAGATCGTCGATGCCCGAACGCAGGAAGTAATCGCTGAACAGCAGCCCTCCGGCGATCGACATGGATCAGCTACCCTGGCTGCGACGGAGGGGCGGCTGCAGCTTCGCCCGGCGTGGTTTAATTGGTCGGGGAGACAGGATTCGAACCTGCGACCCTCTGGTCCCAAACCAGATGCGCTACCAGGCTGCGCCACTCCCCG
>JANOOK010000127.1:0-4130 GCA_031421275.1 Sphingomonadaceae bacterium
GGCTGCGATGCTGCCACTCTCCATCGACGGCCAGCGCTGGGTCACCGTCTTCACTTTGGTATAAAAGCGTACGCCCTCGGGACCGTGGATGTTGGTGTCGCCGAATGCCGAGCGCTTCCACCCGCCGAACGTGTGATACGCCACCGGCACCGGAATCGGGACGTTGATGCCGATCATGCCGACCTCGACGCGAGCGGCGAACTCGCGCGCCGCCGCACCGTTGCGGGTGAAGATCGCGACGCCGTTGCCGTACTGGTGCTGGCTCGGCAGCGCCAGCGCCTGCTCGAAAGTGTCGGCGCGGACGATCTGGAGAACGGGGCCGAAGATCTCCTCCCGGTACGACCGCATCTCGGGTGTGACATGGTCGAACAGCGTCGGTCCGACGAAGAAGCCGCCCTCGTGGCCTTGCAGGCTGAAGCCGCGACCATCGACGACGAGCTCGGCTCCCTCGTCGACGCCCATCGTGATGTACTCCTCGATTCGCGCCTTGTGCACGGCGCTGACGACCGGGCCGTAATCGGCCTGGGCATCGGACGAGACGCCGAGCCGCAGCTTGGCGATCGCGGGCAACATCGCCTCGCGCAGGGTGTTCGCCGTCTTCTCACCGACCGGCACGACCACCGGCAGCGCCATGCACCGCTCGCCCGCCGACCCGAACGCCGCGCCGGCGAGATCGGCGACGACCTGATCGATGTCGGCATCGGGTAGGACAACGCCGTGGTTCTTCGCGCCGCCCATCGCCTGAACGCGCTTGCCCGCCGCGACGCCGCGGCTGTAGACATAATGCGCGATGTCCGACGAGCCGACGAAGCTGACCGCCTTGATATCGCGGTGATCGAGGATCGCGTCGACAGCGACCTTGTCGCCGTGGACGATGTTGAGGATGCCCGGCGGCAGCCCCGCCTCCATCATCAGCTCGCCGAACTTGACCGGCACCGACGGATCGCGCTCGCTCGGCTTCAGGATGAAGGCATTGCCGCAGGCGATGGCGACGCCGAACATCCACATCGGGATCATCGCCGGGAAGTTGAACGGGGTGATGCCGGCGACGACGCCGAGCGGCTGGCGCATCGAATAGACGTCGATCCCCGGACCCGCGCCGTGGGTATAGTCGCCCTTGAGCAGGTGTGGGATGCCGCATGAGAACTCGATGACCTCAAGCCCGCGCTGGATGTCGCCGCGCGCATCGGCGACGACCTTGCCGTGCTCCGACGCCAGCAGTTCGGCGAGTTTGCCGATATCGCGCTCTATCAGGCGCTTATAGTCGAACAGCACCCGCGCCCGCCGCTGCGGATTAGTCGCCGCCCAGCCGCGCTGCGCCTCGACGGCCACCGCGACCGCGGCATCGACCTCGCTCGCATCGGCGAGCTGAACCCGCGCCTGCACCGTCCCGGTGTTCGGGTCGAACACGTCGCCGAAGCGCCCGCTCGTACCGGTGACGCTTGCGCCGGCGATGAAGTGCTCGATGCTGCGCATGGTTTCTCACCACCGTCGATGCCGCGATGGGCGTGAAATGGTGCACCCGGAGAGATTCGAACCCCCGACCCCTGCCTTCGGAGGGCAGTGCTCTATCCAGCTGAGCTACGGGTGCATGTCGGTTGTCTAGCAAAGCCGACCGGTTAACGCCAGCCTTTGCTCGACGTATGGCGCTCAACGGCCGGCCGGTATCGGCGTGTAAGGCACGAACGTCCCAAGGCCGCAGCTCGCACCGCGGCGCGGGCCGCCACCGTTGTTGATCACGGTGATGATGTCGACCGCGCACAACTCGCTGAGCGAAGTCGCATAGCTGAAGGCGCGCTCGAAGCCGAGGGTCGGGCAGGCATAGGGCAGCGTGTTCCGCAGCACGCTGCGGTCGCGCAGGATGAAGTCGATGGTGCGGTCGTCGACGACGCGGGTTTCGCGGATCTGGCTGAGCTGGACGCACGACCGCCCCGCTGCGGGCTTGATCGGGGTCGCGGGTGCCGGCATCGGCGCAGCGGCGACGGCGGGTGCCCGGCGGTTGTCGCCGGCGGTGCAACTGCCGAGCGCGACCAGCCCGGCAACACCTGCAAGCAAGGCGATACGGTTCATATCTCGTCCCTGTGTTGATGCGTTCGCAGCGACACGACCGGAGCGGTGGCGTCGCCGAGCGCTGCGCCTTCGGTTAACACCGGCACGGGTGTCTTGGGTGCAAAGCTGCACAGGTCGGCGACCGGACAGCGCCAGCATGCGGGCCGCCGGGCTAGGCAGGTGTAGCGGCCGTGCAGGATGAGCAGATGGTGCGCCGGCCGGGCGTAGGCGACGGGGATGACCGCGACCAGGGCATCCTCGACGGCGCGGACGGTCTTGCCGGGAGCAAGCCCGGTGCGATTGGCGACCCGGAATACATGCGTGTCGACGGCGCAGGTGGCCTCGCCGAAGATCTCGTTGAGCACGACGTTGGCGGTCTTGCGGCCGACGCCCGGCAGCGCTTCGAGTGCGGCGCGGTCGCTCGGGACCGCGCCGCCGTGCCGCTCGATCAGCGCCGCGCTCAGTGCGATGATATTTCGCGCCTTGGTGTTGAACAGGCCGATTCGGCGGATGTGCGCCCTCACCCCATCTTCGCCTAGCGCCAGCATGGCGGCGGGGGTGTCGGCAGCCGCGAACAGCGTCGCCGTGGCGCGATTGACGCTGGCGTCGGTGGCCTGCGCGGACAGCACCACCGCAACCAGCAGCGTGTAGGCGCTGGAATAGGCGAGTTCGGTCTCGGGTGCCGGAATGGCCGCACCGAGCCGCTCGAAGAAGGTCAGGATTTGCTGCGGCGTCATGCCCTGCAGTTCTGCTGCCGTCGACCGTGCATTGTCCAGTCTGGCAAGCTGGACGGCAGGGCATGGCAACGGCTTATTTCGACTTGCGGCTGACCCCGAACCGGTCGTTCGACCCGGACCACGTCTGGCGGCTGGTCGGCGGGGTGGGAGCCGTTTTCGTCGTGATGGGGGCCCGACTGTGGGTGCTCGGGGCCTGGCCGGTGGTGCCGTTCATGATCATCGACCTCGCGCTCCTGTGGTGGGCGTTCAAGGCGAGCCACCGCTCGGGGCAGGCGTTCGAGACGCTGCGGCTCGACGACTCGGCGCTGCAGGTCCGCACCGTCAGCCACCGCGGAGCCGAGCGCCGGGTCGCGCTCGAGCCCTATTGGACGCAGGTCCAGCTCGAGCGCGTCTCGGACCTCGAGAACCGGCTGTGGCTCGCCTGCCGCGGCCGCCGGGTGCGCGTCGCCGAATGCCTGTCGCCGGCCGAGCGCGAGCAGGTCCGCGACGTCATCGCCGACGGGCTGCGCCGCTGCCGGGGCGGCGGCTACGGCTGACCGGGCCGATAGCGCCTCGCCTTGCCGGCCGAAAATGCCGAGCGGCTTGGGCGGCTCTTTCGACACACCCGAATGGCAGTTTTCCGGGCTTTCGGGGCGGTTTCGACACACCCAAATCGGTGTGTGTCAGAACCTCGGCGGGGCTAAGGTGAGGCTAAGGTGACAGTCGGAACGATTCAATCGGCTCGCAACCGCCCCCGCCGGGGCGGGTGTCGGAATCGTATCGATCGGGAAACCGACGGCAGGTCGCGGCTGGGAAGACATGTGATTTTCCGATCCATTTGGCATACGCCGGCAATTGATCATTTGCATTATATAACCTATCCGGTTTATGTCAAGCAATGGTGCTTTCTCCGGCGCGTTGCCGGCTAGATGCCCAGACAGCGACAGATTGCTGTTTGGGAACGATAATCCGGCGATCGACTTCGCAGGAATACGCTGAGGCGAATCTCGCGGAACACCTTGCCTGCCGCGGTTTCGTCGCTGCGACCGGCGACACCTATGTCGCCCTCGCCAACGCCGACCGGCAGCATGAGTGCGGCGCGATCGTTCTCGGGTTGCCAACGGTGCTGATCGGCGGCTAACGCCTCCGGCTCGGAGCATATTACTAGCCGGGATCGGCATGAACAGGATCAAGACGGCCAGCGCCCTGTGCAACGCGTCGATCGCGCGCTGATCGTGATGCGTGCTGGTTTGGGGATTTTGGCGGCGGGGTTGGTTTCGGGTTGCGTGGGGTATGCGCCGGTGCCGCTGGGGTCGGGGGTGGTGGCGGGCCTGCCGGGCGGCTCGGTGTTGCTGGCGGAGAGTG
>JANOOK010000128.1:0-12546 GCA_031421275.1 Sphingomonadaceae bacterium
CAGCTTCGTGTCGGCGTCGAGAGCGGTCCAGGTCCAAACGTCGCCAGCGCCTTCCGGCGCGGCCTTGGCGGTCGCCACGTTTTTTTGCTTGGCATGGCAGAACGACCAGATTTCATCGCACTGAATGCGGCTCGCCTTCACATTGCGCACCGTTTCGTCGTGGATCGCGAGAGCGGCTTCCCCGGCCTCGACAAGCAGTTTGGAGACGGTGTTGATCGACACGTCGGCAACGCGGCTGATCGACCGCATCGATGATCCCTCGCACAGCATGGAGAGGATTTGGGTCCGCTTGGCATGGGGAAGCGTGTTCATACAAATTGTATATGAACTTATGTGCTTAGGGTCAAGACTGTATTTGCCAAATCACCGTTTTCTTGTCGTTTAGGGTTCGCAGCCCATGGCTTCGGCGCGACAAATTGTCAATTAGTTTTCTGTCAGAAAATTAAGTTGCAATTTGCCGCGCTCTGGCGCACCTTCACGACGCGATAAACAGTGTCGAGAGACAGGGCGATGGCATTAGGTAGCGAAATCAGAAGGTTAGACCGCGCTTGGCAGAACGAGACAGCTTGGCCGAAGCGATTGGAGTGGATCGAGATCGAAGGGCTTCGGGGTTGGAAAGGACAGCGGGTCGAGTTTCCGTTTCCGATAGTCGCGATCGCGGGGGAAAATGGCTCGGGCAAGAGCACCATCATACAGTCCGCTGCGTCCGTCTATCGGGATACGAAGGGCTCAAAATACGCATCTGAGTTCTTCCCCAAGACGGCTTGGGATGCGGTCGAGGACGCCTCGATCCGGTTTGGAATAACCGAAGGCAAAGAACACAAGATCGGCAGCGTGCGAAAGCCATCGGAGCGCTGGAAGGGCAACGCCGAGCGCCCTATTCGCGCCGTACAATATATCGACCTAAGTCGGATCGTGCCGGTAGCTGGGCGACTGGGTTACGCAAAGATCGCTAAGAGCCGGCACAAGGAAGCTTCGGCGACTCCATTCGATCACGGACGGCTCAGCCGCCTCTCTAGCATCTTGGGTGCGGCTTATTCATCCGCAAAGATGGCGCTTAGCGATGTTGATAATAATCGTGTCATTCCTGTCCTGCAAAAGGAAGGAACCGCATATTCGGGCTACCATCAGGGTCAAGGCGAAACAACTATCGCGGAGCTGATTCAAAAGGATTTGCCCAAATATGGGCTAGTTCTAATCGACGAGATTGAGTCGTCGCTTCACCCTCGCGCGCAAAGGCGCTTAATCCGCGATCTAGCGTCTGTGTGTCGAGAGAGAGAGCTACAGATAATTCTGACAACTCATTCCCCTTATATTTTGGAAGAATTGCCGCAGATTGCGCGACTACAAATCTATGAGGCTGGAGGGAAACGCCAGCTTATGAGTGGCATAAGTGCCCAGTTCTCGATGACGCAAATGGACGACGTTCAGCATCCGGAATGTGAATTATATGTGGAGGACCAAGCGTCTCAGATATTGCTGACTGAAATACTATCCGGACGCGCGCAGGACTTGATACCCCGGGTATCTATCAACCCATGTGGAGCGTCTTCGGTTGGCTATCAGCTGGGCATCATGGTGCACCAGCGCCGCTTCAAGCGGCCGGTAGGCGTATTCTTGGACGGGGACTGTCAAGCGGGTCAGGGCTGCTATATTCTTCCTGGACCAGAGGCCCCGGAGCGCCTGGTATTTGAGGAGCTGTCTTCCGCAAACTGGGGCGATGTTTGGGTTAAGGTCGGGCGGTCTGTATCCGACGTTTCAGACGCATGTAATGATGCTATGACGCTCTCCAATCACCACGACTGGATACAGAGCGCCGCTACTCGCCTTTATCTCGGTGGCAACGTTTTGTGGCAGGCCCTGTGCTCAGAGTGGGTTAAGCTAAAGCTTAAGAACGAAGATGCGGTTGCAGTCAGAAACTATGTCGAGGATCGATTGGCTGAGTTCGCCTAACGTCCCCAACGCTTGGCCGCCGCCGCCTTCGCAATCTCCGCCCGACGTTCCGGCGTCATAGCCGCAGCGCGGGCCTTGCCGCCCAGCTTGCCCATCTGAGCGGCGGCGCTGGCGATGCCCTCGCGCTCATCCTCGATCTCGCCGGTAGCGATCTTGCCGATCATCACGGCCAAGCCGATCGCGTCGGCGGGGCGCTTTTCTCCGTTGGGGCCTTTAGGCATCGGTAGCCACCACAGCGTCGCGATACTCGTCCAATCGCTGCATAAGTGTCGATCGGAAGCTGTGACTGGTATCACCGGGCAATGGCGTGCGTGAAACACGCGCCCCATAGAGAAGTCCGTGCGCCTCGATCAGGTTATCGTATGCTGCTTGCCAGCGGGCAAACTGAAGATTGGTAGCCATATGTCCTCCATGCTTTGCGCTAAGCATATAGGATGCGGGCGCGGCTGGCGACAACCGATCGTCGGATTTCAAAGTGAGACACTACCCTCGAAGGTCCGATATTGACGTTGCCGGGCGGCGAGTTGCGCTTTGCGCTCGGCGCGGACTACCGCGAGTCGGATTTCAACTACCAGCCCGATTCGACGCTGGTGCTGAACGATTCGCAGTCGTTCGGCTCGGTCAACGCCGCATCGGGCAAGCAGCGGGTCACCGAGCTGTTCGGCGAGCTGCTCGTGCCGATCCTGAAAGACCTGCCGTTCGCCCGCGAGCTGTCGATCGACCTTGGTTACCGCTACTCGCACTATAATCAGTCAGGCAACAGCAACACCTACAAGGCCGACGCGAGCTGGGTGCCGGTGGCGGGCGTTCGTTTCCGCGGTGGCTATTCGCGGGCGGTTCGCGCGCCGAGCCTCGGTAATCTGTACGGGCCGACCAGCACCGGCAACCTGAACATTGGCACGGGTCCGAACGCCGGCGATCCCTGCGCCATGGGCAGTTCGTTCCGTACCGGAGCGAGCGGCGCGCAAGTTCAGGCGCTGTGCCTGGCGCAAGGAATCCCGGCTGCGATCCTGCCGACCTATACCTACGGCGTAACGTCGGTTCAGGGCAGCGATGGCAGCAACCCTGATCTCAGGCCGGAAAAGGCCGACACCTACTCGATCGGCGTCGTTCTCGCCCCGAAGTTCGGGAGCTCGCTTTTCCGTAATTTCCAGGTCTCGGTCGATTACTACAGCATCAAGATCAGCGGGGCGATCGGCTCGTTGTTGCTGACCGATATCCTGCCGCGCTGCTTCAACTCGGATGGCTCCAGTAATCCGACCTACGCAGTCGCGAACCCCTATTGCCAGCGCATCACTCGCGATCCGCTCACGGGTGCTATCGTGCTCGGTCAACAGGGGTTGTTCAACTTCGCGACATATACCGTCCGCGGGATCGACACTCAGATCAATTGGCACACCGGGCTTGATGCACTTGGCTTGCCCGACAACGCCGGAGCGTTCGACTTCAGCACGGTGGTGTCGTACGTCAAAGATTACAGGGTTGCTGGGTTGCTCGGATCGCCAACGCTGAACTACGCAGGCAGTGTCGGGTTCGGCGGTGTCGGCGGAGATATCTCGCATCCCCGCTTCAAGGCGAACACCGGGGTGACCTACTCGAATGGTCCGTTCTCGACGACGTTCAGATGGCGATACATCGATAAGATGGTCCACTCGGACGTCGTCGCGAGCGCGACTGCGACGACGCCTGGAGTTCCAGCCTACAGCTACTTCGATATCGACGCGCATTATGTCATCAACAAGCAGTTCACCATCGGAGCTGGCCTGACCAACCTGACCGATAAGCCCCCCCCGTTCGTCAGCGGTGCACCATTGACCACCGACGGCGCCGCGTACGACATTGTCGGACGGACCTGGTTTGCGTCGCTCAAGGCCAAGTTCTGACGATCGAACACATAGGCTGCCGTAACTTACGATGCGAGAGGCTGCGATAGCGGGAGCGTTACCGTGACCTGCAATCCGGATCGATCCGGCCGCCGCGTCGCGACGACGCTGCCGTGATGCAGCCCGACGATCGACCGGACAATGGCGAGGCCATGACCGCTGCCGCGGTCCCGGTCGCGATCCGGCGCAAACCGCGTGAAACGTTCGAAAGCTTGCGCGAGCTGATCGTCGTTCAGCCCTGGCCCTTCGTCCTCTACAGTCACCGACCAGGCATGAAGGCTGAACCGGGAGAGCAAGGTAATGGTGCCGCCCAGGGGCGATGCCTGGATCGCGTTGGTGAGCAAGTTCAACCAAACTTGGCGCAGCGAGCGCGGGTCCAACTCCACCGGCTGACTGGCATCTGCCGCATAAACCAGCTGTTTCCCCTCATGCTCGGCGAGTGCCGACGCGTCCTGTGCGATATCGATCATCAGATCGCCGGGATCGATCGCACGAAAATCAAGCGCGACGGCATTCGCTTCGGCCCGCGATAGAAATAGCAGGCTGTCGATGATTTGGTTGAGCCGCGCGACTTCTTCCAGCTGCGCGATAGCGGCATCGGCTTGCGCCGGACCGAGCATGCCGTTTTGCAGCAGTCGCTCGGCATGCAAGCGGATCAGCGAGAGCGGCGTTTTCAGCTCATGCGATGCTTCGGCCGTGAAGCGCCTGATCTGCTCGAACGTGGTTTCGAGGCGGTCGAACATGGCATTGAGCAGCCGGGCAAGCTCGGCGATCTCGTCAGTACCCGGTGCCGAGATTCGGGCCGATAGGCTGTTCGAACCGATCCGGGTCGCGGTCGCACTGATTTCGCGCAACGGCCGCAAGACAATCCTTGCCAGGCCAGAGCCGATCGCGACGCTCGCGGCGAGCATGACGACCAGCAGTCCCGCGGAAATCTTGACGTAGCTGCGCATCGTTGCCCGGACCGGGCGCAATGGTGTGGCGACCGTGACATCGAACGGCGCCTGAACAAATTCGGCGGCGCGGATCTCACCGATTTCGGGAATGTCGACATTGTAGATCCGGCGGCCGGGGATGTCGGGAATCGGCCGGCCACCGAGGTTGTGCGACGTGAACACCAGGCCGGTGTGCGGATTATCGACGTTGATATAGAATAGCACCGAGCCGAATTCGCTGGTTTCGCGGATGCGCTGCTCGATCACCGCCGGCGACAGTGTCCGGTAATCGCTGCCGAGATGCGCCTTCAGCTGATGGAATTCAGCTTCGTTCATCAGATCGAGACCGTGGATGAGCTGGTTCTGCAGCAAGGCGTAACCGGTGCCGAGCAGCAGCGCCGACGACAGCGTCGCGGCTGCAGCGTATTGCAGCGTCAGGCGGCGGCGGATCGAGCTCATAACAGCTGATAGCCGATGCCGCGTACGGTCTTGAAGCGCGGCTTGCCGGGCGTGTCGAGCTTGCTGCGCAGACGGCTCATATAGACATCGAGCAGGTTGGTGTCGAAGTCGTTGTTCGACTGCCAGATCTTTTCGGTGATCAGTGTTCGCGTGAGCACCCGTCCGACGTTATGCATGAAAACTTCGAGCAGCGCGAACTCGCGGCTGGTCAGATCGATTGCGGTCTCGCCGACGTGGACAGTGTGGCCGAGCAGATCCATGCGCAGGTCGCCATGTTTCAGGAGCGACGCCTTGACCGACGACTGCCGCCGGATGAGCGCGCGGACGTGGGCGAGCAGCTCGTCGATGCTGAACGGCTTGGGCAGATAGTCGTCGGCACCGATATCGAGCCCTTTGATGCGGTCCTCGATGGTATTGCGTGCGCTCAGGATGAGCACGGGTTCGTTGAACCCTGCCAGACGCCAGTCGCGCAGCAAGTCGAGCCCGTCGCCGTCGGGTAGACCGAGATCGAGCACGACGACGTCATAGGCGCTGTCGGCAAGCGCGTCGGTCGCTTCCGCGCAGCTGCGCGCCAGCCGTACCGTATAGCTGCGCTCGGACAGGCTCTGACGCAGCAAATTGCCAAGCCGGGCCTGATCTTCGACAACGAGGATTTTCATCGGGATCGCAAGTTGAACCTGAACTGCCGCGGTGTAAAGCAACCCGAAGCTGAACGGGTTGTCAGCTTATATTCAGTTCGAGAGCTGATTGGTGCATTAGCTTTTCCACGAATAATCGCTTGGGGAGTACGTCGATGCTAAAGCTGCTGCTGCTGTCGACGGCGCTAATCGGGGTGCCCTGCATTGCGCAGACCGCGATGCGCCCTGCGGCCGGAAATGCCATCTACGCGCAGCACCTCGTCGACCGTGCCATTGCTGTACACCCCGAGGTTGTCGTGCTGGCGATGCACGTCACCCCGCCCGATGCCAAGGTCAACATCATCATCGCGGCGAACTTCGACCGTATCGGCAAGCCTGCCGATGCCGACGATCTCCGCGTCGTCACGACCGGGCAGCCGAACCGTGCGGTCAATGCCAAGGGCGACCGTTACGAGGTCGAGCTGCCGATGCTCGACGCATCTCGGCGGCCGCTCGGCGCGCTCGGCGTGGTGTTCGCGTATCGGCCGGGGGCGGACAAGTCGGCGATGGAGCGCACCGCGATCACGCTTCGTGACGAGATCGCGCGCCGGATCAGCCACCCAAAAAACCTGATGGAGCCGTTCCCCTACGACGACCATACGCCGTCGAATACTCGCGCGCAGGCGATCGTCGATGAGCTGTTTGCGGCGCATCCCGATGTTGCGATACTGGCCTTCCATGCGACCCCGCCGGGAACCAAGGACAATGTCATCCTGGGCTCGACGATCGGCCGGATCGGCAAGAAAGCCGACGAAGACGACATGCACGTCCTGACCAGCGGGGAAACCAAGCTCGAGCTTGATCCCACCGGCGACCGCTATGAGGTCGAGTTGGCGATCCACGACCGCGCGCATGTTATCGTCGGTGCGCTCGGCGTTGTATTCGCTTATAAATCGGGCATGGACAAGGCATCGCTGCAGGCGAAGGCCGAAGCGATTCGCACGGCGTTCGAGGCGCGCTTCACGACGCTTGCCGAACTCGTCGCGCCCGGCGGAGCAGCGGTCGCCGGAGCTTCGCCCCTAAAGATCGTCGGGCGCACCGAGTTGGCTGGCTATACCGGCGACTTCGATCATTTCGACTATGATCTCGCGGGCAACCGGCTGTTTCTCGCGGCCGAGGATCACGGCACGCTCGAAGTCTTCAACCTGAAAACGGGTGCACATCTCAAATCCATCGGCGACATGGGCACGCCGCATACCATCGTCTTCCAGCCGAAGGTCAACCGGCTGCTCGTCACCGATGGCAGCAAGGCAATGACGCGGCTGCTCGATGCGACGACCTATCGCCAGCTCGCCACGGTCAAGCTGACGCCCGGCGCGGACTCGGCAGGTTATGACCGGACCAGCGGGCGCCTGTGGGTGGTCACCGGCGGTAAGGACGTTCCCATGCCGGACAGCGTCATCAGCGAGATCGACCCTGTCACCGGCAAGCGCTTCGGCAATGTGCATTTCGACGCCGACCATGTCGAGGCGATGGCGGTCGAGCAACACGGTTCGCATATCTACGTAAACATTACGGACAAGAACTATGTCGCGACGATCGACAAGGCGACGCACGCGGTCGTGGCGAACTGGCCGGTAACGGTTGCCGAGCAGAACTGCTGCTTCGCCTTCGACGAGCCCAATGCGCGGCTATTCATGGTGACGCGCAAGCCCGGCAAGCTGCTCGTGTTGAACTCGCATACCGGCGCGACGATCGCCGTGTTCGAGGCACCGGCGCGAACCGACGAGGTGATCTGGGATGCCAAGCACCGACGCGTCTATGTGCTCGGCGGTGAAGGCTATATCGGCGTCCTACAGCAACGCTCGGCAGATCATTATGTCGAGTTACCGCGGCTGGTGACCGCCCCAGGGGCGAAGACTGGCATTCTGATCCCCGAGACCGACACCTTGTATGTTGCCGCTTCGCCAGGCGAGAGCGGCGCGACCGCAGCTATCCTGCGCATCGACACCGGTGCCTGAATTGGTCCGCGCCCTGCTCTTGCTCGGGCGGCCTTCGCAATTCTATCCGAACATCCTTCAGGACAATCGTTTGACCGTGCTGACTGACCAAGCAGGCCAAGCAAACGGCATGATGAAAGTCGGCAAATAATACGGATTATATTAACAAGAACGATAAGATGAGCGGTTGGGGAGGGCTTATGGCAAACTCAGGATTCGATCGGACGAGGAGTGCGCTGCGGGTCACGACAGCGCTCGCTACTGTGCTCATCGCGGGGTCGGCGGGCGCACAGCGTCCCGGGGCTACGCCGTCAGCGTCATCGAATACCGCAGCTGAATCAGCGACCAACCCGGATGAGGGTCCGATGATCATCGTTACCGGCTCGGCACTGCCGACATCGCCCGACGCGGTGGTTGTACCGGTCAGCATTATCGATGCCGAAGCGATTGCCAAAGGCGGTGTGCAGAACAACGTTCTCGAAATCCTCAGAAAGCAGCTGCCACTGTTTGCCGGGCGCTCGAATGCCGGCAACAGCAACGCCAACAACACCAACCAGAACACCGCCGGCGGCTCGCAGATCCAGCTTCGCAACCTCGATACGCTGGTGCTCGTCGATGGCCGCCGGGTGGCGGCCAACGCCATTGCCGGACTGGGCGGCAAAGTCTTCGTCGACGTCAGCCAATTTCCGGCCGCCGCGGTCGAACGGCTCGAGGTGCTGACCGACGGTGCCTCGGCGATCTATGGCTCGGACGCGATCGGCGGCGGCGTCAACGTCATCCTGCGTAAGAATTTCGAAGGCGGCATCGCCAATGCGCGCAGCGGCGTCACCGGCGGCGGCGATTACAGCGAGCAGCAGGCGTCGCTGCTGCTCGGTCATAATTTCGGCTCGCGGATCAACCTGACCGCGTCGGCCAGCTACACGCGCTCGTCGCCGTTGTATCAGGACACGCGTGCGTTCGCCTCGCCGTTTTTCTCGACCTCGACCGCGGTGCCGGGCGCGGTCGGCACCAACGCGCTCGCGCCCGGCCTTAACAGCCCGAGCCAGACCAATCCGACCGGCACTGCGGCGACCGCGACCGGCATCGCGCAGCTCGTCGCTAACGGCACCTATCTGGCCTTCGGGCCAAGCACGTCGATCAACGGCGTGCCCACCGTCGGCACCGGCATCGGCGGCACTTATGACCTGTCGCGGGTCCAGACCTTGCTGCTCGGTCAGGAGCAAAAAGCCGCGTCGGGCGCGCTCAACGTCGAGGTCATCGAGGGCGGTGTGCTCAGCCTGTTTGTGGACGCGCAATATGCCGATAACCGCAGCACTACGCGCTTCAAGCCGGTTACCGTCGGCGAGACGGTGCCGCGGAACGCGCCGTTCGACCCGGTCGCCGGGCCGCTCGGGGTGACCTTCGGCAACGTCGGCGATCCCAAGCGCTACGATACCCGCAGCGAGTCGTTGCGCGTCGACGCCGGCTTGCGCGGCAAGCTCGAGTTCATCGGCAAGGATTGGAATTGGGAGGCCGCGTACGTCCATTCGACCGACCGGCTGCGCCAGTATCAAAGCAACGTCGTGTTCAAGCCCAACCTCGACCGCGCCATTGCCGGCGGCTTCGACGCTGCCGGCAACGCGCTGGTCGGCGGCGGCTTCGCCAAGGTATTCAGCGCCCCCGACATCACCAGCGCGCTGACGCTCATCCCCGCGCTCGACCCGTTCGCGCGTAATCCCAACGCGACGACGCTGTCGTACGTCTATGCGACGCAGCCGATCTATGCGTTCAGCCGGCTCGATTCCGCCGACGGCAAGCTCGTCGGTACATTGCCGGGGCTGCCGGCGGGGCGCATCGGCGTTGCCGTCGGAGTGGCTTACCGCGTCGAGGGGCTGACCGGCAGCACGGATGCCAGCGGCAGCGTCCACGGCCCGTCGGCGGGCAGCTATGTCGGCGGGCAGTCGGCCGATCCGTTCTCGAAATCGCGCAAGATCACCTCTGAATATGGCGAGATCCGTGTGCCGGTAACCAGCCCCGACTGGAACCTGCCGGGGTTATACGCGCTCGACTTGATCGGTGCGGTCCGCCACGAGCATTATAGCGATACCGGCAACTCGACGGTGCCGAAAGTCGGCTTCCGCTGGCAGCCGCTGAGCAGCCAGGTGACGATCCGCGGGGCGTATGCGCGGTCGTTCACGGCGCCGACGCTGTATGCCGAATATGGGCCGACCAACAACCGCCTCGCGGGGCCGGGCATCATCCCTGCCGCCTTCCCGGGATTGCCGGCCGGGCTGTCGCCGGTGCAGGACGGCAACAATCCCAATCTCGGGCCATCTAAGGCCAAGTCCTTCTCGCTCGGCGCGACTCTCAAACCCGACTTCATTCCGCGCCTGCACGCCGATCTCGAATACTCGAACATCTACCAGACCGGGCAAGCGGCAGGCATCGGCTTCAGCAACATCTTCCTCGACGTCAATCAGAAGGGCGCCGCCTCGCCGTTCGCGGGCAATATCGCGCAGGGCAACTTCCCCGGCCAGCCGGGTGCGACGCCGTTCGTCAATCCGGGTGACCTGCGCGCCTATCTCGCCGCCAATCCGGCGAACTACAACAACGTCTACGCCATCGACCGTTTCACCAATCTCGCCGGGATCAAGGTCCAGGCGCTGAACTGGACGATCAACTACACCGTCCCGACGGCGCACTCGGGGACGTTCACCTTCGACACCACGCAGGCGTACTTCATCAGCTACAAGTACAAGGCGCTGCCGTCGCAGAGCTATTATGAATATGCCGGCACCGCGACCAATGGCGGTACCGGCGTCCAGGGCACGCTGCCGCGCTACCGTGCCTACACCGCGGTCGACTGGAAGTTCGAACATTTCGATCTTACGGTCGCGAACACCTATGTCTCGGCGGTGACCGATAAGGGAGCCGGCGGCATCACCTACCAGACTAACGCCGGCAAAACGCCGCCGACCGCATTTGCCGGTCGGATCAAGTCGTACATGTCGTGGGATCTGCGGCTCGCAGTGCGGCCCGGCAATGGCGAAGTCCACGATCGCGGTCTGGAAATAGCGTTCGGAGTCAACAATCTGTTCGATCGCCAGCCGCCGGTCTCGTCGAACGTCGGCACGCCAAGCGCGGCCTTCACCGACGTCAACACCGATATCGCGACCTACTCGCCGCTTGGACGGCTGCTCTATGCCTCCGCGACGTTCCGTTACTGATGCCGATCGAAATCGCTGGCGAGGTCGCGACCGCGGTCTCCGCACCGGCACCGGCGGTCGGACCTGCCGGGTCGCTGCCCGCGACCCCCGGATCGTGGAAGATCGGCGTAATCCCGTGGCCGATCTATTTGGTCATGGTGCTGACGATCGTCGGCTTCGTCTTGACCGGCAAAGTACCGACCGACATCTCGGTGACGATCGCGGTGCTCGCGGTCGGCGGGTTCAGCTGTGCCGAGCTCGGACGGCGGCTGCCGATCGTCAATGCACTCGGGCTGGCGGCAATTTTTGCCACGTTCATCCCGTCGTATCTCGTCTACGCCCACCTGCTCCCGGCGGCGCTGATCGCCAACATCAGGGACTTCACCAAGGCTTCGAACTTCCTTTATTTGTTCATCGCAGCGATCATCGTCGGTTCGATCCTCTCGATGGATCGACAGGTACTGGTCCGCGGCTTCCTCAGGATCTTCGTCCCGCTCGCGGCCGGATCGGTGGCTGCCGGCCTCGTCGGGTTCGCGGTCGGCCGGGCGCTGGGGCTGCCAGCGTTCGACATCGTCTTCTATATCCTTGTACCCGTGATGGGAGGCGGCGTCGGCGAGGGCGCGATCCCGCTGTCTGTTGGCTATGGCGCAGCGTTGCACCAGGATCCCGGACTGCTGTTGGCGCGCATCCTGCCGTCGGTAATGTTCGCCAGCCTGACCGCGATCGTGTTTGCGGGGCTGCTCAACGGCTATGGCCGCAGCCGTCCGCACCTGACCGGCTACGGCCGGCTGCAGCGCGGCGAGGTCGACGACCTCGCCAACCTCTCGGCCGGGCCGCCCGAAGCGATCGGTGCCGGCGAGGTGGCGGCGGCCGGGATTACGGCGGTGGCGCTATACTGCGTCGGCGTGCTCGGGCAGCGGCTCACCGGCTTTCCAGCGCCGATCACGATGCTGCTGTTGGCAATCGGGCTCAACCTCGCTCGACTGGTCACCCCGGCACTGCAGGCTGGTGCCCACGCTTACTACCGCTTCTTCGCGACCGCGGTGACCTATCCACTACTGTTTGCAATCGGAGTTTCCTTGACACCCTGGGACAAGCTGATCGCTGCGTTCACGATCCCGACGCTGGTGACGATCATCGCCACGGTGACGACATTGATGGCGACCGGCTGGTTCGTCGGTCGCGCGCTCGGCATGTACCCAATCGAAAGCGCGATCGTGAACGCGTGTCATAGCGGCCAAGGCGGTACCGGCGACGTGGCCATTCTGACCGCCGCCAATCGGCTGCAACTAATGCCGTTCGCGCAAATCGCGACACGGATCGGCGGCGCGGTCACGGTGACGCTGGCGTTGATCGCCATTACCAGCCTGGCGGCGCGCTGATCGTGATGCGTGCTGGTTTGGGGATTTTGGCGGCGGGGTTGGTTTCGGGTTGCGTGGGGTATGCGCCGGTGCCGCTGGGGTCGGGGGTGGTGGCGGGCCTGCCGGGCGGCTCGGTGTTGCTGGCGGAGAGTG
>JANOOK010000129.1:0-2448 GCA_031421275.1 Sphingomonadaceae bacterium
GCCGTCCTTCGGCAAAGTCAGGACTGGGCAGACTTCAGCCGCGCCGTCGACGGCAATCAGCTGCTCCGGCACTGTCCTTAGCAACGGCGAGTCGGGCCGCAGATCGGGCAGCAGCAGCTCGTCCCAGCGGTCGTTGCTGGCCGCAATCTCGGTCCATAGCGCCGCGCTCAGCGCCTCGGTCGAACCCGCCGCAGGATCGGCCAGTGCATCGCAATAGTCGCTATGGCCCGCACCAACCGGCACCAGCTTGCGCCGTCCGTCATCATGCCAGACGAACATCGGCAGCGCCGCAACCAGCCTGCCGCGGCTATCGCGCACGGCAATGTCGAGCCGCTCGCCGCCGCCAAGGTGCGTCCACCACGCTTGTAGCCACGCCGGCGATTGGAACGGGGTCGCGCGCGGGTCGCGCTGCCAAAGGTCCCAGTGGTCGGCTGTCGCGATCAACGCCTCAGGCCCGGCGGAGATGGAAGCCGGCAGCGTCCCAGATCGTGAATGGCCGCTCCCCCGCGCGGAGCACGGTAAAGCCGTGGGTGGCGGCACAGGCATACGCGTCGGCGATATCGATGGCGGCGTCGCCACGGTACGACCAGTTGAACACGAGCAGGTCGCCTCCCGACCGAAGCACGCGTGCCGCTTCACTCAACAAGCCCTCGAGCAGCGGGGTTCCTGCCACATAAGGCAAGCTGTCGACCGCCAGGAGCAGGTCGATGCTCGCGGTTGCAGCATCGACTAGATCGTGGCCGTTCGCCAATTCGAAGCGCACGTTCGGCAAGGTCCCCGCACGGCGGCGCGCTGCCGCCAGCATTTCCGACGATAGATCGATGCCGAGGACGAAGCCTGCTTCGGGCGCTATGGCGACGGCGAGCCGGCCGATACCGCAGCCGAAGTCGAGCACGGCGCGGCCTGCAACCCGCACCCACTTGTGGATCACCGCCAGCAGCTCGGCCGTCGCCCGGTCGAGGAGCGCCGGGTCGCCGAGCGAATAGAACGCCACCGCCGCCTCGGGCGCGGTCAGCGCCATGCGGTCGAAGATCTCGCGCGTCGACGCGATGAGGTCGGTTCCGCGCGGGGTAATTCCGCTCGCGGCCAGTTGCGCCATCACGACGAGCTGGTCGCGGTGCTGGTGAGCGAGCGCCGCCAGTTCGCCAAGCGGCAGGGTGCCGGGATCATCCGCGGCGAGCTGTGCCAACCGCTCGGGCGTCGGCGCATCGCCCGACAGCAGCAGCCTGGTCAACGCAATCTGACCGGAGATGCCGCCCATCGCATGCAACTCCAGCGTACTCGCCCAAGCCGCCGGGTATCTGGTCATGCTGCCAGCCGCCGATAAAGCGCGAGATAGGCGTCGGTCGTGCGCCGGAGCGGGAAACGCGCGCCGGCGACCTGGCGGCAAACCGCAGGATCGATCGCATCGACCCGTTCGATCGCGGCCGCCATCGTCGCGACGTCGTCGACAAGAAAGCCGGTGATACCGTCGTCGACAATCCCGGGCAGCGCACCGCTGCGATAAGCGATCACCGGAGTGCCGCTTGCCAGCGCCTCCATCGCCACCAGTGACGAGGTTTCGCGCGCCGTCGACGGGATCAGGACGCAGCGCGCCTCGGCAAGCAACCGCCGCTTGGCCGCGCCGTACACCGGCCCAAGCCAGCGCCGGGCCCCATCGAAGCGCGGTGCGAGCTGCTCGTCGAAATAACGCCGATGCGCGGCATAAGGGAACACCGCCCCCGCCGCGCGCAGCGGCACGCCGGCGAGTTTGGCGGCGTCGAGCGCATCGTGAAAGCCCTTCTCCGGTGCGACCCGGCCGAGGATCAGCGCATAGTCCTGCTTGGCCGCCGCGAAGGTGTAGGCGTCCGTGTCGATCCCGTTTTCGATCGGTGGCAACAGCTTGACGGCGGGCGGCCGACGAGGGCGAATGGCACCGGGACAGTCATGCTTCGACTCGTCGGCAGCGATTGCCGCCTGCTCGGCTGAAACCGGGTTGAACCATGTTGCATCGCGGCCGCCGGCGAGCGCGCCAGCCCGATACCAATCGAGTGGCAGATGCAAGGTCACCAGCACCGGCACGGCCCGCGTTGGCATATACTCGATGAAGTCGATGCCATGCAGATGGACAAGGTCAACACGCCGGGCTGTCAACAGACTGTCGAGCACCGCCCGCAATCGCGTGTAATTCGCGGCGCGCTGCTGGTCGTCGATCTCGCCCGCGGTGGCCGGGATCGTGACCAGCTCCCCGGCAGTGACCGACCCCTCGACCGCGACCACGACCGAGCGGTGGCCGGCAGCGACCAGAGCGCGGTCGAGCTGCGCCAGCACCTGCTCGGCCCCGCCCACCGGATCGGCGGTGACGGGCGCGAACGGGTAGGCGACCGACACCACTGTCAGAGTCATTCGCGCCGCCGCTCGGTGACGAGCTTGGCCGTTGCAGCCCAATGCGATTCTCTCGCGGTTTGC
>JANOOK010000130.1:0-3149 GCA_031421275.1 Sphingomonadaceae bacterium
GGCCGCCGTCAGCCACTTCCTGGGCCGGTCGTGGGCAGGTTCGATGAACGTGCGCCGCAGTGCCCCGGCCTTTTCCTCATGGCCTTTCAGGTCCTGCAGCGCGGTGAATACAGTCCAGGCGGTCCAGTTATCCGGACCCTCTCCCAGATTGTGCAGACGGACATGGCCCCGACCCAGTCCGATGTCGGTTTCGAAGCTGAAAAGCGCCTCGATGGAAAAACCCATCCTGCCGCGCTCGAACGTCTGCACACTCGCGGTTTCGAGCGCGAAATCATGCGGTGTGCGGTCGCGCGCGAAGCCGGCAAGACCGGCGCTGACAGCATCCCTGCCGGAGAAAGTGCGGATATCCCACGTTAGCGCCAGGATGTCGCGCCAGTAGGCATCGGCTGTCAAAAGAGCTGCCACAGTACCTCGCTCGAGCGCCCCGACGGCAGCAGCAAATCGGTCGAGCCATTGCTCGGCGATCTGCGTCACCGAGACGTAATCCGGCACACTGCTGATATTAGCCTTCGCCATCGTTATCTTCCTTGCGATCGAAGCGTAATTTCACCGCTGAACTTATCGGAGTTCTGATAGCGTGCCGTCGTCTGTTCAAAACTTGTCCATGATCATCTTCCCCGCGAGCATGCCGCCGTCGAGGAGGTAGGTCGCTCCGGTCGAATAGCTGGCATCATCGCTTGCCAGAAAGCGCACGAACTTGGCGATCTCGTCGGCGGTGGCGAAGCGCTTCATCGGGATGATGCTGACGCCGCGCGCTCTCACATCGGCAGTGCCGGCTTCGGAAGAGGCCTGTTCGAGGGCGCGGACCATCGCGGTATCGACCGGTCCCGGGTTGACGCAATTCACCCTGATATTGTGCTGCGCCCACTCGATCGCGGCAGTTTTGACGAGCGCGACCGCTGCATGCTTGCTGGCCGCATAGGGGCCGAGGCCGGCATTGCCGCGCAGCCCCTCGGTCGAGGCGGTGACGACGATCGAGCCGCCGCCCTGCCGCCTGAGTACCGGGAACAGGTATTTGAGTCCGAGGAAGACGCTTCGGGCGTTGACCGCCATGATATGATCATACGTTGGCACATCGATTTCCTCGAGTGGCTTGCGCGGCACCGAGATACCGGCGTTCAGAACCCCGATATCGAGCCCTCCATGCGCCTGCTCGGCTGCAGCTATGGTCTGCTGCATCGCGTGCTCGTCGGAAACGTCGCATTCGTGCCAGCTCGCCGCGGTGCCAATCCGGCTAGCGATGTCGCGCACCCCGTCGGCGTTGCGGTCGACCAGCGCGACCCGAGCCCCGCCGTCGCTCAGCTGACGTGCGATAGCGGCCCCGATCTCACCGGCAGCGCCCGTGATCAGCGCGATCTTACCGTCAACCGACATCAGCTTTGCCCCTCGACTTGCATGTGACGCTCGACCTCAGGACCGGTCCGCTCACGCTTGGCTGCAACTGTTGGCCGCCCAGCCGGAGTTGCTGAGGGCGGCTGCACCCGTGCCACTGGTTCTGCGGAACCAAGGAACGGAATCAACGCGTCGAGAAAGGCGGCCCGCGCTTCATGATGGAGCCAGTGCGTCGCACCCGGAAAGGTCACCAGCCGGCAATCGCGGAGCAGCGCCAGCCGCTCCGCCAGGGGTACGGGTATCCAGCTGGCTTCGCCATATGCCAGCAGGGTGGGGCAGGCGATCGCGGCGAGACACTCGTCGAGGTCGAGACCGCCGGCATCTTCGGGCGAACGGTGGCGGGCGGCGGAATCGTATTTCCAGCACCAGCCGCCGTCGTTGGCGATAAGTCCGTGGCCTGCGAGGTGGGCGATCGTGGTAATCTCGACCTTCGGGTGCCGCTCGGCCATTCGCGCCTCGGCTTCGGCAATCGTCGCGTAGCGGCGACGCGACCGGCCTTGTCGCGCGCGCTCGGCTGCCACCCAGTCGTGCAGGTAGACGGGGAAGACACGTGGTTCGCGGCGCTGCTCGCGGACGATCGGCAGCTCGACGCTCTCGATCGCGCAGAACCGGCGCACCATGTCCGGAAAGGCGGCGGCGTAGCGCAGTGCGATCGCGCCGCCGAGTGAATGGCCAACGAGCAGGAATGGCGGCAGATCGAGCGCCGCCACGACACTGGCCAGGTCGAGCACGTAAGCGGCGATCGAGTAGCCGCACGATCCGGCCCAGCAACTGTCGCCATGGCCGCGCAGATCGGGCGCGATAACGTGATATTCGTGCGCCAGCGGCTCGGCGATAAAATCCCAGCTCCGCGCATGATCGCGCAGACCGTGCACAAGCAGCACCGGCGGTGCCGCGGGATCACCCCAGGCGACATGATGCAAACGCAGACCGTTCGCCTCGATGCATCCGGAGCGCGGCATGGCAGTCATGCGGCCAGCTCGAGTCCCACACTGTTATCCTTTGTACGGCCAACCCGATATTGTTTCGGGACAGCGGGTCAAGAAAGCGGCTAATTCCACTCCGTCCGTCCTACAACGCTCTATCTTCCGGGGCTATGCTAGTGATCTAGAATCCGACGATCAATCGAATTCCTTTGACACCTGCCGCGATCGCGAAATAAGATCATGTGACTGTGCAACCGGATCGACAGGCGTCGGCCCAGAGAGGCTAACCGCGTTGCGAATGCTTGGGAGACTGCGTTGGGTCGCATGGACGAAATGGAGCGGGCGCGCTTCCTCGAGAAGATGTACGCCGGTTGGCAGTCTCGCATGCTGGCCAATCCTGCCTACAGCATGGAGGACTTACGCGCGATCTTCGAGGACTGGCATAAGCCGACGCTCGAGCCTGAAAAGGTCCATTACAGTTCCAGCTCAATTGGCGGTGTAGCCGTGATTCTGGCGGCCGGGCCTGACGATGATGGCGATGTCATAATTTACTGCCACGGCGGCGGCTTTTGCGTCGGGTCGGCGGACAGCCGCAGAAAGCTCGGGGGTCATCTCGCCAAGCATCTGCGGGCCTCGGTGGTGATCATCGATTACCGGCTCGCACCCGAGCACCCTTTTCCGGCGGCGATCGAAGACAGCGTGGCCGTTTATCAGGCGTTGAGGGCGGACCGGCCGGGAGCGGGACGTATCCTGATGGCCGGCGATTCGGCTGGCGGGAATCTGGCTATCGCGACGGTTCTCAAACTGCGTGATCTCGGTGAACCGATGCCG
>JANOOK010000131.1:0-4015 GCA_031421275.1 Sphingomonadaceae bacterium
TCGCGTCGTCGAGCACATAGACCGCGACGACCGGACCCGCCGCGGCGGCGGCGCGCACCGCGGTCTGATCGACGAGCCGCAGATCTTGCCGGAACCAGATGATCTGTGCGTCGGCCATGATTGTCCTTCGGGTTGCGATACGATCGACGCCGTACTAACCCGAACGCACGCGGCCGGTCGCGTCAACAGAGGCGAAGCGAGAAGATGTCGCGGCTGGGAAGCGACTAGATGGGGCTGGGAAGCGACTAGATGCGGCTGGGAAGCGACTAAATGCGGCTGGCCTACGTCGATGGGCGGATCGTCTTGCTCGCCGCGGCCGGCATCGCCGTCGAGGATCGCGGGCTGCAGTTCGCCGACAGCCTCTACGAAGTCTGCGCGGTCCTGAACGGCCGCCTGCTCGACTGGTCGCTTCATCTCGACCGGTTGACCCGCAACCTTGCGGCGCTCGAGATCGCGCCGCCGATGACCCCTGCAGCGCTGACGCTCGTGGCACGGCGGCTGCTCGCCGCAAACCGTGCGACCGAGGCGCTGCTCTACATCCAGGTTACCCGCGGCGTGGCGAAGCGCGATCACGGCTTCGCCGCCGTCATGAAACCGACGCTGGTGATGACCGTGCGCCCGTTCGATTTTGCGCAGCGCGTTGCTCAGCAAGCCGCCGGGGTGACGGCGATCAGCGTCCCCGATCAGCGCTGGGGGCGTTGCGATCTCAAGACGACGGGACTGCTGGCGAACGTCATGGCCAAGCAGGCGGCCCGCAAGGCCGGCGCCTTCGAGGCGCTGCTGATCGGCGGCGACGACGGCATTGCGGAGGGCAGTTCGACGAACATCTGGGCGGTGATCGACGGCATGCTGGTGACGCCGTCGCTGTCGCATCGAATTCTTCCCGGCGTCATGCGCGCCACCGTGATGCGCCTCGCAACCGGTGCCGGGCTCGATCCGACCGAGCGCGACTTCAGTCTCGCCGATGCGCTCGTGGCCGACGAGCTGCTGCTGACCTCGACGACCGTCCCGGTGCTGCCCGTGGTGCGCCTTGACGGTCAAGCGATCGCCGACGGCAAGCCCGGCCCGGTGGCATCGCGCCTGGCGCAATCGATGTGGGAAGAAATCGCTCGGCAGACCGGTTACCGTCCGGCGGCGTCGCGGGCTTAGTTCACCCCGGCGGCGGCGCGGATCTGTTCCTGCTGCTGGGTCGCCACGCGAGCCTCGAAGCGGTCGCGGATGGCGCGGGCGTCGGCGACGAAGGCACGGCGGTCGGCAAGCGACAGCTGCTCGAATCCGGCCAGCATCGCCGCCTGGCGTTTGGCCTGTTGTGCCTGCTGCAGCGCGACGGCAGTGCGCTCGTCATCCATGGCGCGGCGCAGCGCGACGGGATCGAGCCGCTCGGCATCGAGCACCGCAAGCATCCGGTCGCGCGCGGCCATGACTTCGGCCTTGCCGACGCGCATGTCGACGCCGCGCATTGCCGCCAGCATCGCCGCGCGGCCGGCCCTGCTCATGCCCGCGAACATCGGATTGTGCGCGCCGGGAACGTGCGGCGCAGGAGCCACGGTACCGGGCACAGGCGATTGCTGCGCGAACCCGGGAGCGGTGCCGACGAGCAACAGCGCAGCGATCGCGGTCCGGCCGAGCCGCATCATATCGCGCCGTCCTCGTCGGGAGTCGGCGTGAATACCATCGCAAACGCCGCCGCATCCGACGCTGCGCTATGCGCGACCAGCGTATGCGGCCGATCGGCAGATGGACTGGCCAGGAACACGCCTGCCACGATCGCGGCGGCCATCCCGGTGCCAATCGCCCATTGCCAGGCCGGTCGCGCCGTCGGCCGAAGCTGCGGGCGAGCCGCCAAGACTCGCGCTGCCGCGGCGCCAGACTGATCGCCGTCATCCCGCTCGGTGCTCAGCCGCTGTGACCAGCCCGACAGCTCGACATCGAGTGCCGAGGCCTCCCGGCGCGCTTGCGCTAAACCTGCATCGGCTTCGACCAGCTGCAACGCCGCGTCGCGCTCGGTCGCCGGCCAACGCGCCGCGTCGCCGCCGTAGGCCGCGATGATTTCGGCAGCGCGTTCAACGTTCATCAGTCTAAAATCTCCGTCCGATCGCTGGCCAGCAGCTGACTTAATTCCATACGTGCCCGCGCCAGCAATCCCTCGACTGCCTTGGGCGTGGTGTCGAGCGTCGCCGCGACCTCGGCCATGCTCGCGCCTTCGCCATGAAATAGCAGAATGGCAGCGCGCTGGCGCGGATTCAAACGTGCCAGCGCGGCATCGATCCGTCGGGCCCGCGCCGCCGACGATGCCGCTTCGAACGGCGTCGGCCCGGTCGACGCCAGTTCGGCGGCAGCTTCGAGCGGCTGGACGACGCGGAAGCTGCGGCGGCGATCGAGGCACAGGTTGATCAGGATGCGACGGAACCAGCCTTCGACCGAGCCCCGCGCGGGCTCGTAGCGGTGCGCCTCGGTCCATAACATGGTCAGCGCCGCCTGCACTGCGTCCTCGGCATCGGTGCGCGAGCCGAGCACTTTGGTCGCGACGTGCAGCGACGTGCCGTGAAGCCGTTCGACGAGCGCCGTGAAGGCAGCGGCGTTCCCAACGGCGACTTGCGCCATCAGCGTCCGTGAATCAACGCTCGGGTCTGCCGTGGCGGTCAACATGCAACCACGGGTACGCGCCGCACCGGCGCGATCCCCCGGAAATCCGTTACGCCTGTGGCCCGACTTCCCAGCTTTGGCCCTTGCGCAGGAGCGCATTGAGATCGGTCGACTTGCCGTGCGTCACAGCGGCGTGCTGCTCGCCGACCGCGACTTCGAACGACGGCGCAGGGTTATTGTAGATTACGCCGAGCGCCACCGGGAACAGCCCGAACGGCAGGTCGACGAGCAATTGCGCCAGCAGCTTGCTGGTCTCGTCATGGACCAGCACACCCGACACCTCGCCGTCGGCGACGTCGACGACCTTGAGCGCCATCGCCTCCGCATCGAAGGCGAGGCCCTTGGTTCCCGCCGCGAACAGCATCGGCTGGTCGTGGACGAGGTTGATCTGGTTCGCCGGCGCGGCCTTCTTGGCGGTGAAGTCGGCGAACACGTCGTCGTTGTAGACGATGCAGTTCTGGAAGATCTCGACGAAGCTCGCGCCCTTGTGCGCATGCGCCGCTTTCAGGATTTCGGGCATCGCCTTCTGCGCGGTGTCGATGGTGCGGGCGACGAAGCGCGCGCCCGCACCGAGCGCGAACGAGCATGGGCTGACCGGGCGCTCGACCGAGCCGAACGGCGTCGTCGGCGACTTGGTGCCGACGCGCGAGGTCGGCGAATACTGCCCCTTGGTCAGGCCGTAGATCTCGTTGTTGAACAGCAGCACCTGGACGTCGAGGTTGCGCCGCAGCAGGTGCAGCATGTGGTTGCCACCGATCGACAGCCCGTCGCCGTCGCCGGTGATGATCCACACGTCGAGCTCGGGGTTGGCCAGCTTGACCCCGGTCGCCACTGCCGGCGCGCGGCCGTGGATGGTGTGGAAACCGTAGGTCTCCATATAGTAGGGAAAGCGCGACGAGCAGCCGATGCCGCTGACGAACACGGTGTTCTCACGCGCCGTGCCGATTTCGGGCATCGTGCGCTGCACCGCCTTCAGGATCGCGTAATCCCCGCAGCCCGGGCACCAGCGCACCTCCTGGTCGGTGGCCCAGTCCTCGGGACGGGTCGTGATCGGGGTCATGTCGTTCATGCGAGTAACTCCTCGATCGCCGCTTCGATCTCCGCGATCTTGAACGGGTGCCCGGTCACCTTGTTGAGCGGCTTGGCATCGACCAGATACTGGTCGCGCAGCACCGTCTTCAGCTGCCCCGTATTCATCTCGGGCACCAATACCTGCTCGAAGCTCTTGAGCAGCGCGCCCAGATTGCGCGGCAGCGGCCAGATGTGGCGGAGGTGGATGTGGCTGACGTCGAGCCCCTTGGCGCGGGCGCGCTGCACGCCCTTGCGGATCGGGCCGTAGGTCGAGCCCCAGCCGACGAGCACGAGCTTG
>JANOOK010000132.1:0-2377 GCA_031421275.1 Sphingomonadaceae bacterium
CCCGCCATGGTCACGAGGCTCGCGTTCAACTCGGTCGGCGGAACCAACATCAGCACAGCCGAACAGAGGATCAGATCGAAGCGGCCTGCATCAGCGAGCCGTGCCAGGTCAGGCAGCCGATCATCGATCCAGCGAATGCGAGGGTCGCTCGCCGCCCCAATCGCAAGAAGGCCGGCGGATGGCTCTACTGCAGTGACGTTGAGGCCATGGGCGGCTAGCGCGCGTGCGTCTCGGCCGCTGCCCGCGCCGATATCGAGCGCCGCGCCACGCGCCGGCAAGTAGCGGCTCAGCAAGGGATGGACCGCCGCGAAGCTCACACTGTCATAGCGTGCGGCAAAACCCGCTGCGTCGCCGTCATAATAATCAACAGCGCCGACCCGGTCGGATAAGGCCATCAATCGCCCGCCTTGGCGGCTGGCACCTTGGTGAAGTAGGCGGAGGGATTGAACGCGGCGATGCCCGAGCCTATCGCCGTGAAGAACAGCATCGCAGAGAAAATCCTCACAATGGTGTAATCGCCCTTTGTCCGGCGCTTTCCATCATAGTCCCGAATATCATCGAGTACCTGCTGCATAACCCAGCGCAAACGGACTAAGGCCCCGATCATCAGAAAATTGGCCAGGCATGCGAAGACCAAAAGCATTGATCGCGCCGATGTGCTGAGGGCAAAGCTCGCGACCGCAAACCACAGACCGCCGGTCAGCGACATGATGATCAGCGGCGATTGCCACAGAAATCCATTGAGCGAGCGAAAGTCCTGGCAGCGCTGCTCGTAAATCACCTTCTGATCGCGCGTCGCAGCGGCTACATCGTCACTCATGAATCATGCACTCCTCTCCCAACCGCTTAGCATGGCACGTCGCGCCGTGCGCGGGTGTGCGTGAACATGGGGGTGCCAATATATCTCGACGGATTCGCGACCTTGCCGCTCGCCCCGGAAGCGCGCAGTGCCATCCTGTCGGTATGGGAGCAGCCCGGCAATGCCGGTTCGCCCAACGCGGCGGGGGAACGCGCCGCGAGCATTATCGCCAACGGCCGGGCGGAGGTCGCGGCGTTGATCGGTGCGGCGCCAGGGGAAATCATTTTCACCTCTGGCGCGACCGAAGCCAATAATCTGGCGTTGCTGGGCGTGGCGCAAAGTGTTGCGATGCGCGATCCCTCGCGGAAGCGGATCATCGTTACGGCAGTAGAGCATAAGGCGGTGCTGGAGCCGGCGCGAATGCTTGCCGAGCAGGGATTTTCGGTCAGCGTCGCACCGGTTGATAAGGACGGTCGGCTCGACCTCGTCGCTTTCAATAGATTGCTCGGTAATGACGTGATGATCGCGTCGGTTATGCTGGTCAACAATGAGACTGGAGTCATTCAACCGGTCGCCGAGGCTGCCGCTTTGGTTCATGCAGTGGGCGGACTGATGCACAGTGACGCCGCTCAAGCCGCCGGCAAGATCGCGATCGATGTACTCGACCTTGATATCGACTATCTCAGCCTGTCGGCGCACAAATGCTATGGTCCGATGGGCGTCGGGGCGCTTTATGTCGGTGCCCATGCGCCCAAGCCCGCACCATTGACGCATGGCGGTGGTCAACAAGATGCGATCCGTCCCGGTACTGAGCCGGTGGCGTTGATCGCTGGCTTCGGGGCGGCTGCCAAGGTCGCGCGTTCCCGCCTTGAGGGCGATGAATTCGATGCTCGCCACGTTATTCGTATCTTCTGCCATCGCTATCAAAGTATCGATGAGATGGAGAAGGCGGCTGACCTCATCGCCGCCGCCGCGGATCGATCTCGGCTTGCTGCTGGAGAGGTTCGCCAGTAGCGTTCCCGCATGAGGCGGGGAACGGTAAAATTTGATTCGAGAGGGCAGTTTGCGGGTCATGAGACTTTTCCGCTCCGCCTTTTATGGCTGAAAAAAGCGTTCGACGCTGTCGGCGAGCAGACTGACGCGAGAACGTTCCAGGAACAAGAGGCAATCGCACGCTTTGGCGTGGGCCGCAACATGGCGGGATCAATGCGCTATTGGGCGCTAGCAACGGGCTTCTTCAACGAGCTAGATCGGGTGATCACCCCTACGCCACTCGGTCGCGCCATTCTCGCCGATGATGGCCTCGACCCGTATCTCGAACAAGCTGCGACGATCTGGCTCGCGCATTGGCGAGTGGCCGCCACGCCCGACATGACAACGACAGCCTATTTTGCTTTCAACCACCTCAGCGCGATCGAGTTCGATCCCGCCATGCTCGTCGAAGAATTGTTCGCGCTGGTCGAGGACAATGGCTGGAGGGCGACGCGCGGGACCCTCAAGCGCGACATCGAAGTGTTCCTGCGCAGCTATGTCCGGCGCGGCGACAGCCTCAATGAAGATGCGGCCGAACCGCTGCTG
>JANOOK010000133.1:0-11320 GCA_031421275.1 Sphingomonadaceae bacterium
CGAGTACGGCCCGATCGAACGCGCGTGGATCTTGTCGTCGACCAGATGGTGCAGCTTGAGCATGTAGATATAGCCGACCGTCACCTTGCGGTCGAACATATCGCCCGAGCGCCCGTCGAACAGCTCAACCTGACCCGAGGCATCGAGCCCCGCCAGCTCGAGCATCCCCGACACATCGGCCTCACGCGCGCCGTCGAACACCGGCGTCGCCATCGGCACGCCCGCCGCCAGATTATGCGCCAGCTCGCCAAGCTGATCGCCGTTCAGATCGGCGATCTCGTCGTCATACTGCTTGCCATAGATCGACTTCAGCTTGCCGCGCAGCTCGGTCGTGTCCGCCGTCGCGAGTTCCTTGCCGCGGGCATGGATGTCCTCGAGCATCTGACCGATCTGCTTGCCCAGACCACGCGCCGCCCAGCCGAGGTGCGTCTCGAAAATCTGCCCGACGTTCATCCGGCTCGGCACGCCAAGCGGATTGAGCACGATGTCGACCGGCGTCCCGTCCTCGAGGAACGGCATGTCCTCCTGCGGCAGGATGCGGCTGATGACGCCCTTGTTGCCGTGGCGTCCGGCCATCTTGTCGCCGGGCTGCAGCTTGCGCTTCACCGCGACGAACACCTTGACCATCTTGAGCACGCCCGGCGGCATCTCGTCGCCGCGCTGCAGCTTGTCCTTCTTGTCGTCCAGCCGCGCATCGATGTTCTTGCCGGCCTCGGTCCACTGCGCCTTCAGCGCCTCGAGGTCGGACTGCACCGCGTCATCGGCGACGCCGTACTTCCACCAGTCGAAACGCGGCCCGGCATCGAGCATGTCGGCATCGATCACCGCGCCCTTCTTGACACCCTTGGGACCTGCAGCGACCGTCTGCCCGAGCAGGCTGGCGCGGACGCGATTGTAGGTCGAGCGGTCGAGGATGCCCCGCTCGTCGTTGGCGTCCTTCTCGAGCCGGTCGATCTCCTCGCGCTCGATCTGCATCGCGCGCTCGTCCTTATCGATGCCGTGACGGTTGAACACGCGCACCTCGACCACCGTCCCGGCAACGCCCGGCGGCAGCTTCAGCGAGGTATCACGCACGTCCGACGCCTTCTCGCCGAAAATGGCGCGGAGCAGCTTCTCCTCCGGCGTCATCGGCGACTCGCCTTTCGGCGTAATCTTGCCGCACAGGATGTCGCCGGGTTCCACCTCGGCCCCGATGTAGACGATGCCCGCCTCGTCGAGGTTGCGCAGCGCTTCCTCGCCGACGTTCGGGATATCACGGGTAATGTCCTCCGGCCCGAGCTTGGTGTCGCGCGCCATCACCTCGAACTCCTCGATGTGGATCGAGGTGAAGACGTCTTCCTTGACGATCTTCTCGTTGATGAGGATCGAGTCCTCATAGTTGTAGCCGTTCCACGGCATGAACGCGACGAGCGCGTTTCGCCCCAGCGCCAGCTCGCCCAGTTCGGTCGATGGGCCATCGGCGATGATGTCGCCCTTGGTGACGATGTCGCCGACCTTCACCAGCGGCCGCTGGTTGATGCAGGTGTTCTGGTTCGACCGCTGGAACTTCATCAGCGTGTAGATGTCGACACCCGACTTGCCCGCCTGCACGTCCTCGGTGGCGCGCAGCACGATACGCGTCGCATCGACCTGGTCGACGATACCCGTCCGCCGCGCCGCGATCGCAGCACCACTGTCACGGGCGACGGTGCCCTCCATGCCGGTGCCGACGAACGGCGCTTCGGCCTTGACCAGCGGCACCGCCTGGCGCTGCATGTTCGAGCCCATCAGCGCGCGGTTGGCGTCGTCGTTCTCGAGGAACGGGATCAGCGACGCGGCGACCGACACCAGCTGCTTGGGACTGACGTCCATCAGCGTGATCTGGTTCTTCGGTGCCATCAGGAACTCGCCCGCCTCGCGCGACGAGATCAGGTCCTCGGTGAAGCTGCCGTCGGCATCGGTGCCGGCGTTCGCCTGCGCGATCGTGTGCTTCACTTCCTCCATCGCCGACAGATAGACGACCTCGTCGGTCAGCTTGTGGTCGACGACCTTGCGGTACGGCGTCTCGATGAAGCCGTATTTGTTGACCCGGCTGAAGGTCGCGAGGCTGTTGATCAGCCCGATGTTCGGCCCCTCGGGCGTCTCGATCGGACAGATGCGGCCGTAGTGCGTCGGATGGACGTCGCGGACTTCGAAGCCCGCGCGTTCGCGCGTCAGACCGCCCGGCCCGAGCGCCGAGACGCGACGCTTGTGCGTGACTTCGGACAGCGGGTTGGTCTGGTCCATGAACTGCGACAGCTGCGAGCTGCCGAAGAACTCGCGCACCGCCGCCACCGCCGGCTTGGCGTTGATCAGGTCGTTCGGCATCACGGTGTCGATATCGACCGAGCTCATCCGCTCCTTGACCGCGCGCTCCATGCGTAGCAGCCCGACGCGGTACTGGTTCTCGAGCAGCTCGCCGACCGAGCGCACGCGCCGGTTGCCGAGATTGTCGATATCGTCGATCTCGCCCTTGCCGTCCTTCAGCCCGACCAGCGTCTTGACGACCTCGAGGATGTCCTCGCGGCGCAGCACGGTCATGTCGTCGGGCACGTCAAGCGCCATCCGCATGTTCATCTTGACGCGGCCAACGGCCGACAGATCGTAGCGGTCGGGATCGAAGAACAGCCCGTAGAACATCGACTCCGCCGTCTCGCGCGTCGGCGGCTCGCCGGGGCGCATGACGCGATAGATTTCGCTGAGCGCATGGTCGCGCTCCTCGACCTTGTCGGCCATCAGCGTGTTGCGGATCCACGGCCCGATGTTGACGTGGTCGATGTCGAGCAGCTCGATCGTCGCCTGCCCCGACGCGTCGATCTTGGCGAGGTTCTCGGCGGTCAGCTCGTCGCCGGCCTCGATGTAGATCTCGCCCGTCGTCTCGTTGATCAGGTCGAACGCGCTATAGCGACCGAAGATCTCCTCGGTCGGGATCAGCAGCGACTTCAGCCCGTCGGTCTGCGCCTTCCGGGCGAGGCGAGGCGTAATCTTGGTACCGAGCGGGAAGGCGACTTCGCCGGTCTCGGCGTTGACGACGTCGAAGCTCGGCTTGGTGCCGCGCCACTGCTCGCTCTCGAACGGCACGACCCAGCCGCCGTCGCCGCGGACCCAGGTCGCCCGGCCATAGAATTCGTTGAGGATTTCCTCGCTGCTGTAGTTCAGCGCATACAGCAGCGACGTCACCGGCAGCTTGCGCTTGCGGTCGATACGGACGTTGACGATGTCCTTGGCGTCGAACTCGAAATCGAGCCACGAGCCGCGATACGGGATGACCCGCGCCGCGAACAGGAACTTGCCCGACGCGTGCGTCTTGCCCTTGTCGTGATCGAAGAACACGCCCGGGCTACGGTGCATCTGGCTGACGATGACGCGCTCGGTGCCGTTGATGATGAAGGTACCGTTGTTCGTCATGAGCGGCATGTCGCCCATGTAGACATCCTGCTCCTTGATATCCAAAACGCTGCGCGCTTCGGTATCGGCGTCGACTTCGAAGACGATCAGCCGCAGCGTGACGCGCATCGGCGCGGCGTAGGTCATGCCGCGCTGGCGGCACTCGTCGGTGTCGTACTTGGGGTCTTCGAGCTCGTAATGGACGAAGTCGAGCTCGGCGGTGCCGGCGAAGTCGCGGATCGGGAACACCGACCGCAGCGTCTTCTCGAGACCGCTGACGTAATTGTCGGCCGGGCGCGAGCGCAGGAAATGCTCGTACGACTCGCGCTGGACCTCGATCAGGTTCGGCATCTGCACGACTTCGTGGATCTTGCCGAAGGTCTTGCGAACCCGCTTGCGCGCGGTGAACGAGGTGGTCGGGAGGGTGGTGTCGATCGGCTGCGTCGCCATGCAGTTCCTCTTTCATCCACACGCCGGGAAAGGCCCCAACGCGAAAAAGTGCGTGTTCCAGCAGGGGAACCGCACCATGAGCGCTTGAGTGACCTTAGACCCTGCCCCCATTCGTCGCAGCCCGTTCGCAACGCGAGCCGTGTCCCGGGACCGGGAAAGGCGGCCGCCGACGCTGTACGCGGAGGTGGCCGGGATGTTTGTGTGAATTGTATATAGGGAAGCTGTAGGAGATTGGGAAGGGGTTATGTGTGTGCTTTGCTCTGCTTACTGGCACCGAGAGACAATGCGGCCACGACATTTGGCTTAACCGATAGAAACTGATTTCCGGTATCGTCCATCACGTAATCCACGAGCGCTAGCGCATCAGGCGCTGCATCGCCCAGCTCCTCAGCTACGCGACGGCAGAACCATCCGAAATGAAGGTCAACGCCACCGATCTGCTCTGCCAGATCGGTGCGTCTAATCCGATGCTCTGGAGCATTATAGACCTTCCAAAGTGCGGTAATCCCATGCTTGCTCCGCAATTCGGGCGTCCGCTGCACCTTCTGGATAGCTGCTGCAATTGCATCTGGCGTAGCCGTATCGACTACGGTCCTTAGTTTGCCCACGATGCCCTATTTCGTTTTAATAGTGGTAACGGCCCTGCGCCACTTCGATCCTCTGGTCGTCGCCCGAACCGATGCAGCGATAAATCAATCGGTGCTCGGCCGTGATACGTCGTGACCACCAGCCTTTCAGGTTACCGTGTAGCGGCTCCGGTTTTCCAAGCCCCTCGAAGGGGTGCCGCATCGCATCGGCGAGCAGCACATTGATTCGATCGACTATCGAGGTATCTTGATCCTGCCAGTAACGATATTGATTCCAGCCCCGGGACGTCCACAGTAGATTCATAACTTAAGGTCGGGCTCGACAAAATTACCTGCGTCCGCTTCAGCGATCGATGCCAGCAGTTCCTTGGCATTGGCGGGGCTGCTGAGCAGGTAAACCGTCTCGACCCACCCCTCGAACTCGCTCGCTGCCATCATTACAACCGGCTCGGACCCCTGCCGCGTGATCAATATCGCATCGCGGTCATCGTTGGCCCGATCCATATAGGCAGCGAGATTGTTGCGTAATTCGGTGTAGCTGACGTGGATCATCACTAGTCTCCGTACAACTTTCTGTACGACTAATCGGCTCTGCTGTCAATAAAAAGGGGCGGCCCCTCGCGGAGCCGCCCCTTTCTTCGCGCGCAAACCCAAACGGGTCTACTTGAGCTCGACAGTCCCACCCGCAGCTTCGATCTGTGCCTTGATCTTGTCGGCTTCGGCTTTGTTGACGCCTTCCTTGATCGCCTTGGGGGCGCTTTCCACCAGCGTCTTGGCCTCGGTGAGCCCGAGCCCGGTGAGGGCACGGACTTCCTTGATGACGTTGATCTTCTTGCCGCCGTCGCCGGTCAGGATGACGTCGAACTCGGTCTTCTCCTCGACGACCGCAGCAGCCGGACCGGCAGCGGCGGGGCCGGCGGCGACGGCCGCGGCGGCGGACACGCCCCACTTCTCTTCGAGCAGCTTCGCAAGGTCGGCAGCTTCGAGCACGGTCAGCGTGCTGAGTTCGTCGACGATCTTCTGTAGGTCAGCCATGTGGTATCTCCATGCGGGGCCGTAGCCCCTGATATTGTTGAACGAAGTTGTCCCGCGCGCGGGTTATGCGGCGTCCTTGAGTGCGTACGCACCGAACACCCGGGCGAGCTTGCCCGCCGGGGCGTTGACGAGCTGCGCCAGCTTCGTCGCGGGTGCCTGGACGAGGCCCACGATCTTGGCACGCAGTTCATCGAGCGACGGCAGCTCGGCCAGGGCTTTGACACCGTTGACGTCGAGCATCGTCGCTCCCATCGCCCCACCCACGAGTTCGAACTTGTCGTTCGTCTTCGCGAAGTCGACCGCTACTTTCGCAGCGGCGACCGGGTCGACCGAGGTGGCGAAACCTACCGGGCCGGTCAGCATCTCGCCGAGCGGCTGGTAGGGCGTACCCTCGAGCGCAATGCGCGCGAGGCGGTTCTTGGTGACCTTGAAGGTCGCTCCGGCCGCCCGCATCTTCGTCCGTAGATCGGTGACTTGCGCCACCGTGAGACCGTGGTTGCGTGCAACGACGACCACACTCGTCTCGGACAAAGTCTTGGCGAGGCCGGTAACCTGCTCGGTCTTCTGAGCGCGATCCATGCTCTCTCCTTCTACTCACGGCCGCCCGGACGATTCCAGACGGCCTGTTTGAGCCAAAGGTGACCGTTGCGGGCCACCGCTGGCCCGTCCGAGGGGTCGTCGCCTGCGCGAACGCAGACCCGGTCGCGCCACCGCACGGCGGCACCGGAAAACTCTCCCCGTCTCATGCTGGCTGGTTTAAGTCCTTGCGGACGCCTGCAATCTCGGACGGTATCAGTAACGAGCGAGAGCCCGCCACTAAACTGGTTGTTGTCATCCCGGCGAAGGCCGGGATGACAACGTTATCTACGCGTTTACCCCGACAGTCTCGGTGTCGACCTTGACACCCGGACCCATCGTCGAGCTCAGCGCGACCTTCTGCAGATACTTGCCCTTGGCACCCGACGGCTTGGCGCGGACGACCGCCCCGAGCAGCGCATCGAAGTTGGCGCGCAGGTCGGACTGCGAGAAGCTCGCCTTGCCGAGCAGGCCGTGGATGATGCCGGCCTTCTCGACCCGATATTCGACCTGGCCGCCTTTGGCCGCCTTGACCGCATCGCCGACGTTCATCGTCACCGTGCCGAGCTTGGGGTTCGGCATTAGGCCCTTGGGCCCGAGCACCTTGCCGAGCCGCCCGACAAGGCCCATCATGTCGGGCGTCGCAATGCAGCGGTCGAAATCGATTTTGCCGTCGGTGACGATCGCCAACAGGTCTTCGGCCCCGACGATGTCGGCTCCGGCGGTTGTCGCTTCCTCGGCCTTGGCGCCGCGCGCGAACACCGCGACGCGGACCGTCTTGCCGGTGCCCTTGGGCAGCGTGACGACACCGCGGACCATTTGGTCGGCGTGGCGCGGGTCCACATTCAGCCCGATCGCGACCTCGATGGTCTCGTCGAACTTCGACGTGGCGTTGGCCTTGACCATGCCGAGCGCGGCGTCGAGGTCGTACAGCTTCTCGCGGTCGACGCTGGCGGCCTGCGCCTTCTGCTTCTTGCTCGCGGCCATTTAACCCTCCACCACTTCGAGACCCATCGAGCGCGCGCTGCCCTCGATCGTCCGCATCGCCATCTCGACCGAATTCGCGTTCAGGTCCTTCATCTTCGCCTCGGCGATCGTGCGGATCTGGGCGCTGGTCACCTTGCCGGCGAAGTCACCCTTGCCCGGTGTCTTGCCGCCCGCCTTGAGGCCAGCCGCCTGCTTGATCAGGAACGAGGCCGGCGGCGTCTTGGTGATGAAGGTGAACGACTTGTCGGCGAACACGGTGATGACGGTGGGGATCGGCGTGCCCTTCTCCATCTCGGAGGTCTTGGCATTAAACGCCTTGCAGAACTCCATGATGTTGACGCCGCGCTGACCCAGCGCCGGACCGATCGGCGGACTTGGCTTGGCCTCGCCTGCAGACACCTGCAGCTTGATGTAACCGGTAATCTTCTTTGCCATGACGGCACTCTCCTAAATGTGGTGCGAACGGCCGCGAAGCCTCCCACAGTTGACGTGACGCTTAGATGCTTACTTCGGCTTCTCGACCTGCTCGAAAGCCAGCTCGACCGGGGTGGCGCGGCCGAAGATCGACACCGATACCTTGACCCGGCCGTGGTCGAAGTCGAGTTCCTCGACCAGTCCGTTGAACGACGCGAACGGCCCGTCCAAAACCTTGACCTGATCGCCGATCTCGTAGTTGACCTTAAGCTTGGGCTTGGCGGTCGAGACCAGTTCCTCCGCCTTGGTGTTCAGAATGCGCGCCGCTTCGGCTTCGCTGATCGGCTGTGGCTTGTTCTGTTGCCCCAGGAAGCCGGTGACCTTCGGGGTGTTCTTGACAAGGTGATAGATGTCGTCGTTCATCGCCAGCTTGGCGAGCACATAGCCCGGGAAGAACTTGCGGTCCGACGTCACCTTCTAGCCGCGGCGGACTTCGGTGATCTTCTCGACCGGCACTTCGACCGAGTCGATGAACGCGTCGAGGCCCTTGCGCGCCGCCTCAACCATGATCGCGTCGCGGACCTTGTTCTCGAAGCCCGAATAGGCGTGGATAATATACCAGCGCGACGACATGTCTGACCCTTAGTTCGCGAGGCTGAGCAGCAGCTTGACCAGCCGGCCGAGCACCTGATCGACGCCGAGGAAGAACACCGACAACACCGACGTCATGATCAGCACCATGATCGTCGTGGTGATCGTCTCGCGGCGCGTCGGCCAGCTGACCTTGGCGGTCTCGGCGCGCACCTGGCGAACGAATTCGCTCGGGGAAGTCTTCGCCATACGGCTAACCGTTCAACCTTTTACCAACAACTTCGACCAGCCGTCGCACCTGAACCGGTGCCCTGCGGCTGGTCGTCAACGCTTCAGATCGTACCCTTCGTTGCCCCCGTCAAGGTGGCAGGAGTGGAGGGGCTCGAACCCCCGGCCCTCGGTTTTGGAGACCGATGCTCTACCAACTGAGCTACACTCCTCCGGGTACGGGAACGGCGCTGTAGCGGCAGGGCGGGTTTGGAGCAAGCAGTTTCAGCTAACCGGGACCAGCAGGGGCGCGTCCGCGATACGCGGCGGCGTTCCACATGACGGGCAGAACTTGGCGAACGCGCTCTTACGCTCGGTGCAGGCTGCGCAGTGGTCGAACAGCCCGATGCCGCAATGCGGACAGAAGTCGACAGCGGGGTCTTTCAGATCGACTGGACGCTCGCAGCCGGGACAGACATTCTTCTTCAGCAACGACAGCGCGTTATCGTAGCTGAGGTCCTTGCGCCGGATATCGCTGGGTTGCTCCTCGGCAAGGCGCTGCTTCGCGATGTACCGGTTCAACGCGAGGATCGCATAACGGCCGACAAGTACGGTAATGATGATCCCGACGATCGAGCGGATGTAGCCGCCATAGTCGGGCAGGTAGGGCACGAGCTCGACGAAGAAGGCGTATAGCGCGAACAAGATGAAGCCCCAGACGAACGGCCACCACCGGCTCTTGCGCTGCCGCGCGAACAGATAGCCGGCGATGACGAGCAATGGCAGGGTGAGCGCCAGCCGGTAGCCGAAGACCCGCAGTTCGGCGCTGCGCATCGCCGCGGCCAGGCGTCGATCGGCGCTGTCCTCGAGCAGTTTGAGTTTGGCCTGATCACGAGCGATCGCCTGCGACGCGTCGAGGTTGATCTGGCTCTGCGCGTCGACCTTGCGCTGCGCTTCGGCTTCGGCTGCCTTGAGCCCATCGAGCGTGCGGGTGCGCGCCACCAGTTCGGCATCCTGGCTCGGCAGGCTCGTCGCGGTTCGCGTCGCGATCCAATTGGCGAAAGTCTCCTTTGCGTTCGCATAGGCTCGCTGCGCCGACGCGAGCAGCAGCGTCGCCTGATCGAGGTTCGCCTGCGCCGCGGTCTGCGCCTGCTTCGACCGCACGGCCGCAGCGCGCAACGGGGCCGCGGCCCGCGTGTCGATGAAGTCGTCGCGCTGCAGCTGCCGCTTGACCCGCGGCAGGTCACCGACGATCGACGCGCCGAGGCTGATCAGGAAGCCTGCAAAGATCACCGCGACCAGCCAGAGGCTGCGGTTGAACCACTTTTCCGACAAGCGCAGCGATTTGCTCATGATGCCCCCCCCCTGCTGCTGCCCCCAGCACGCAACAGCGCATGACATAGCCCGGTGCGCCGAACGGCACGAGCGAATTCAGTGGGGAATGGAGCGGGTAGCGGGAATCGAACCCGCATCACGAGCTTGGAAGGCTGGTGCTCTACCACTGAGCTATACCCGCATGCAGGGCAGCCTATGCCAGACCGTGCGGCGCAGTGCCAGCCCCTCGATCAGCGGTCCGAGCGGAGCGGTCACGCCGGGCGATAGACCTGCGCCACCGTGCCTCCCGGAAAGGCCTGCGTGCCGACCAGCTCGAGACGTCGCCGCGCCGCGAGAGCGCTGAAGATCGGCTCGCCCCGGCCGAGCGCGATCGGGTAGACCAATAAGGCGTAACGGTCGACGAGCCCCGCGGCGATAAGGCTGCGCGCGAAAGCGGCACCGCCATGCGCGACGATCGGCCGGTCGTCGCGCGCCTTCAATCCGGCGATGTCATCGGCCAGATCGCCGCCGGCCACATCGGCCTCGTCCCACCTTCCCGCGCCAGTGGCCGCCGTAGTCAGGATCGCCCTCCCCTGCTTCGAAAAAACCGTTTTGGGGATCTCGTTCATCGGCGACGCGAACGCCCCGGTGGCGGTCGGCCAAAAGGCTGCCATGTCGCGAAACGTCCGGCTGCCCATGATATGCAGGCTGGCGTCAGATACGGTCGCTACCTTCCAGGCGATCGCCGCCTGGTCCCCGCCGAACACCCAGTCGATCTCGCCTCCGGGACCACTGACGAAGCCATCGAGCGACATGGCCATGGACAGGATCAGTTCGCGCACCGCCTTCACCTCCCGAGCCGCTGGCAGCCCGACGCAAATACACCCAACGGCGGCGCTGCCCAACCGATCGACAAAACACTTTCCTACACTGCACCAGTCCGGTTACGGCCACCACATAAATATGGTCGCCCGCGAGGATGCCATGTGGTCGCGGATCTAAATGAGAAGCCAGTCTTAACAGCAAGTTAAGATAGCATGTTTTCCAGAGCGGGAGGGTCGTCAATTTCGTCAACTTCCGATCGAAAAATACCCGAAGTAACGCGGTGGCATCGTCGAATTTGCCACAGCTCGCCTTGACTTCCATTCATCGCAGCGACATATGCCCGACGTCGTTAGCAGTCGCCGGTTGCGAGTGCCAGCGCACCCCTATTCGCTCCAACAATCGAGGATGCACCCATGAAATTCCGTCCGCTCCACGACCGCGTGCTGGTCCGCCGCGTCGAAGCCGAAGAGAAGACCGCCGGCGGCATCATCATCCCCGACACCGCCAAGGAAAAGCCGCAGGAAGGCGAGATCGTCGCCGTCGGCTCGGGCGCGCGCGCCGATGACGGCAGCATCACCCCCATGGACGTCAAGGCCGGCGACAAGATCCTGTTCGGCAAGTGGTCGGGCACCGAGATCAAGGTCGACGGCGAAGACCTGCTGATCATGAAGGAAAGCGATGTTCTGGGCGTCATGAGCGCCTGAGCGCCGACGCCTTCCGAAGCCACTCTATAATATTCAAAGGAAATCAACATGGCAGCCAAAGACGTCAAGTTCAGCCGCGACGCCCGTGAGCGCATCCTGCGCGGCGTCGACATCCTCGCCGACGCGGTCAAGGTGACGCTCGGTCCGAAGGGCCGCAACGTCGTCATCGAGAAGTCGTTCGGTGCGCCGCGCATCACCAAGGACGGCGTCACCGTCGCCAAGGAA
>JANOOK010000134.1:0-16024 GCA_031421275.1 Sphingomonadaceae bacterium
TCCGAAGCGCGGGCGGGGCGGCTGCCGAGCACGACGATCGTCGCGACCGGCGGCTATTCGCGATCGGCTGGTGGTGGAAGCGCGACCGGCACAAACGTTGGCACGGGAACGGGCGGAACCGGGACTGGCGGGTCGGGAACGGGTGGCACGGGGACTGGCGGCACTGGCACCGGTACAGGCGGCAGCGGCACAGGGGGCAGAGGCACGACTACTACCGGCACCTCGTCGACCGCCGGCCGCTTCGAGTCGCAATATTATAGCGCCGCGCTCGACGTCAGCTACGAGCTCGACCTGTTCGGGCGGGTCCGGCGCACCATCGCCGCGGCGCGCGCCGATGCGGCGGCGACCGAGGCGGCGCGCGATTTCGTCCGCGTTACCGTCGCCGCCGAGACCACCCGCGCTTATGCCGATGCCTGCGCCGCGGGTGAGCAGTTCGGCGTCGCGCAGCAATCGCTGCAGCTGCAGACGGCCACCTTCGGCCTGACCGAGCGACTGTACACCGCCGGACGCGGCACGCCGCTCGACGTGGCGCGCGCCCGCGCGCTACTCGAGGAGACCCGCGCGACGCTGCCGACCTACGCCGCCAACCGCCGCGTCGCGCTGTTCCGGCTGGCGGTGCTGACCGGGCAGGCTCCCGAGATGCAACTGCCCGCCGCAGCGGCTTGCATCCGCCCGCCGCGGCTGACGACGCCGTTGCCCGTCGGCGATGGGACCGCGCTGCTGCAGCGCCGCCCCGATATCCGCGAGGCCGACCGCAATCTCGCTGCTGCGACGGCGCGCATCGGTGTCGCGACTGCGGCGCTGTACCCGCAGGTGACACTCGGCGGCGCGGTCGGCAGCTCGGGGCTGACGCCCGGTGCGCTGTTCAGTAGCGCCGGGCTGACCTTCAACGTCGGGCCGCTGATCAGCTGGACGTTTCCCAATGTCGCGGTCGCCCGCGCCCGCATCGCCGAGGCGCGCGCCAGCAACGAGGGCGCGCTGGCAAGCTTCGACGGTGTCGTGCTGACCGCGCTGCAGGACACCGAGACCGCGCTGGCGGCGCTCGCGGGCGAAGGCGAGCGCTACGCCTCACTGCAGCGCGCCCGCGACTTCAACGCCGAAGCGGCGCGCATCGTCCGGCTGCGCTACGGTGCCGGGCGCGAGAACTTCCTCGCCGTGCTCGATGCCGAGCGCACGTTGGCCAACACGCAGGCGCTGCTGGCGGTGTCCGAAGCGGCGCAATCGAGCGACCAGATCAGCCTGTTCAAGGCGCTCGGCGGCGGCTGGGAGAATGCTCCGCCGGTGGCGCGGGTAAATCAGGCCGCCGGTGCTCAGGCAGCGAGCGGCAGCTCGTCGATTTCGGCGAGCGCGGTCAGGAACTGATCGAGGCAGCGGTCCCAGCTGAACGACTGCGCATAGCGCGCACAGTTGGCACGGCGGGCGGTCAGCGCCAACCGGATCGCCTCGCCGAGGTCCGCGTCCACCGCCCCGACGCGGACGTGCCAGCCCTCGACCGTGCCGCAGCCGTCGTCGCCGACGACATCGAGCGGACCGGCGACCGGAAATCCCGCGACCGGCACGCCGCAGGCCAAGGCTTCGATCATCACCAGCCCGAAGGTGTCGGTGCGGCTCGGGAAGACGAACACATCGGCTCCGGCATAAGCGGCGGCGAGGTCGTGACCGTGCAGCGCGCCGAGAAACACCACCTCTGGATAACGCTTCTGCAGCGCTTCCAGCTCGGGACCGTTGCCGACGACCACCTTGGTCCCTGGCACGTTGATCACGAGGAACGCCGCGATGTTTTTCTCGACCGCGACGCGTCCGACGTACAGCTGGATCGGGCGTCGCAGCCCGGCATAGCTCGGCGGCGGCGGGATCCGCGCGTTGAACTGACCGAGATCGACGCCGCGCGACCACAGCCGGGTCGAGCGGATGCCGTGCTCGTGGAGCTCGGCTGCGAGCCGCGCGGTAGCGGTCAGCACGTGCCGCGCAGGCGCATGGAAGCGTGCCAGCCAGCGCCACAGCAGCCGGGGCGGGAGGCCGGTGCGGGCGGCGACGTAATCGGGAAAGCGCGTATGGAACGAGGTCGTGAACGGCACGCCGTGGCCGATGCACCAGCGCCGCGCCAGCCACCCGAGCGGGCCTTCGGTGGCGATATGCACCGCTTCGGGCCGAAACCCGTCGATCAGCCGCGCGATCCGCCGCGGGCTGGTCAGCGCGAGGCGGATTTCCGGGTAGCTCGGGCACGGCACCGAGAGGAACAGGTCGGGCGTGATCGTCTGCACCGCATGCCCGCGCTGCAGCAGCATCGCGACGGTGGTGGTCAGCGTCCGCACGACGCCGTTGACCTGCGGCGTCCACGCATCGCTGACGAGGGTGATCCTCACGCGCTCAAATCTCTTGCCTCTACACCGGAAGCAATCGCGCTCATCCCGAGCGAAGTCGAGGGACGCACAATTTCCGGGCAGGTCCCTCGACTTCGCTCGGGATGAGCGGAGTTAGGTTCGACCTCGCTGCGAATCGCGTTAGTCACGCTGAGGCAATCGCGACCCCAAGCGGCAGTTCGGGTTCGAGCACCGGTTCGGCGACGGAGCCGGCACCGCGCGCCGCGACGCGTGCTGCCCAGTCGATGATCTCAAGCCGCCCGTCGCGATGCTCGACAAGCGCGGTGCAGCTCTCGACCCAGTCGCCGTCGTTATAGTAGGTCACGCCGCCGAACTGGCGGACTTCGGCGCAGTGGATGTGGCCGCAGACGACGCCGTCGACGCCGCGCTCGGCAGCGGCATGCGCGACCGCTTCCTCGAACCGCGAGACGAACGCGACGGCGTTCTTGACCTTCTTCTTGAGATGCGCCGACAGCGACCAGTAGGGTAGCCCGAAGCGCCGCCGGATCACATTGAACACGATATTGAGCCGGAGCAGCGCGGCGTAGGCATAGTCGCCGAGGAACGCCAGCCACTTGGCGTAGAGCACGACGCCGTCGAATTCGTCACCGTGAAGCACCAGCAGCCGCTTGCCGTCGGCCGTGACATGCACCGCCTCGGAGACGACCTCGACGCCGCCGAAGCTCAGTCCGGTATAGTCGCGCAGCATCTCGTCGTGGTTGCCCGGAATGTAGACGACGCGGGTACCCTTGTTGGCGAGCTTCAGGATGCGGCGGACAATGTCGTTGTGCGCCGGCGGCCAGTACCAACCGCGCCGCAGACGCCAGCCGTCGATGATGTCGCCGACGAGGTAGAGGACATCGGGCTGAACCGCCTTCAAAAAGCCCAGCAGCAGCTCGGAATTGCACCCCGATGTGCCGAGGTGAAAATCGGAGATCCAGACCGTCCTGAACTTCAGCTTGCCGCGCGGCTGAACGTCGTCGTCTTCAACGCTCCAAACCGGTTCTGAAGATTTGACGCTGGTGGGGCGGTCGACTTCGGTGACGAGCCGAGCAAGGGGCGATGAAGTCGTCATCGACATTATCCGCTCCTTATCGCCGCAAGCACTACATCTGGTGTGTTACCAGATCATTGCGGGACGTGAAAGGAGCGATCGGGTGGCGACGAGCGGTCGCCATTCCTGTCGGTGCAGGTGAGTAACGTCACGGCGCGACAAACCAACGATGCCCATGTTTTTCCGCGCTGCCCGAAGCTCCGCTCAGGCGATCGGAGCTTCGGGCAGCGCGGGCTGCAGCAGCCGGCGCTCGACGACGGTCCATAGCGTATTGAACCCCCGGGCCGCCGCACTGTTCGGTACCGTCGCGCCGACTGGAGCGCGGTGCACACCCATCTGCTCGACGGCGCTGGCATACGGGATCGTCAGCTGCTCGGGCAGGCCGTCGACGACGCTTTTGTGCAGCGCCTTGCGGCGGTCGACCATCGTGAACACCGGGATCACCGCGGGCCCGCCGCGATGATGCTGGGCAAGATGCCGCGCAAGCTGCTCGTAAGCCCGCTCCGACAGCGGCGACGGCAGCATCGGCACGACGATGAGATCGACGGCGCGGAATACCTGCTCGGCAAGTTCGGTCAGCCCCGGCGGGCAATCGATGACGACACGGTCATAGTCGCCGGCCAACTTTTTCAGAATCTTTTTCAGTCGCTTGGCTTTATCGAGCGCAGTGATTTGGCGTTCGAGCTGCTGCAGCGACGGATCGGCGGCGAGCACATCGAGCCGCGGATAGACGCTCGCCTGGATTAGCGAGTCCATCCCGGCATCCTCGGCGAACAGCTTGCGCGCCGTCGCGCCCGGCTTCGCTTCGAGCTGTAGCGTGAATGTCGCCGCACCTTGCGCATCGAGGTCCCACAGCAACGTCCGCCGGGCGCTTTGCGTCGCGGAAGCGTAAGCGAGGTTGACCGCGAGCGCACTCTTGCCGACACCGCCCTTGACGCTGAACACGGCAACGGTCTTCATCGCTGCCGCCTCAGAGCGCGCGCGCCGCCGCCAGCGCCGCCGCGAGCTGCGCCCGGATTGCGGCCAGAGCAGGCATCTCAGCCATCTCTGCAATGGCGATCGGGCGCGCCTGGGTCGGTCTTGGCGACCGCGCCGCCGGGACGCCGTCGCGGATCACGTCCGGGCCAGCAGCGCGTTCGCCGCCGTCGGTGCGCCCGAGCAGCTGCTGGACACCCTTGATCGTGTAGCCGTCCTGATACAGCAACCGGCTGATCTGTTTCAGCAGGTCGACATCGGCAGGCCGATAGTAGCGGCGATTGCCGCCGCGCTTGATCGGCTCGATCTGAGGAAAACGGGTTTCCCAGAACCGCAGCACATGCTGCTGCACACCGACGTCCGCGGCTACCTCGCTAATCGTGCGGAACGCCGTACTCGACTTTGTGGCCGGCCTCGGTGTCAGGCGCTTCTCCGCCATCAGGCTCCACTACCTACGTTGATCTGCTCGCGCAGCAACTGGCTCGGCCGAAACGTCAGCACCGTGCGCGGCTCGATCGGCACTTCCTCGCCGGTCTTCGGGTTACGCCCGACGCGCAGGCCCTTCTGCCGGAGGACAAAGCTGCCGAACGAAGAGATCTTGACGTTATCGCCGCCGACAAGTGTATCGCTGATATGCGACAATACCGTCTCGACCAGCGTCGACGACTCGGCACGCGACAAGCCAATCTCCTGATGAACCGCCTCGCACAAATCAGCGCGCGTCATGCTCGGCGGAACCGGCGGTGCAACTCGGCGCACCTTTACCGGTGCGGGCTTGCTCAATTCCATAACACTCGCCATCGCCCCTACCCCCTGTCACCGATGCCCACTACCAACGAATCACCGCGGCTCCCCAGGTGAAGCCGCCGCCCATCGCTTCCAATAGCAATAAATCATTTGCTTTAATACGGCCATCGCGCACCGCTGTATCGAGCGCCAACGGGACCGAGGCCGCAGAGGTATTCGCATGGCGGTCGACGGTGACGATAACGCGCTCGATTGGTAGCCCGAGCTTCTTCGCAGTGGCTTCTAATATCCGCAGATTGGCTTGATGCGGCACGACCCACGCGACATCGGCGGCGGTCAGTCCGGCCGCATCAAGCGTCTCGGTCATTACTGCGGCAAGATTAGTGACCGCATGCCGGAAGACCTCCCGGCCTTTCATGCGCAGCTTGCCGACGGTGCCGGTCGTCGCTGGCCCGCCATCGACATAGAGCAGTTGATTGTGCTGCCCGTCCGAGTGCAGCCGGTGCGCGAGGATGCCGCGGTCATCGGTGCTGCCGGTGCCGGTCTCGGCACGCAGCACAACCGCACCAGCGCCGTCGCCGAATAATATGCTGGTTCCGCGGTCGTCCCAATCGAGGATCCTACTGAACGTCTCGGCACCGATAACCAGCGCCGTTTCGGCCGCGCCGGTCACCAGCATCGCGTCGGCAACGCCGAGCGCGAACAAAAAGCCCGAGCACACTGCTGCGACATCGAAGGCCACGCCGCGGGTCATGCCGAGCTTGTGCTGGACGACGGTGGCGCAGGCGGGAAAGGTCTGGTCGGGCGTGGCGGTGGCGACAATCACCAGATCGATAGCACCCGCGGTCAGCGCCGCCATGTCGAGCGCGCGGCGTGCCGCGGCGACCCCGAGATCCGAGGTTGTCTCGCCACTTGCCGCGATGTGACGCTCGCGGATGCCGGTGCGCTCGACTATCCATGCGTCGCTGGTGTCGATCCGCGCTGCAAGATCGGCATTGGTCAGCACGCGCTCAGGCAAATAGCTCCCGGTGCCGACGATAACCGAGCGTCTCACGCGGTCGCCGGGTCGGGCGCGGTGACGATTGGAGCCAGCGCCGGGCGATGCGCGCGGAAGTTGGCGAGATCGTTCGAGATGCGCCGGGTGATGTCGTCGGCGATCAGGTCGTGTGCGACGCCGATGGCGTTGGCGAAGCCGCGAACGTTGGCACTGCCGTGACTTTTCACGATGACGCCGTTCAGCCCGAGGAAAACCGCGCCGTTGTGATTATTGGGATCAAGATGCCGCGCCAGCGCCCGTAACGCCCCGCGCGAAAGCAGGTAACCGAGTTGCGACAGCCACGAGGTCCGAAACGCCTGCGCCAGCAGTCCGGTGACCAGCCGTCCGGTACCTTCGGCGGTTTTAAGCGCGATGTTACCCGAGAAGCCATCGGTGACGATCACGTCGACGTCGCCGCGGCCGATCTTATCACCTTCGACGAAGCCCTCGAACTGCATCGGCAGCTGCACGGCGCGAAGCAACGCCGCCGCATCGCGCAGTTCGTCCGTGCCCTTGAGCTCCTCCTCGCCGATATTGAGCAGCGCCACCCGCGGTCGCGACAACCCCAGAACGGTTCGCGCGAACGCCGCGCCCATGACCGCGAACTGCACGAGGTTCTCGGCATCGCACTCGGTGTTCGCACCCAGATCGAGCATCACCGAATCAGACTTGAGCGTCGGCAGCAGCGCCGCCAGGGCCGGGCGGTCGATGCCGTCCATCGTCCGCAGCGTCAGCTTGGCAAGCGCCATCAGCGCGCCGGTATTGCCCGCCGAGACCGCGCCATGCGCTTCGCCGGCCTTCACCGCCGCGATCGCCATACCCATCGAGGTACCGCGGCCGCGGCGCAGAACCTGGCCGGGCTTGTCCGTGTTGAGGACAACTTCGGCGGTATGCACCACCACCGAGTTCGAGGTCACCCGCGGCGCGCGTGCCAACTCGGCGCGGATATTGGCCTCGACCCCATAAAGCCGGAACTGCAGCCTGGGATAACGCTCGTGCGCGAGTTCGGCGGCAGCGATGACCAGCGCCGGCCCGCCGTCGCCGCCCATGACGTCGAGCGCGATTATCGGGCGCTCGCTGTTCGACGGGAAGGTCATCGTTGGCCAGTCAGCACGGCGGGCAGATACGGCCGGGTGACGACGATCAAGCTAAGCTTCAGGCCTGGACTTCGACGACCTCGCGGCCGTTGTAATGGCCGCAGGCGTTGCACAAGTGATGCGGCTGCTTGAGCTCGCCACAGTTCGGGCACTCCTGAAACGGCGTCGCGACCAGCGCATGATGGCTACGGCGCATATTGCGCTTCGAGGGCGAGGTCTTGCGTTTCGGAACGGCCATACGGCACCTGTCTCTGTCAGTTCAAAAAGGAGCGCTCGCGAGCCGAACGTCGCGCAGGCGACAGCCGTGAACCCCCCGAAACCGGGTTGATGCGAGACATTAGCCATTTACGCCGATGTTGCAAGTCAAAGTCGGCAGCATGCCGGCATTGCAATCACCGCCCGAACGACGAACGGCCGCCCCGGGTGGGGCGGCCGTTCGCTCCTGCCGTGTCGAACGGCTTACTCGCCGCGAATAGCATCCTTGGCACCGCCAACGGTGTTCTGGACCTTGCCTTCGACCTTTTCGGCCTTGCCTTCGGTTTCCAGCTTGGTGTCACCGAGCATCTTGCCGACGCCTTCCTTGATGTTGCCGCCGACTTTCTTCAGCGCGCCGTCGATCCGGTCTTCGTTCATCGTCAGTCTCCTTGCGTGGTCGATACGGCTCCAACCGACAACGCTGCGATTGGTTGCAGCGGCGATCCGAAACTTGCATAGCGGCTGCCTAGATCGAGGGGACAAATCATGCATCTCGCCGCAACGCTGACCACCGCCGGGCTGCTCGGGCTCATTTACTTCGTGCTCAGCTACCGCGTCATCCAGGTGCGCGTCACCTCCAAGATATCGCTCGGCGACGGCAGCAACGATACGCTGCTGGGACGTATCCGGGCGCACGCCAACTTTGCCGAATATGTGCCGATGATCCTCATCCTGATGGCGATCATCGAACTGTGGGTGGCGCGCGGGCCATGGCTGTGGTCGATCGGCACGGCGCTGGTCGCGGCGCGGATTGCGCACGCGATCGGCATGGCGATGCCGGCCCCCAACGCGTTCCGCATCTTCGGCACGATGACGACGTTTATCGTGCTGACCGGCACCAGCGTCTGGGCGCTGATCCTCGGGCTAAGCCGCTAACACCGTATCGGCGACGAAGGCATTCGAGCGGCGCTCGACGCCGAACGTCGACATCGCGCCGTGACCGGGGACGAACGCGGTCGCGTCGCCCATCGGCCAAAGGCGCGTCACGATCGACTCGATCAGGTCGGCATGGTTGCTGCGCGGAAAATCGGTGCGCCCGACCGAGCCCTGAAACAGCACGTCGCCGACCAGCGCCAGCTGCGACGGCGCATGGTGGAAGACGATATGCCCCGGCGTGTGGCCGGGAGTGTAATGCACCGCGAAGCTCAGTTCGCCCACGGTCACCGTGTCGCCCTGATCGAGCCAGCGATCGGGGGTGAACGCCGTTGCCTCGGGCAAACCGTATTGCGTGCCGATCGTCGGCGCGAGGTCGATCCAGAATTTGTCCTCGATCTGCGGCCCCTCGATCGGCACGCCGAGCTCGGCCGCAAGCACGCCCGCCATGCCGCAGTGGTCGATATGCCCATGCGTGATCAGCAGTTTTTCGACCACGACATTGTGCTGTTTCGCCACCGCTTTCAGCTGGTCGAGATCGCCGCCGGGATCGACGAACGCGCCGCGCATCGTCGCAGTACACCATAATAAGGTGCAATTCTGCTGCAGCGGGGTCACCGGGATGATGACGGCCTGAAGCGGCGGCGAGGCGGGCATACTCATGTCTACGAGATGGCGCAGCCGCGGATGGAGCGCAAGCCGCGGCGTCGCGCCTGGGCGGGGCAATCTGGCTAAATCCCAACTCGCCGTGCGATGAGTGGCGGCGATGACGCGCTTCGATCCGATCCTGCCGTTCGTGCTGCTCGACGATGTGCGCCAAGGCACCGCGCGGCTGTTCACCGGGCCGGGCGAGACGATCGACGCGACGACGATGGCCGAGATTCGACCGGCGCTCGACCGGTTGCGCGCGGCGGCAGGCGAGGTCGCGGGGTTCATCGGCTTCGAGGCGGGGTACGGACTTGAGCCGAAGCTTGCCGGCGCGGGCCCGCGCGATCCTGCCGAGGGCGCGACCGACGGCTTGCCGCTGATGTGGTTCGGCCGTTTCGCTACCGCTATGCACCTGACGCGCGCCGACGGCGACGACCCGGTCGACGCCTTGCTTGCGGCGTTCGCGGGTCCCGGCGGCGGCGGGCCGGCGGTGCCCTCGATCGATGCCGCCAGCTATATTGCGAGCGTTGAGGCGATAAAGGCGCTGATCGCCGCCGGAGACATCTATCAAGCCAATCTGACATTCGCCGCTACCATCGCGACGCTTGGCCACCCGCTCGCCCTATACCGGCGGCTCCGGCGCGCGCAGGCCGCACCGTATAGCGCGCTCATCCACACCGGCAGAGCATGGATACTGAGCTTTTCGCCCGAGCTGTTCTTCGAACTCCGCGGAAACGCGCTGACCACGCGCCCGATGAAGGGCACCGCCGCACGCGGGGTGACGCGCAGTGCCGACGACGCGGCTGCCGCAGCGCTTGCCGCCGACCCGAAGAACCGCGCCGAAAATTTGATGATCGTCGACCTGCTGCGCAACGACCTCGCGCGTGTCGCGGTATCCGGGTCGGTCGCGGTCCCCGCCTTGTTCGACGTCGAGCGCTACCCGACGCTGTTGCAGATGACTTCGACCATCACCGCGACGGCGCGCGCGGGTATCGGCGCGGTCGACGTGATCGAGGCGATCTTCCCGTGCGGCTCGATCACCGGTGCGCCCAAGATCCGCGCCATGGAGATCATCGCCGCTACCGAGCCAACGCCGCGGGGACTATACACCGGGAGCATCGGCTCGATCGGCGCGGACGGCAACGCGAGCTTCAACGTCGCCATCCGGACGCTGGTAATGACCGGCCGCAATCGCGCACGGATCGGGCTCGGCGCAGGCATCGTCGCCGATAGCGATCCGCTAAGCGAATGGTGCGAGTGCCTGAGCAAGGCGGCGTTCCTGAACCGCCGCCCGCCGCCCGACCTGATCGAGACGATGCGCGTCGAGGACGGCCGCGTGCCGCTGCTCGCCCGCCATCTCGACCGGCTGGCGGCGAGCGCGGGGTTCCTCGGGCATCGCTGCGACCGTGATGCGATCTGTGCGGCGGTGCTCGCGGCGGCGGCGGCAGTATCGGGGGGCGGGGCCCGCTTGCGTCTGCTGCTCGCCCCGAGCGGCGCGCTTAGCTTGCAGCTCGGGGCGCTGCCGCCGCCGCCGTCAACGCCGGTGATCGTCGCGGCCGTTCCGCTGCCGGTCGATGCGGCCGACTGGCGGCTGCGTCACAAGACCAGCGACCGCTGCTTCTACGATGCGGCGCGGGCCGCAAGCGAGGTCTTCGAGGTGCTGTTCGTACTGCCGGACGGGAGGCTGACCGAAGGCAGCTTCACTTCGCTGTTCGTCAGGCGCGACGGACGGCTGCTTACGCCGAGTGGGCCGCTGCTGCCCGGCGTTCTGCGCGCCGAACTGCTCGCGTGCGGCGCGGCAGAGGAGGCGGAATTGCGGGTGGGCGATCTCGGCGGCGGCTTGCTGATCGGCAATGCCCTGCGAGGCCTGATACCCGCGGTGCTCCGCTGATCGCGGCTCAGGCGAGCTTCCGTCGCGCACCGCCGGTATAGGTCAGATAGCCGAGCACCAGCGCCACCAGCAGCAGCGCCGGCACGTCGCCCAGCATGTGTCCCATGTGCATGCCCGGATCATACGACTGCACCGCCATGATCAGCGCATGCACGACGCTCGACCATACGGTGAACTCGATCAACGACCGATGTGCCGCCGGGTCGCGAGCTGCACGGATCAAGAATATCCCGAGTGTCGCATAAATACCGACGATCATCACGAAGTAATGCGAAGCGTAAGGCGGCCCTTCATGCCAGGCCCATCCCGATGGCCAGATGATCGACAGCGGGTAAACCAAGCAGAAGATGATGCCGAATGATAGCAAGGCAGCTTGCAGAAGCTTCGCATGCGACATCTTCGTGACTCCCCGGATTTACAGGTCAGCATCGTATTCTGCGGCTGCACTTCCATAAGTTCTATCAGAACCGGTGCAGAATTTCAACGCGCCGCAGCCCTGCACCTCCAGCTGGTGGTCAATCGCGCTTTGACGTCGCGCGACCACGTCGTTTAGAACGCCCGCGCATTGAAGGACCTGACCCATGCCCCTGCTCAGCGCCGCGATCCAGCGCATCAAGCCGTCGCCGACGATGGCGGTCACCAACCGCGCGGCGCAGCTCAAGGCCGCGGGGCACGACATCATCGGACTCGGCGCGGGCGAGCCCGACTTCGACACGCCCGATTTCGTCAAGCAGGCCGCGATCGCCGCGATCCACGCCGGCAAGACCAAATACACGCAGGTCGACGGCACTCCCGAACTCAAGGCGGCGATCCAGGCCAAGTTCAGGCGCGACAACCATCTCGACTATGGCCTCGACCAGATCAGCGTCAACGTCGGCGGTAAGCACACGATCTTCAACGCGATGATGGCGACGCTCGACCCCGGCGACGAGGTCGTCATCCCCGCACCCTACTGGGTCAGCTACCCCGACATCGTGCTGCTGGCGGGCGCGACGCCGGTGATCGTGCCGTGCGGCATCGATGCCGGGTTCAAGCTGACACCCGCGCAGCTCGACGCGGCGATCACGCCGGCGACCAAGTGGCTGATCTTCAATTCGCCGTCGAACCCGACCGGCGCGGCTTACACGCGGGCCGAATTGGCGGCGCTCGCGGAAGTGCTGGTGCGGCACCCGCATGTCCACGTCCTGTCGGACGATATGTACGAGCACATCGTCTATGACGGCTTCGAGTTCACCACGCTGGCCGAGGTCGAGCCGGCGCTGTACGAGCGCACGCTGACGGTCAACGGCGCGTCGAAGGCCTATGCGATGACCGGCTGGCGCATCGGTTACGCAGGAGGGCCTACGCCGATCATCAAGGCGATGGCGAAAATCCAGTCGCAGTCGACGAGCAATCCCTGCTCGATCTCGATGGCGGCGACCGTCGCGGCACTGAACGGCGACCAGTCTTTTCTCGAAGAGCGCAACGCCGCCTTTGCCAAGCGCCGCGACCTCGTCGTCTCGATGCTCAACCAGACGCCGGGGCTGCGCTGCCCGCGGCCGCAGGGGGCGTTCTATGTCTACCCCGATTGCGCCGGGCTGATCGGCAAGCGCACGCCCTCGGGCGATGTGCTCACCGACGACGAGGCGATCGCGGGCTACCTACTCGACAGCGAAGGCGTCGCGGTCGTCCACGGCGCGGCGTTCGGCGGTTCGCCGGCCTTCCGCATCAGTTATGCGACCGCTGACGCGGTGCTGGAGGAAGCGTGCTTGCGGATCCAGCGGGCGGTGGGGCAGCTGGGCTGAATATTGTAAGGTTGAGCACGACTTTGTCCGCTCATCCCGAGCGCAGTCGAGGGACGCACAATTTCCGCGCAGGGCCCTCGATTTCGCTCGGGATGAGCGGGGAAATGAAAGCTGACTTACAGGTGCGAGGGCAAATTACTCCCCGCCTGCGCCCGCTCGAACAGCCATACCCGCACCGCGCTCGACAAATTCGTCGTCCGCGCATCGTCGATTTCCGTAATGACAGCATTGAGCGCCACTCCGCGCGTTGCCGCCGCAGCGCGCAACGCCTTCCAGAATACCGGTTCGAGGCTCAGCGACGTGCGGTGCCCGGCGATCGACACCGAGCCTTTCACCAGCCCCGCCCCCATCTCAGTACATGTGCTGGCCACCGTTCATCGACAGCGTCGAGCCGGTGACAAAACCGGCATCATCGCTGCACAGGAACAGCACGCCGCGGGCGATCTCGCTCGCCTGCCCTAATCGTCCGGCGGGAATCTTGGCGACGATCTTCTCGAGCACATCGGCGGGCACCGCCGCCACCATGTCGGTGTCGATATAGCCGGGCGCGATGGCGTTGACGGTGACGTTGAACTTCGCCCCCTCCTGCGCCAGCGCCTTGGTGAAGCCGTGGATGCCCGATTTCGCCGCTGCGTAATTGACCTGCCCGTATTGTCCGGCCTGGCCGTTGATCGAGCCGATGTTGACGATGCGCCCGAACTTGCGTGCCCGCATGCCAGCAAAGGTTGCCTTTGCCATGTTGAAGCAACCGCCGAGATTGACGTCCATCACCTCGCGCCACATCTCGTAGGTCATCTTCATGATCGTGCCGTCGCGGGTGATCCCGGCGTTGTTGACGACGATGTCGACCGGGCCATGCTCGCTTTCGACCTTGGCGCAACCGTCGAGGCAGGCCTGATGGTCGGCGACGTTCCACTGATAGGCGGCGATCCCGGTGCGTTCGGTGAACGCCGCAGCTTTCGCCGCGTCGCCGCCGTAAGTCGCAGCGACGGTGACGCCTGAATCGCGTAGCGCCATCGAGATCGCCTCGCCGATGCCGCGCGTGCCGCCTGTGACGATCGCTACTCGTGCCATACGAAACTCCCCGTGCCGGCGATGTTACGCCTGAGTTGATTAGCGCTGCGGCAGCCAGCCCGAGAGCTCGCGCCGCACAATGTTATGCAGAAGCGTGAGGCCGTCTGTCGAGACATTAAGGCATGGCAGATAGGCGAATTCGGTGCCGCCGGCGGCTTCGAAGGTCTCGTGGCCCTGCATCGCAATCTCTTCCAGCGTCTCGAGATTGTCCGCCGAGAACCCCGGCGCGATCACGGCTAACTTGCGGATGCCTTCGCCGGGCAGCGCCGCAAGCGTCTCGTCAGTGTACGGCCGCAGCCATTCGGCACGCCCCAGCCGCGACTGGAAGCTGACCCGCAGCGGCAAGCTCGGACGCTCCTGCGACAGCCGCTCCGCCAGCAGCCGCGCGGTCTTGCGGCACTGGCAGTGATAGGGATCGCCCTTGTCGAGCGTCCGCCGCGGCATGCCGTGGAACGACGCCAGCAGCAGCTCGGGGGTGAAATCGAGCGCCGCCAGTTGCGCCGTGACCGAACTCGCCAGCGCGTCGATGTACGCTGGATCGTCGTGATACGGCGGCAGCGTTCGCAGCGCCGGCTGCCAACGCCAACCCTTGAGCGTATCGAACACCTTGTCGTTGACAGTGCCCGTCGTCGCGCTCGAATATTGCGGGTACAACGGCGCGATCAGGATGCGCTCGCAGCCCGCCGCCTTGAGCACTGCCAGCCGTGCCGGGATCGACGGCGTTCCGTAGCGCATCGCCCAGTCGACCAGCACCGCATCGCCCAGCTCGTCCTGCAGCGCCGCAGCCTGCGCGCGGGTGATCCGGCGGAGCGGCGACTCGGCCGCATCATGGTCCCAGATCTTGGCATAGCTCGCCGCGGTGCGCTTGGGCCGCGTGGTCAGCACCACGCCGCGCAGCAACGGCTGCCACAGGATTTGCGGCAGCTCGACGACGCGCGGGTCCGACAGGAACTCCGCCAGATAGCGCCGTACCGGGCCGGTCTTGGGCGCATCGGGGGTGCCGAGATTGACCAGCAGAACGCCGATATTGCCAAACGCTACCGGCGGATGTTCCGCCGGAAGCGCACTGGTGTAGACGCCCGGAGCCCGCGACGACGCCGCCATCGGACTGGGGAGCAATGCGTTCATCGCGTCACTCTCACGCTTGCTTGATCAAAGGCAGGTCACGGTGACGCTGGCCGGTCGCGGCGAAGATGGCATTCGCAACGGCGGGTGCGATCGGCGGCGTGCCGGGCTCGCCGACGCCGCCCATCGGCGCGTCGCTTGGCACGATGACGACTGTAATGGCCGGAGCCTCGGCAAGCGTCAGCATCGGTGCGGTGTCGAAATTGACCTGTTCGGCACGGCCATGGTCGAAGCTGATACGGCCCTTCAACGCCGCGCCGAGCCCGAACAGGATGCCGCCCTCGATCTGCGCGCGTACCCCGTCGGGGTTGACCACCGGGCCGCAGTCGATCGCTGCCACGACACGGCGGACCAGCGGGTTCTCGCCGGGCTTGCAGACGACCTCGGCCACCTCGGCGACGATGCTACCGAAGCTTTCGTGCAGCGCGACGCCGCGCGCGACATTGGGCTCGATCACGCCGAGCGGTCCGGCGGCATGCAGGGCGGCGCGGAGCACGGCGGCATGGCGCGGGCTGCCTTCCAGCATCGCCAGCCGGAACGCGCCGGGGTCGGTTCCGGCCGCGTGCGCACACTCGTCGACAAAGCTCTCGACGAAGAATGCGGTAAAGCTGTGCCCGACCGAACGCCAGAAGCCGAGCGGCACCGCGACGTCGACCGGCACATGCTCGGCGAGCATCGAGCCGAAGTCGTATGGCAGACCGACGCTGCCCTCGACCGCGGCGGCGTTGGGCTTCACCTTGCCCGCCAGCGCCGGCAGGTTGCGGCTCATAAAGCCGACCGCGACGTCGGGCACCGCGACCTTGCTCGCCCAGGCGGTGATCCGCGGCGGCTGACTGCCCTGCGGCGGTGATAGCGCGGCGCGCATGCGGGCGGCAGCAGCGGGACGAAAACGGTCCTGCGCAAAATCCTCCTCGCGCGACCAGATCAGCTGTACCGGGCGCTTGACCCCGCGGGCGATCAGCGCCGCCTGCACGCAGGCGTCGCTTTCGGACTTCCGACCGAAGCCGCCGCCGAGCAGCGTCGGATGCACCGTCACCGCATCGTCCGCGACACCGAGCGCCTTCGCCACCGACCACGTCGCCAGCGAGAGCGACTGCGTCGG
>JANOOK010000135.1:0-3018 GCA_031421275.1 Sphingomonadaceae bacterium
CGGCCGCGCCGCGCACCGCCGATGATGGCATGGGTACCGCAGAACCCGCCGAGGGTCACGGGGGTGAGCGTGCCACGGAGGAAACCGTAGCGCTCTAGCAGCAGCTCGCGCGCGCCGGCGCGCGCCGCGGCGCAGGCGGCGGCGATCCCGGCCGCGCCGCCGCCCACCACCAGTACCTCGGGTTCGGCTATGACCCGCGTTTCGCGAGCAGATTCATGAATCGATGTAGTACGTTCCATGGCAGGTCTACGCGCCGAGCGCTTTAATGCCGAAGGGCCGGTCGCCGGCAAGGTTGACGCTTTGCATGTGCCGGCGATGACCCTCGTAATCGTTGACCGCGAAGTGCTGGGCGGCACGGTTGTCCAGGATTGGTGAATAGGTATTTTCGCGGCGTTTCCGGATCTACCCGCACCGCCAGATGCGCGAACTCGGTCAAGGCGCTCGCGTCGGCGTAGGCGCCCCCGGGAGCGTAGGACCGGCGCGCGCTGGGGCGATGGATCACCGCAGCGACCCTCGCGGCGGGCGCACCAGCACTGCGCCCTTCGACATCGGCTCGACAACCCGCTCGTAGATCGACAGCCAACCATACTCGCGCACGGGCGTGCGCAGCGGCTGGCGCTCACGGCGCGCGTCGATCTCGGCCTGCGGTACGTCAAGCGTCACCGTGTGCAGCTCCATGTCGATCGTGATTGGGTCGCCGTCCTCGACCAGGCCGATGACGCCGCCCATGGCTGCCTCCGGCGAGACCTGTCCAATCGCGATGCCGCGGTTTAGGCCTGACAGCTGACCGTCAGTCAGCACCGCGACGCCGGTGCTAAACCCGGCGCCGTCGACCGCCGCGACGAAGCCCGACGCCAATGCCATCCCGGGTCCGCCACGGCAGCCCATACCGCACAACACCGCCACGGTCCCCACCTTGATCCGCCCGTCACGCAAAGCGTGCAGCGCGTCCTCCTGCGACCAGAACACCAGCGCGCAGCCTGTGAAGACCGATTCCTTTGCGCTGGCATCGCCGACCTTGAGGATCGAGCCCTCGGGCGCAAGGTTGCCGCGCATGATGATTACCGACGGTTTGCGCGAGATCGGATCTTCGATCGTCCGAATTACCGGCCCGACATCACCCGGAGCCGCGAGCACCTCCCCCCAAGTGCGCCCGTCTACGGTCAGCGACTCGCGATGCACCAAGCTCTCTAGTCGCTTGAGCACCGCGCGGGTGCCGCCGGCAATCTCGAGTTCCCCGATGCGGGTCGTGCCGTTGGGGCGCACCGCGCACAGCAGCGGTACCCTGGGTCCAAGCCGATCGTACAGCTCGTAGAGGTCGACGGGGCACTGCGCTTCGATTGCGATCGCCTGCAGATGGCGCACCAGGTTGATCGACGCCGATAGCGCCAGTCCGACCATCACGGCGTTCTCGAACGCCTGCGGCGTCAGGATGCTACGCGGCCGTACATCCTCCCAGACCAAGTCGACGATCCGGCGCCCGGCGGCCTCGGCATACTCGAACATCCGCGGGCTATTCGCGAGCACTGGCGTGCTGCCCGGCAGCGCCATGCCGAGCGCCTCGCTGGCGATGTGCATCGTGTTGGCCGTGCCCATGCCGGCACAGACGCCGGGGCCGCCGATCGCAACATCGCACATTTGGCCCAAGCGTTGCAGCGAGATCTCGCCCGTCGCGACCTTGCCGACGCTTTCGTAGACTTCCTCGATGTCGATGTCGCGATTGTCGAGGCTGCCGTGCAACTGGTAGCCACAGGGCACGATGATGCTCGGGAGATCGAGCCGCGCGGCCGCCATCAACTGGCCCGGCGCCGTCTTGTCGCACGACGCGAGGCAGACCATCCCATCGAGCAGCGCGCCTTCGACCTGCACTTCAATGTCGTTGACCAGCAGGTCGCGGCTCGCGAGGATGTAGCGGCCATCCCGGCCGGCGCTGGTGATGAAGTCGCTGGGCGCCGCGGTGCGGACCTCGAAGGCGAGGGCGCCGGCAGCACGGATCGCCTGCTTGACCCGGGCCGCGACCCCGTCCAAGTGGCTGAAGCAACTCGACAGCTCCGACGAGGTGTTGATCACCGCGATTTTGGGCTTGTCGAGGTCGTCGTCGCGCAGTCCAAGCGCGCGCCACTGCGCGCGGCGTACCGCCCAGCGGGGCGAGCCGGGCTCGAAGTTGCTGCGAAGTGGTCGTCTTGTCATGGGAGTGTTGTTCCGGTGGTAAGGTCAGTCGTGCCGCAGTTGTTGTGCGCTGGCGGTTCGTCGGCGCCTAGAAACGGCTGCCGCCCGGTCGAGCGGCGGATCACCAGTTCGTTGGGAAAGCACTTGTGCTCGAGGGGCTTGTCACGGTTGGCGATCTTGGCCAGCAGCAGGTCGATCGCATGCGCGACCATCTGCTCCATCGGCTGGCGCACCGTCGTCAGGTCATAAGCGCCCCAGGAGGCGATCTCGATGTCGTCGTAGCCGACCACCCACAAATTCTCGGGCACCCGTACCCCGAGCGCCCGCGCGCCGTCGATCGCGCCGACGGCCAGCACGTCATTGACGCAGAAAATCGCATCAGGAGGAGTCCCGAGTTCGAGCAGCCGGGTTGCCGCCTCTTGGCCGCTTGCGTGAGAGAAGGTCGCCGAGCGCTCGTAGAAATGCGATGGTAACTCGACCCCGGCCCGTTGTAGCGCCTCGCGGAAGCCCTGCTCGCGGTTGCGAATGGTGCTCGCGCGCGGGATGCCGCCGATGAGCGCAATGCGCTTCCGGCCGCAGCGCACGAGGTACTCGGCCACGCGCCGCCCGCCGTCCAGGTTGTCGCTGGAGACCTGGTCGCTCGCGTATTCGTCGACCGTGCGGTTGACGAGCACGACCGGGAACTGCAGCGCGGGCACATCGCGGAGGAACTCCGATTCCCGGGTGGCCGCAGTGAGGATCACGCCGTCAATGATCCCCTGGCGCAGCGCCCGGCTCGCCGGCAGGTCGCCACCGTGCTCGGAGTCCCAGACGATCATCCGCTGGCCGAGGCGCGCGAGTTGGGCGCCG
>JANOOK010000136.1:0-3185 GCA_031421275.1 Sphingomonadaceae bacterium
AGCGCCATGAAGCCGAGGTCGCCGGTCAGGAAGAGCAACCGCTCGTCGGCCGCGCGTGCGACCATCGCTTCGCAGAACTGGACCCTCATGACGGCGCAAGCTCCGCATTGGCGCGGGCGTACTGATCGGGCGTGATCGGCAGGTAGTGCGAATCCATGCGGTGCTCGAGGCAGCTGACGCCCTTGCCCTTGATCGTCTGCATCACGACGAAGGTCGGCCGCGCGGCGTCGGCAACCAGCGCCGCGCGGATCGCCGCCAGATCGTGGCCGTCGATGACCTGCAGCGCGACGTCGAAACCCTTCAGGCGTTCCCAGAGCGGAAACATCGAGGCCACCTCGTCGGTGCTGCCGAAACCCTGCAGCCCGTTGTGATCGATCAGGACAGTCAGGTTGGACAGGCGATGGTGCGCCGCGAAAATCAGTGCCTCCCAGGTCGAGCCTTCCTGCCACTCGCCGTCGGACGTGAGGCAGATGACCCGCCCGCCCAAGCCGTTGAACCGCATCCCGAGCGCAGTGCCGGCGGCGAGCGACAGACCGTGACCGAGGCTGCCGGTGGCGAACGCGATCTCGGGGATGCCCGAAGCAGGCGGGTGGCCGGCGAGCAGCGTCGCGTCCTTGTGGAAGGTCTTCAGATCGTCGTCGGCGAGCCGTTCGATACTCCACAACGCCGTGTAGAGTGCGCCCGCTGAATGGCCCTTCGAGAGCACGAACCGGTCGTGCTTCCCGAGCACTTCGTGGAACACGACGAGCATCGCGTCGATCGACGACAGGTTGCCGCCGAGGTGCCCGACGCCGCTTTCAAAATGCATCTGCAGCAGGCGGCGTCGCGCTCGACGGGTATCGCTTTCATCGATCATCGGGTCACTTTCAGAGTCGCGGCGGTTTGGCTCAAACGGTACACGCGATAGCCATCCGCCGAGTAAGCAGGAGTTGTGCCGCGCTCCCAGCCAGCACGGCAGGCGGGCGTCAGCACGAGCCAGTCGATCCGGTTCTCACGGGCCAACCGTCGCAGCCCCGCCACGTCATCCTGCCGCATCATAGAGTCGAGGCGCGCGAGTCGATACCGCTCCGCCGCCGAATACGGCGCGGCATTGACCATCAGCTTCGCGACATAGACCGGGCGTTCGGTCAGGCTCGCAAGCTGGTTGAAGTGGTCGTTGCTGCACAGCTGAACGAGCTCGTGCGGACCGGCGCGCTCACGCAGCATCACCGCGCTCTTGAAAAGGCCCATCGGCACGTCGATTTCGAAAGCCCCGACCGCACTTGGCCAGACCTGCAGCCGGTAGCCGGCGCCGAGCGTCGCGACAAGACCGGCGAGCGCTGCCAGTTGCAGCGGGACGCGGCGACGCGACCCGAACCGGCGCGGGTCGCCGATTGCATGGCGCAGGAGCACTGCCAGTGCGAACACGACGATGAAGTACGGCAACACGAAAGTCTTGCCACTGACTTCGAGGGCATCGCCGTAACCCGTGTTGTCGGCGAGAAGCAGCCGCACGTACAGATGGGCTCCGATCGCGGCCGCCAGCAACGCCAGGATGGGTCGCAGCGTCGGGACGCGTCGCAAACGCCAGCTCAGCAGTGCCAGCGGAATCGTCAACAGGCCATAGGTCACGAGCACGACCGCGACCATCGCGATCGGCAGAAAGACGAACGTCGACGCGCCAAGCTGGGCGTCGGGCCCGAGGCGCAACACCCGGCGCACGCCGTCCAGCGCCAAACCCATCGTCGGAGCGTTCGGTATCTTCGCGAGCACGCCGACCGCGATCGCGTAGGCCATCAGCACCACGATCACTGCAGCTGCGCGTGTACCGCGCCCCACACCTGGCAGCGCGGCCGCAAGGAAGACGAAGAAGAAGACCCCGAACGCGATGACGATCTGGACCTTGAAGAGCGCCGCGGTGAGGAAAAGCACGCCAGACCACAGCGTCAGCGTGATCCGGCCGCTGCGAACCACCGCCGCCGCCACGGCCAGAGACAGCCCGATCAAGCCGACCGCATAGGCACCGCCGACGCCGACCTGCTGGAAGAAGAAGTAGCTGAACCAGCGCGTGAAGCCAGGAATGAATGCCGACGGGTCGGGGACGAAGAAGAGAAGCGCAACCGCCAGCACTGCGGTGCCGGTGTCACGTGCCGACTGGGCCAGCACGATCATCGCGGCGCCCGTCAGCGCCATGCCGAGGAACGGGTAGAAGCTGGTCGCCACTTGCAGGGCCGCCAGCCCGGTCAGGTCGGTCAGCAGCGCCGCGACGATGTAGCTGCCATGGTGGTACACCGCGATCGGCTCGCCGTACATTGACCAATGCAAGGCCCCGGCGTCGCCACGAAAACGGGCGAAATTGCCGAGCTCGCGGGCGTGGAAGAAGACGTCCTGCCATGGGACCAGCGTCACCCGCTGCGCAGAGATATCAAGGCCTGCGACGTTACTCAGCGTCCAGATCGCGGTGCCGACGACCACCAGCCCGGGCGCCCACCACTCGCGCGCGATGCCGGCCCGAATCGACAGGCCCGCGGGCGCCGCGCGCGGCCGGCGACGACGCGCGACGAGCGCCGCGAATGCGAGCAGCGCGACGAACAGCCCGAGGCTTGACAGCAGGCGCCACCCGAGCAGCAGGCCGACGAAGCCGGCCACGCTGTAGCCGTAGACGCCGTAAAGCAGTTCCTCGCAGCGACGCGCGCCCACTGCGGTGGCGACGCGCAGGCCGCTGAACACGCTCAGGAAGCACCCGCCGCTCGCGGCGAGCACCGCCACCAGGCCGACTGCGGCGAGGGCCAGACCGACCCATGAGGCGGCAGTGGGGATCAGCGAGCCAGTCATCACGGGTCGTCGCGACCGTCTCAGGACGCCTTGAAACGGGCCGGCCGCTTGTTCAGGAACGCATCCATCCCTTCCTTCTGATCCGCGGTCGCGAACAGCGACTGGAACAGCCGCCGCTCGAACATCACGCCGTCGGCGAGCGTGCCCTCGAAGGCGCGGTTGACGCTCTCTTTGGCCATCATCACGCTGATCGCGCTGAGTTCGTTGATCGACTCGGCGGCGGCCAGGGTCACCGTCATCAGCTCGGCGAACGGCACGACGCGCGAGACCAGGCCGCCGCGCTCGGCTTCGGCCGCGTCGATCATGCGGCTGGTCAGCACCATGTCCATCGCCTTGGCCTTGCCGACCGCGCGCGGCAGGCGCTGCGTGCC
>JANOOK010000137.1:0-9553 GCA_031421275.1 Sphingomonadaceae bacterium
TTGACGCCAATCCCGACACCCGCAAAATCTTGGCTGAACGCGAAACGCTGACCGCGGCTCGGGCGCAGATAGTTGTTCAGACTGTTGTAGCTGACGCTGTAGCCCACCGACGAGGTAAAGTAATTGCCGAGCGAATCACAAAGGTAGCGGCCGGCTTTCAGTGGATCGCAATTAAGAAGACCAGTGGCTGGGTCAGCAGTAAAGTAGGTGTTTTTATCAAGTGATATCTGGTCGTAGCTCAAGCCGTACCGCAGCGACGCCGACCAAAACTCCGTGATTGCGAACCCCGTGCGGATCTGCCCACCGGTTGAAGTCGTCGAATAGGTCGTATTGCGTGTGTTCGTCGGGCCGCTGTAATTGAACGCATTGTAATCGCGCCTGAACAGGTCAACGCCGAGCGCGAGGTTGCGGTCGAACAGATACGGCTCGGTAAATCCCGCCTCGATCGACTTTGAGTAGCTCGAGATGCTCGCCGACAGCCGCAGTTCCTGCGCCTTGCCGCGGAAGTTCCGCTGTCGGATCGACAGGCTCAGGATGAACTGCTCGAGCGAGGAGTAGCCCGCCGAGACCTGTAACTCGCCGGTCGGTTTCTCCTGAACATTGGCTTCCAGAATAATCTTGTCAGGGGTCGAGCCGGGTTTCTGCTCGATCTCGAGTTTGTCCTGGAAAAAGCCAAGTTGCTGCAGCCGGTCCTTGGTGCGCTTGACCTTGAAACTGTTGAACGCATCGCCTTCGGTCAACCGGAATTCGCGCCGGATAACCGAGTCCTTGGTCAGCGTATTGCCGTTGATGTTGATGCGCTCGACATAGACCCGCGGGGCCTCGTTGATCGAGAAGGTGATGTTCATCTCGCGCTTTTCTTTGTCGCGATTGAACTGCGGCCGTACGTCGGCGAACGCATAGCCGAGCAGACCGGCGGTCTCGGTCAGCGTGTCGACGGTGCTCTCGACCTTCTGCGCGTTATACCACTCGCCCTGCTTGATCCGGATAAGTGCCTTGAAGGTATCGGGCTTGATATCGCGAATCTGGCTTTCGAGGTTGACCTCGCCAAACTTGTACCGATCGCCCTCCTCGACGACGTAGGTGACGATGAAGTCCTTGCGGTCGGGGGTCAGTTCGGCAACCGCCGAGATGACGCGGAAGTCGGCATAGCCGTTGGTCAAATAGAACTGACGTAGTTTCTGCTGGTCATAGGCCAAGCGGTCCGGATCATAGGTATCGGCAGAGGTGAACGGCCGGTACGGCCGCGCCTGCCGCGTCGCCATCGCAGTGCGAAGTTGGCCGTCGCTGAATTTGCTGTTGCCGAGAATATTGATCTGGCGGACCTTCGACTTCGGCCCTTCGCTGATCTCGAACACGACGTCGACGCGGTTCTGATCGAGCTGGACAGTCTTGGGCTCGATCGCAGCAGCGAACCGACCCGAACGCCGGTACAGTTCGAGAATACGACCGACGTCCGCCCGGGTTTTCGACCGGGTGAAGATCTGCCGGGGCGCAAGGCGTATTTCCTCGCGGATTTTGTCTTCCTTGACGCGCTTGGCCCCCTCGATGAGGATGCGGTTGATCACCGGATTTTCTTTGACGGTGACGATCAGCGTGCCGTTATCCTCCTGGATTACGGCGTCCGCGAACAGGTCGCTCGCATACAGCGCCTTGAGCGCCTTGTCTTCGCTCTCGCGGTCGTAGGTGTCACCGACGTTAAGATCGATATACGAGCGCACCGTCTCGGGCTCGAGCCGCTCGGTACCCTTGATGGTGATTCCGCGCAGGATACCGCTCGCGGTTGCGGTTGGCTTCGACACCGGTGCCGTGTCCGCGGCCGACGGGGGGATCGGGGTCGGCGGCACCATAGGCGCTACAGCCGGCTGCGACGCCGCTCCAGGCGTCCCGGGCGGCGACAGTTGCGCCAACACCGGTCCCGCGCCGAGCGGCCCGCCGAGCATGGTGCCGACCAGCAGCATACGCAGCGCTTGCCGCTTATACCGCAGTGCCGGCCCTTTAGTTTGACTCACGCGTAACCCGCCCTTCACAGCCGCCCATAGTTTCCGCTCGACAGCCTGTCCGCCCAGACTTCAACCGACCCGCTCTCGCCCCACCGAGACTTCAACCAAACAGCCCGGTCAATTGCTTCCATACTCCTGCCGACGCCAGATCATTCCAGGTCAGGAACAGCATCAACGACACCAGGGCCGTGAAACCCGAGGCAAAGGCCCATTCCTGCAACTTAGGAGCCAGTGGTCGTCGGGCTGCTGCTTCGATCGCGTAGAGGAACAAATGCCCGCCGTCCAGCACCGGGACCGGCAACAAGTTCACCAAACCGATGTTGATCGAGATTAGCGCCATAAATTCAACGAGGCTCACCCAGCCCAGCGTCGCCTGCTGGCCGGCAAACTTGGCGATCGAGACCGGCCCGCCCATCTCGCTGACGGAGCGACGGCCGGTGATGACCTGCTCGACGCCGTCGACCATCGTACCCGTCAGCAACCACACCTCGCGGACGGCATTGCCGACAGCCGCCAGCGGCGCACATGGCACCAAAGCCCGGCCGGCGCTGGCGACGCCAAGCTGCCCGCGCGTATAGCGATTACCGAAGCGATCGGTCTCGGAAATCAGCTTGGGCAGCAGGTGCAACTCGAGTTGCTGGCCGCGCCGATCGATCTGGGCGTTTATCGGCGTCCCCGTGTTGGTCGTGACAATCCGCATGACGTCCTCGAACCGACTGACAGGCCGACCATCGACCTGAACGAACCGGTCGCCGCGCTGCAACCCGGCCGCCGCGGCAGGCGAACCGGCGATAACGTGATCGACGACCGCCGGCGTGAACGAATAGCCGTAGACCGCAAAAAACAGCGCGAACACCACGACGGCGAACAACAGGTTGGTCAGCGGCCCGGCGACGATGATCAGCGCTCGCTGCCATACTGGCTTGAACTGAAACATCGCGGCGCGCTCGGTCGGAGTTGCCCTGGCGAGAGCCGCAGCAGCTTCGGGCGACGGTTGGCTAGCGGCATTCATGTCGCCGGCGAACTTCACATAACCGCCGAGCGGCAGCAGTGACAATTTCCAGCGCGTGCCGCGACGATCGTTCCATCCGAACAGCTCACGACCGAAACCGATGGAGAACACGTCGGCTTTAACCCCGAACATGCGGCCGACGATGTAATGACCAAATTCGTGGATGAAGACGAGCACGCCGATGACGACGGCAAACATTGCCAGCGTAAACGGCAGACCTGGATGCGGGAGCGCCGTCGGCATCATTTAGCTCTAACGCTCGTAAATGAACCCGCGGTTGACCGTGCTGCCTGATCGACCGCAACAATTGCCTCGAGCGAGTGCATCGGTGCAGCCGGCATGCGACCGAGCGTATCGGCGACGATCGCAGTGATGTCGAGGAAGCCGATCCGCCCGGCGAGGAAAGCGGCGACCGCAACCTCGTTCGCCGCGTTGAGCACCGCGGGCGCCGACCCGCCCTCGCGCAATGCCGCCCACGCCAGCGCCAGGGCGGGGAATCGCTCGAAGTCCGGAGCCTCGAAGTCGAGCCGGGCGAGCGCCGCGAGATCCAGCCGTGCGCACGGCGTCGCCATGCGTTCGGGGTACGCCAGCGTATAGGCGATCGGAATCCGCATGTCGGGCGTGCCCAACTGCGCCAGCATCGAGCCGTCGATATACTCGACGAGGCTGTGCACCACCGACTGCGGATGCACGAGCACCTCGAGCTGGTCGGCGGTTACCGGGAACAGGTGATGCGCCTCGATCAGCTCAAGACCCTTGTTCATCAGCGTCGCGGAATCGACAGAAATCTTCGCACCCATCGACCACACCGGGTGATTGCAGGCCTGTGCGGGCGTGGCGTCACGCATCTGCGCCTGGCTGTGCTGGCGGAACGGGCCGCCGCTCGCCGTAAGGATAATCCGGGCGACCCGCTCGGGGCGGATATGGTCGAAGACCTGGAAAATCGCGTTGTGCTCGGAGTCGACTGGCAGCAGCTGCGCACCCGAACGTGCGGCGCGATCGAGAACGAGGCTTCCCGCGCAGACCAGCGTCTCCTTGTTAGCGATTGCGACGGTCGCGCCACGATCGACCGCCGCCAGAGTCGGCGGCAGGCCCGCGGATCCGACGATCGCCGCCATGACGACTTCGGCGGGCAATCGCGCTGCTTCGACGAGCGCCTCGGGACCAGCGGCAGCGGCGATACCCGACCCGACGAGGGCTTGCTTCAGCGCGCCATACGCTGCGGGGTCCGCGACGACAGCAAGGTCGGCATTCAGCGCGCGAGCCTGTGCTGCCAAGGCTATGGCATCGGAATTGGCAGTCAGCGCGTGAACCTTCCACGCCGCCGGTGCACGCGAGATCAGGTCGAGCGTCGACTGCCCAACCGAGCCGGTCGCACCGAGCACGGTGATGCCGCGGCGGGTCATACGACGGTGCCGTGCCACGCGACAACGAGTGTCACCGCAATGCTGACGGGAACCAGTCCGTCCAGCCGGTCGAGAACACCGCCATGCCCGGGCAGCAGCGTGCCGGAATTCTTGACCCCCGCGCGACGCTTGAGCCAGCTTTCGAACAAATCGCCGAGCACTGCCACTGCTGCGAGCGCGCCACCCATCACCGCGAGGATCATGCGCAAGCCGGAGATCGCTTCGACCGACGTCAACACCCCCGCCAGCAACGGAGCCACGACCGCCGCGGCCAGCACCGCTCCGATGACACCCGCCCACGTCTTATTGGGGCTGATCGCAGGCGCAAACTTCGCGCCGCCGATCGCTCGCCCGACGAAAAATGCCGCGATGTCCGCCGTCCAGACGATCGCGAGCGTCCACAACGTGAGCATCGCGCCAACCGGTAGGGCACGTAACCACAGTAGAGCTATTGCTGGCAGGCCGCAGTACAACACCCCGCTAACCAGCCAGAATGCGCGCTGGCGGTCGTAATTGCGCGCAAATAGACCCAGGCCCGCAGCGCCGGCCGCAAGCACGATTACGGCCATCGTCACCGGGCCGAAGGGCAGCACGGCAATGACCCCGGCCAGTAGCACCAGCCCGGCCAGCCGCATGCCGCGCCCGATGCCGTGCATCACGCACCACTCGGCGAACATCAGCAGCACCGCCGCGGTAACGAGGCCGGTGAAGATAAAGCCACCCGCGTAAACAGCGCCTAACGCAACCGCGATCAGCACGACGCCTACAACGGTTCGCGTCAGCACTGCCGACGGTGGTGGCGCGGGCACTTCAGAGCCCGCCAAAGCGCCGCTCACGCTGACCGAATTCGCCGACCGCGCTAGCGAGCGACGTCGCGTCGAAATCAGGCCAAAGCTGCTCGGTGAACACCAGTTCGGCATATGCGGCCTGCCACAGCAGGAAGTTCGACAACCGTCGCTCGCCTGAAGTACGTATCACCAGATCGGGCGGCGGCAAATCGGCGGTATCGAGATTCGCTGTCATTAAATCCGCATCGATCGCGTCGGCATCGAGGCTGCCATCGCGGACCGCGCACGCCAGCCGCCGCGTCGCGCGGACAATCTCGTCCTGCCCGCCATAGTTGAGCGCGATCACCAGGGTCATACGCGCGTTGTTCGCCGTCAGCGCTTCGGCGTGGTCGAGCAGCCCGGCCAGATCGGGGCGCATCGTCCGGTATTCGCCGATAAAGCGCACCCGAATACGATTGGCATGCAGTTCCGCGATTTCGGTTCGCAGATAATGGCGAAGCAATCCCATCAGGTCGTTGACTTCATCCACCGGACGCCGCCAGTTCTCCGATGAGAACGCGTATAACGTCAGCACCTCGATGCCGAGATCGGGAGCGGCTTCCACCGCGCGGCGCACGGCCTCGATACCCTTACGGTGACCGGCGATGCGCGGCAGGTGGCGCGCTCTAGCCCACCGCCCATTGCCGTCCATGATGATCGCAACGTGACGCAGCAGCTTGCTCGCAGCCTGCGGCGCGGCCATTGCACTTCCGAGCGGTTGCGAGACGGCGAGCGAACTCACTTGCCGAGGATTTCCTTTTCCTTGGCGGCCGATGTGGCGTCGATCTCGCCAATCGTTTTATCGGTGACCTTCTGCACCTCGGTTTCGTAGCGCTTCTGCTCGTCCTGGCTGATGTCGCCCTTCTTTTCGGCCGCTTTGAGCACTTCCATGCCGTCGCGGCGGACGTTGCGGACCGCGATCTTGGCCTTCTCCGAATATTGCGAGGCGAGCTTGGCAAGCTCCTTGCGGCGATCCTCGGTCAGGTCGGGGATCGGCAGCCGCAGCGTCTGACCGTCGGTGATCGGGTTCAACCCGAGCCCGGCCGAACGGATCGCTTTCTCGACCATCTGGACGTTCGACTTGTCCCAGACCTGCACCGACAGCATTCGCGATTCAGGCACGGTGACGGTCGCGACCTGGCTCAGTGCCATGTTCGAGCCGTAAACCTCGACCGTTACCCGGTCGAGCAACGACGTCGACGCGCGCCCGGTGCGCAAGCCGCCAAGGTCGGCCTGCAGCGCCGTCAGCGCGCTCGCCATGCGCCGATCGATGTCGGCCTTGAACGGCGGAAATTCGAATACTGCCATGCTCTATTCCTCGTTGGCGACCGTCGTCGAGACACCCTCGCCCGCCAGCACGCGCGCCAGATTGCCTTGTTCGCGGATGTTGAAGACAACGATCGGAATCGCATTGTCGCGGCACAGCGCGACGGCGCTTGCGTCCATGACTTTGAGATCATCGGCGAGCACCTTACCGAAGCTCAGCCTATCATAACGCGTCGCGCTCGGCACCAGCTTGGGGTCGGCATCGTAGACGCCGTCGACGCTGGTGCCCTTGAACAGCGCGTCGCAGTTCATCTCGGCAGCGCGCAATGCGGCGGCGGTATCGGTGGTGAAGAACGGGTTGCCGGTGCCGGCGGCAAAAATCACCACGCGGCCCTTCTCGATATGTCGCTCGGCCCGGCGACGGATGTAGGGCTCGCAGACCGTCGCCATCGGGATCGCCGACTGGACGCGGGTGTCGACGCCGGCATTCTCGAGTGCGTTCTGCACCGCCAATGCGTTCATGACGGTCGCCAGCATGCCCATATAATCGGCGCTGGCGCGGTCGAAGCCTTTCGCCGCCGCCGCAAGCCCGCGGAAGATATTACCCCCGCCGACGACGAGGCAAAGCTCGAAGCCGGCATCGCGCGCGGTCTTGACCTCCGCGGCAATGCGCGCGGTTTCCTGCGGATCAATGCCATACTGGCCCGACCCTAGCAGCGCCTCACCCGAAAGCTTGAGCAGGATGCGTTTGAACGCGCGCCGAGCCATGTTCGCCGTCAAACCTCCACCTGCGCGCCGCACCTTACGGATGGGCATGGCCGCTGCCAACCCTTGGGCGGCGGTAACGCCTTGCCCTGAACCGGCTGTAGCTCAGCTGACTCCGGCGGCCGCGGCGACTTCGGCAGCGAAGTCGGTCGTGCCACGTTCGATGCCTTCACCGAGCTGGAAACGAACGAACTCGGTAATCGCAATCGGCGTACCCGCGGTCTTGGCAGCGGCAGAAACGACATCGCCGACCTTGGTCTTCTGGTCGATAACGAACACCTGCGTCAGCAGCGCGTTCTCCTGACGGTATTTACGGACCGAGCCCTCGATCATCTTGTCGATGATCTCGGCAGGCTTGCCCGACGCCGCGGCCTTCTCGCGGGCGATTGCGCGCTCACGCTCGACCACCGCCGGGTCGAGGCCGTTCTCGTCCAGAGCCAACGGGTTCGCCGCGGCGATGTGCATGGCGATCTGCTTGCCGAGCGGCTCGAGCACCGACGCGGGTGCGGCCGACTGCAGCCCGACCAGGACGCCGATCTTGCCCATGCCGGGGTTCACCGCATTGTGGACGTACGAGACGACCAGTCCCTGATCGACCGACACCACCTTGGCGCGGCGCAGTGCCTGGTTTTCGCCGATCGTCGCGATATTGTGGTTGAGCACGTCGCGGACGCTCATGCCGTCGCGCTCGGGGTAGATCGCGTCATGTAGAAGCGCGACGTCGTCGCCATGCGTCGCCGCCAGCCCGGTGACGGTGCGGACGAAGCTCTGGAACTGGTCGTTCTTGGCGACGAAGTCGGTCTCGGAGTTGACCTCGATCGCCGCTCCCCGGCCGTCGGCGACGGTGACACCGATCAAGCCCTCGGCGGCAGTGCGCCCCGCCTTTTTGGCGGCCGCCGCCAGCCCCTTGGTGCGCAGCCAGTCGACCGCGGCTTCCATATCGGCTCCGGTCTCGGCGAGGGCCTTCTTGCAGTCCATCATGCCGGCACCGGTGCGCTCGCGCAGGTCCTTGACCATGGTCGCAGTGATTTCGGCCATGTGCGGGCTCCTTATTGATTGATATTGTCGCCCCCGGCAAAGGCCGGGGCCCAAGAGCACGATCGATTGTGGTCATGGGCCCGAGCCTTTGCCGGGGCGACAGAACTAGATTAAGCGTCGACCGCTGTCGCTTCGGGCTCGGCCTTCATCTCGTCGACGGCTTCGGCCATCGTCGTCACCGGCGCGGCTTCGATCACCGGCTCGGCCAGCGCGACCTCGACCGGCGGCTCGGCCAGCGCGCCGAGGTCGATACCCTGGTTCGCCTGACGACCCTGGCGGGCGTCGATAATCGTGTCGGCGATGGCGTTACAATACAGCAGGATCGCGCGCGACGCGTCGTCGTTACCGGGTACAGGGAAGGCGATGCCGCTCGGATCGGTGTTGGTGTCGAGGATCGCGATCACCGGAATGCCGAGCGTGTTGGCCTCCTTGATCGCGAGCTCTTCCTTATTGACGTCGATGACGAAGATGATGTCGGGCAGCCCGCCCATGTCGCGGATGCCGCCGAGCGACAGCTCGAACTTGTCGCGCTCGCGGGTCAGCTTGAGCACTTCCTTCTTGGTCAGCCCGGCAGTGTCGCCCGACAGCTGCTCCTCGAGCTGTTTGAAGCGCTTGATCGAGCCGCTGATCGTCTTCCAGTTGGTCAGCATTCCGCCGAGCCAGCGGTGGTTGACATAATATTGCCCCGAGCGCCGCGCCGCCTCGGCGAGCGGGTCCTGCGCCTGGCGCTTGGTGCCGACGAACAGCACCTTGCCGCCGCTCGCAACGGTAGCGCGGACGAAGTCGATGGCGCGCGCGAACAGCGGCACGGTCTGCGACAGGTCGATGATGTGGACGCCGTTGCGGTCACCAAAGATGTACGGCTTCATCTTCGGGTTCCAGCGATGCGTCTGGTGGCCGAAGTGAGCGCCGGCTTCCAAAAGCTGCGCCATCGAGACGACGGGAGTCGCCATAGTCTGTTCTCCTCTATCCGGTTAAGCCGCCGCAGGGGATGTTCGAGCGCGAGCCCGACACCGGATGGGTTGCCCCTGCGTGTGTGTTGAAGGAAGCGCGGACTTAGCGGCTGCGTTCGCGGAAATCAACCGCGAGTTGACGCACCTAGGGTCAGGACTCATTGATCACAGCCAGAAGATGACGGTGGCTGCGATGGCGATGGCCGAGAAGAAGGTGTGTGCGCATCGGTCGTAGCGGGTGTGAATGCGCCGCCAGTCCTTGAGCTTGCCGAACATGTTCTCG
>JANOOK010000138.1:0-5822 GCA_031421275.1 Sphingomonadaceae bacterium
GGCATCGGCGGCCCATTTTGCTCGATAGCCGTTGGTGACTTTGCGCTGGATGACGCTGGGCCGCAGGGCCCGCTCGCTGACGTTGTTGGTGGCATCGACCTTGCCGGGGAAGTCGCAGAAAGTGAGTAATTGGTCGCGCGCTCGTCTGATTTGGCCGAGCAGTTCGTGCGCCAGTTCGCAGTCGGTGGCAGTTCCAAGGATCGCATCGAGGTCACGCAGCAGCACACGCCTCCGGCTTTTCACGGTGGATGCGGCGAGCGTGGCAATGTCGCGCGCAAACCCAAAGGCGCGATCGAGCCAGAGTTTGAGGCGCATACCGATCAGGTCGGTGCCGTGCTGCTCGACGAAGCGCGCCTTGCGGTCGAGATGGGCAAGGCAGGTCTGGTGGTGCAACCCATGCCCCTGCTGGCCAGAATAGCGATCCGATATCCAGACGTCGGGCTGGTGGCCGGCCATCGTGTCGCGAACGACCTGGGCGGCGCGGCTGAACACGGCGGTATGGACGACGGCATCGGGCGCGCAGAACACCCATTGATAGCCGTTGCAGCCTTCGATCCGCATTCCGGTTTCGTCGCAGGCCACAACATCGGCACGGCGCAAGGCCACGAGGGCATCGTCGCGCCGGGCGGCAAAGACCGGCGCTGTGCGCTTGAACATGTTCATCAGCGCGCCCTGGCTGATATCAAGCCCGAACAGATCGCAAAACACGCCCTGCAGCCGTTGGTAGGAAAACAGCTGGTTGGTCTTGAGGTAGAGCGCCAGCGCGTGAATGCGCCGACCAAAAGGCGTACCCTGCGCGGCCTGTGGCACGGGCGCGCTGGTTGCCTTGCCGCACTGTACACAGCGACAGGCCAGCCTGCGGTGCCGTCGCACAAGCGGCTTGACTTGCGGAAGGTCGATCTCGTCATATTCCCCGATTACATCGGCCGTCGCATCCTCGCCAAATGGCAGACCGCAATGCTGGCAATGCGCCGGGCGATGGTCTTCGCGCACATCGGCCGTTTCGGCCAGCGCACGGGCGTGCCCCTTATGCCCAGGCGTGGCACCGCCAGGCCGCGAGCCTTCCCACTTGCCCTTCCGGTCAGTCGATGGTGGCTTTGATGACGTCCGAGACGTCTTGTCCGGGCGCTGAAGGCCCAGCAACAGATCGATCAACTCAGGCTTTGTAAGCCGTTCGAGTTCCTCGCGATTCATCGATAGTGTGAATCACAGACCGCCCACCTTGGCAAGGGGGTAGGTAATTACAGGATTGCTGCCATTCTGACGAGCGATCGTGCTCGGTCATAATGGAGGGATTATGCGCAATCTGATATTGGGGGCACTGGCCGCAACTGCGCTGGCGACATCGGCCGGCGCTGTCGTGACGGTCACCTCGAACGCCGGGCCGGATAACACGACCGGGCAAACGGTGCTGTATAACTTCAACAGTGGTGCACCCGCCACGTTATCCGGTAACTTCAGCATCACCACCGGCACCGCAGCACAGTTGGCCGCGGCACCGCTTGGCGATTGACCCCTTATCTGGTCGTGCCGGGAACAACTGGGCAGCTGCCCGGTTCGGCGACCCTCAACCTTGCCAGCGCTGTGGGCAATCTCAGCTTTTACTGGGGCTCGATCGACAGCTTCAACACCGTATCATTCTATTCCGGTACGAGCGGCGGCGGCACGCTGCTCGGCACCTTTGCCGGTTCGGCGATCACTGGCGCGCCCGCCGACGGCAGCCAGCTAAACCCAGCCAACAACCGCCGGGTATTCTTCAATTTCGGCGGTGCCACTGCACAAAGCATCGTCTTTACGTCGACCTCGCGTGCCTTCGAACTCGACGACGTCGCGACCACTGCGGTGCCGGAGCCCGCAGTCTGGGCGACGCTGATCACCGGTTTCGGCCTGATCGGCGTGTCGGTGCGCCGCCGTCGCCTGACGTCGGTCACGGCATAACCTTGCTGGAGGTCGCGGCGACTCGCGCCGCGACCTCCAGCACCTCGAAAATCGGCTGATCAGTCCTTCTCGAGCGTGCACTGCAGCGGATGCTGGTGCTCGCGGGCGAAGTCCATGACCTGGTTGACCTTGGTCTCGGCGACCTCATAGGTGAAAATGCCGCAGATGCCGACGCCGCGCTGGTGGACGCTGAGCATCACCCGCGTCGCATCCTCGATCGTCATCCGGAAGAACCGCTGCAGCGTCAGCACGACGAATTCCATCGGCGTATAATCGTCGTTGAGCATCAACACCTTGTAAAGCGCCGGCTGCTTGGTTTTCGGCTTGGTCTTGGTCGCGACGCCGACACCGCTGCGCCCGCCCTCGTCGCGGTCGTCACGCCGCTCGTCGTCGTTCCCGGCCAGCTTGATCGCTCGCATGTCTGGGGATGCCGCAAAGTTCATGGTTCCGCCGTCGCACCGCTGAATTGACGCTGTCATATACGGCTGCCTTGCCCGTAGCGACAAGGGGCGTGCCGTTCTAACGCAAATGGGCGAGGGTTCGCGCCCCCGCCCATTCCTCACGATATCGCTGGAAGATCAGCGCGTGGTGTTGGTCATCGAAGACGCCATCGCCTTGACCTTGTCGGTGGCGGCGGTGGCGCTCTTCTGGATCGGCTCGAAAACTTCGCCCATCAGCTTGACCATCGTCTCCGACAGCTTCGACATCTCGCTGATCGCATGATCGAACTGCGTCTTGGCGAAGTCGTTCTGCAGCTGCATCAGTTCGTTCGGCGTCTTGACGGTGGTCATGGCGCGGGCAGCAGCAGTGGTCTCTTCGAAGCTCTTGCGCGAAAAGTCGGCAACCTGGTGCGCGATCGCCTCGAGCCCGGAAGTCGCGGCGCGCGACGACGCGAGCATCGCCTCGACGTTGCCGCGCGCCATCGTGGCGAACTCGTCGGCGTGCTTCATGCCGTGCTCGACGGCTTCGCGCGACTTGCTGGCGATCTGCTCCATCGCGGCCTTGCCCTGCGCCATGGCGTTCTCGCCCTGATTGGTCATGCTGGTCTTCATCTGCTCGGCACCGGTCTTCATGGCGTCGGCGGCGGTGGTGAACTGGTCGGTCATGTTGGTTTCCTTGGTTGAGATCACAGGTTGCGGTCGGGTGGTCGGTGGTGTCGAAGGCGTTGCGGGCGACGGCGCTGCCACACCGACCGGAGTCGTGACCGCTGGCGTCGCGACTAACGGTGCGGGAGCGACCGGTGGCACAGCGGCGCTCACCGGCACCGCCGCTGGTGCGGCGACGATCGGTTCAGGCGTCGGTGCCGGCTTCGGGGCGACTGCCGACGCAGCTTGGGATGCGACCGACGGTGGCGCGACCGGCTTGTCGATCGCAGCCGCTGACCGCTGCACGGGCGAGAGTGGTGCGGCGACCCTGGCGGCAACGGCCTGCGGCACCGGCATGGCGGTTTCGGAGGCCATCACGACGGCAGGTTTCGCGGCCGGTGTCGTGCCAGTCGGCTTTACCGCCGGAGCTGTCGAAGCGACCGACGCCAGCGGTTTGCGGGACGACACGATCACCGAAGGCTTCACGGCCTTGGCATTCTTCTCATCGGTTGCCATCATCGTCCCCAAGTCATGCTGCAGCGCACAATAGTCTCACTTGATGACGATATCAAGTCAATTCATGCTGCGCTGCAACAATTCGTGACTGTCCGTCTCAGGCCCGGTCGACGCCCGACTGCAACAGGGTCTCGTCGATCTGCGCCAGCAGCCGGTCCAGTCCCGCCTGATTGGTGGACTCGGCGCGCGCGACGAGCACGTTCTGCGTGTTCGACGCGCGCAGCAGCCACCAGCCGTCGGCCGTCGTGACGCGTGCGCCGTCGGTGCCGTCGACCTCGGCTCCGCTTGCCGACAACCGCGCCAGCACCTCGTCGATCACGGCGAACTTGCGTTCCTCGCGACACGGAAAGCGCAGCTCGGGCGTGTTGACCAGCGCCGGCATCGCGTCCTTGAGCGCGGCGAGGCTGTGCCCCGATGCGGTGACCGCGCGCAGCAGGCGCACCGCGGCGTAGATGCCGTCGTCGAAGCCGTACCAGTCGTGCGCGAAGAACAGGTGTCCGCTCATCTCGCCGGCCAGCGGCGCGCCGGTCTCCAGCATCTTCGCCTTGACCAGCGAGTGGCCGGTCTTCCACATCAGCGGCTTGCCGCCGAGCGCGGCGATGCGCGCGAACAGCGCGCCGCTCGACTTGACGTCGGCGATGATCGTCGCGCCGGGCAGCGCCTTGAGCACCGGCTCGGCGAGGATGCCGAGCAGCTGGTCGCCGTAGATGACGCGGCCCTGCCCGTCGACCGCGCCGAGCCGGTCGCCGTCGCCGTCGAAGGCGAGGCCCAGATCGCAGCCGTGCGCCGCCACCGCGGCCTTGAGGTCGACGAGATTGTGTTCCTCGGTGGGATCGGGGTGGTGGTTGGGGAAATCACCGTCGACATCGGTGAACAGCGTGAAGTGCCGACCCGGCAGCCGCGCCACGAGCTTCTCGACGACCGGGCCTGCCGAGCCGTTGCCGGTGTCCCAGGCGACGGTCATCGCCGCGCCGTCGAAGTTCTGCAGAAGCCGATCGACATAGCGGTCGACGATATCGACCTCGGTGACGCGACCCTCGCCGGCCTCCCAGTCTCCGGCCGCCGCCAGCGCGCCGAGGTCGGCGATGTCGGCCCCATAAAACGGCCCGTGCCCGAGCATCAGCTTGAAGCCGTTATACTCGGGCGGGTTGTGCGAACCGGTGATCATCACGCCGCCATCGGCGTTCAGCTCGTGAACCGCATAATACAGCATCGGCGTCGGCCCGAGCCCGATGTCGAGCGCATCGCAGCCGCTGGCGTTGAGCCCGGCGATCAGCGCGGCGGCGAGCCCCGGCGACGAGTGGCGGCCGTCATAGCCGACCGCGACCTTGTTGCCTCCAGCGCGGCGCACGCGGCTCCCGAAGCTGCGCCCGATCGCGGTCGCGTCGGCCTCGGTCAGGGTTTCGCCGATGATGCCGCGCAGGTCGTATTCGCGCAGCAGCGTCGGGTGGAAATGATGCGTCATCGGGGCTCCAGTCGCGCCAGCAGCAGGTCGCGCGCGGCGGTAACGCGCTGCGCCAGATCGGCGCTGCCGCCCTTGTCGGGATGGACCTGCGCGATCAGCCGCCGCCATGCCGCGTTGATCTCGGGCGCGGTCGCGGCAGGTTCGACGCCGAGCACGGCGCACGCTTCGGGCGGGTTCAGCATGACACTGGCCGGACGAGCCGGGATGTAGAAGAACAGCAGCGCCGCAATAAAGCCGAGCGCCGTTTCGAGCCAGCTGCCGCTTCGCAAGCCATTGAGCGCGAGCAGCGGCGAAGCTCCCGCCATGCTCCAGCGCGCCAGCTTCGGCCGCGCTTTCGCCAATGCCGGCAGCAATTCGCCCCGGCGGTGCAGCCAGTACAGCAGCAGGGCGACGGCCAGCGCGGGCAGCAGCATCAGGCGACCGCCGCGACCACGCCGGGTGTGCCGCGCGCCGGCAACCGCAGACCGCCGACCAGCGCCTGCAACTCGAGCCGTGCCGAGATATGACTGACCGAGAAGTCCTCGAGCGCGGCGATGTCGAGCAAGGTCAGCCCGCGCGGAAACAGCTCGCGGAAGATGACGCGCTCGGACAGCCCCGGCACGACCCGAAAGCCGACGCGCTTGGCGAGTTCCTCGAGCGCCCCGGCGACGCGCTTCATGTTGCGCGCCTCGAGCGTCGACAGGCGGTTGCGCAGCACCACCCAGTCGACCGTGCCGCCATCGGCGCGGGCGCGCTTCTGCCGCGACTGCCAGACCAGCTCGGCATAGAAGCTCGGGCGCGACACCTTGTACGTCTCGGGGTCGACCTGACCGATCAGG
>JANOOK010000139.1:0-6936 GCA_031421275.1 Sphingomonadaceae bacterium
AACAGGTTCTTGCCGTACACCAGCAGCGACAGGTGCTCGTTGAACTGTTGCCGATAACTGCCGTTGACGATGTGGTTGGCCGCGCGGAAGCCGTTGGTGCGGTTCTGGTAGATATCGAGGTAGATGTCGCTGTTGTATTGATCTTCTATGCGAAGAGTGCCGGTGCCTAAGCTACGGAATACGACGTCCTTTTCAATCGACAAATTGTACGAGACTTCAGGCGTGTACGGGAAGCGGTTACCCGACAAATTGACGCCGACCTAGCCGGTATTAGGATCATCGGTGATCAGCCCCTGGTACTTGCTATGTTCGTAGGTGGCATCGCCGTGCAGCCGGAACTGAGCGGGGAGCCGCAGGTCGAGCGAAACTTCCAGGCCATAGGCCTTGCCGCCCGGCGCGTTGGTGATGACGTTGACCGGGCCGCGGAACAGCTGGAGCTGGATGTTTTTGAAGTCGTAGTAGAAGCCGCCGGCGGTGAAGCGCGCCGCACCGTCGAGCAGCTTGCCTTTGAGGCCGGCCTCATAATCCCAGAGGAATTCAGGTTCGGCGGGAACCGGCACCGCGACGCCGAACTGTCCCGACTTGAAACCCCGCGATGCCGACGCGTAGCCGGTCAGGTCCTCGCTGAAGTCGTAACTGGCGGTGAAGCGCGGGGTGAATGCGGTAAACGTTCGCTCGGTCAGTGGGATCGTCACACCGGGACCGAAGATTGCCGCGTTGAACCCCGCCGTGCCACGCGTCTCATGACTGTAGCGCGCACCCACCCCGATCGTCAGACGATCGAGGACATTAATATCGGTATTGCCGAACACCGCATATGCCTTGGTCTTGGTATAGCCGATCTGGGCGACGTCGCGAAAGTTTGGCGGCCGCAGGAACCCAAATGCGGGAAAGCCAAGCCGGAAAAACACGTCGCGCTTCTCGTCGAAATAATACGCACCGAGGATGCCGTAGACTCCCCTGCCCTTGTAGCTCAGCTGAAGCTCTTCGCTCAGCTGGCCGCCCTTGACCGTCTGAATGAACGGGTCGTTGACCGATAGTCGGGTCTGGTCCTGATCGAGCTGCTGGAATGAGTCGACGTAGCGGTAGCCGGTCAGCGACTTGAGCGCGAGACGACCGCCGAGTTCGAGGTTGCCTTCGGCCGAGAAGCCGTAGACCTTGAGATCGCGCAGGCTGGGCACATTCGCATAGGTATCACGCGGAGTGGGCGCGATGACGCCGCCGCGCGACTCCGCCAGTGTCAGGCCGGGACCACATAGGGCGGGATTAGGCAGGCACCCGCGCGGCCGTCCGGGTGCCGCGCCAGGCAGCGCATCGGTACCTTGGCCATTGTCCTTGCCACGATAATAGTCGCCGCGGAGAATTAGCTGAAAAGTCTCGACCGGCTTGACTATCACCGTCGCCTTGAAGCCATATTCGTGAAGGTCGTTGTTCGGCTGATTGAGTGTTAAATTGCGCCCAAACCCGTCATGGTCGCGATAGAACCCGCCGACACGTGCTAGGATCTTTTCAGCAAACAGCGGCCCGCCAATCGCGGCCTCAGCCTCGACCGTGTTATAATTGCCATAGGTAGCAAGCGCGTAGCCCGATAGCTCATTGGTCGGCAGCTTCGAAATCAGGTTGATTGCGCCGCCACTGGCGTTGCGCCCGTAGAGCACGCCTTGCGGTCCCTTGACGACCTCGACGCGCTCGAGGTCGAACAGCGATGCCTGAATCGCGTTGGGACTGCTGATATAGACCCCGTCGGTATGCACTGCGACGGTGGTATCGACCCCCTGGACGCGGAAGTTCGACCCGACACCGCGCAGCGTGAAGGCAATGGCGGCATTGTTGCGGTTGACCTGAAGACCGGGAACCAGACCCTGAACATCAAGGACATTGGTAATCTTTTGATTTTGCAGCGTGGCCGACCCCAGCGCGGTGATCGCGATCGGAATTTTTTGCAGGTTTTGCGCGCGCCGGGTGGCGGTGACGACGATGTCGCCGGTATCGGGAGCCTCGCCCGTGCCGCTCGCATCGGCCCCGCCATTCACCGATTGCGCCGAGGCTTCAACGCTATTCATAGCTCGCGGCGCGATGGCCTGTCCCGCCGCGACGCTCGCCGTTGTTCCCGCCAGTATGCAAGCCAGCAGGCCGTTTTTCGCCCTCATGCATCTCTCCCCAAACCGCTGGACACGGATTGTGCAGAAACATAACACAAAGCTTTTATCGATCAAGATCGAAAATGATCTAGTTCGATATCAGGATTTTGCGAATGCTTGCCGTTGATGTGGGTGACAGATTGAAGTGGCCGGAACCGCCGCGATGATTTGGTCGGTCACCGTCAGCTCGCAGCGAGGCATGCCGGAAGGGCTGCGAGGTCAACCGATTGTAGTCTGCTGTGATTGGACAGTCCTGCCGGTCTCGATCATCGGTGATGATTATCAATCGCCGAGATTGAGCGTTCGGCGCGCGGCTTGCGCGAATGTCTTGATGCCGGGACCTGCCGAGATGCTCAGCACCCGACATGGTCTGTCGCCGGTTCGCACATAAGCGTGGGCCATGCCGCTGTCGAAGTACACCGAGTCGCCGCTCGCCAGCGGCAGCGACGCGTACAGGTCGGAGTGCAGCTCCATGCTGCCCTCGAGGATGTAGAGATATTCCTCCCCTGAATGCCGGATCAGCCCGCCAAGCTCGTCGACGCTGCGCGCCATGACGTCGATGATCGTCGGTTCCATCAACTTACCGAGCAGCTCGGCAGCCGGGTAGCGGTGCGTGAAGAATGCGGAACGAACGACCGCCGATTTACCGGCGAGGGCCACGCTACGCCGGCCGGTCGGGGCCGGCTGCGTGCCCGGCGTTCCGGCGATCAAGTCGCCGACATCGACACCTAGCCCCTGCGCCAGCCGGACCAGCTTGTCGTAAGTCAGCGCGATCTTGCCGTTCTCGAGCTTCGACAGCGTCGAGAACGGCATGCCGGTTTTCACCGACAGCGCCCTCAAGCTCAGCGCCTTTTCGGCCCGCATCGCCTTGAGAGCATGAGCCGGATGCTGCGGATCGAGAACGACAGTCGCCATGCATTATTCTCCCTGGCTCACCCTAGCTGAGCGATGCCGAGACAGAAACAATAATCGGCAGATTGCGATACGGTGTTGCAATTCGAGAAACATGTGTCATCCTTTCGGTGACAAGCTGCAAAGGAGTGAAAAGATGCGCGCGGCAAGGGGCAGGTTCTGGTTCGTCGGAGCGGCGATCGCCGTTGCAGCGGCTCCGGGCGCAGCGCAATCTAATGGCGGTCCCGGTCCGGCCGGGCCGAGCATCGGAGCGGATTCCAGAAGCGACGACATCATCGTCACCGCGCAGAAGCGCGAGCAGCGCCTTCTCGACGTTCCGCAGTCGGTGTCGGTGGTGACGGGTGCCACCCTTGCCCAGGTCCACGCCGAGCGGTTCCAGGACTATATCACCCGGGTGCCGAGCGCGGCGTTCGTCGAGACGCAGGCGGGTAACACCCGGCTGGTCCTCCGCGGCATCAACACCGGAGGTGTCGGCGCCACCGTCGCGACCTATGTCGATGAGACGCCCTATGGTTCGGCGACGGCGCTGGCCAACGGCAACATCCTGACGCCCGATCTCGACCCGAGCGACATCGAGCGCGTCGAGGTGCTGCGCGGACCCCAAGGCACGCTCTACGGCGCGAACTCGCTCGGCGGTCTAGTGAAGTTCGTCACCGTCGCGCCGACCACCGAAGCGGTCCATGCCTTCGCGGAGGGCAGCGTCGAAAGCGTCGATCACGGCAGCACCGGCGGCTCGCTACGCGCCGCGCTCAACCTGCCGCTCGGCCCGACCGTCGCGGTTCGGGCGAGCGGCTTTTACCGCAAGGACCCCGGCTTCATCGATGACCCGCGGCTCGGCCATCACGTCAACGACGGCAAGACCTATGGCGGCCGCATCTCGGCGTTGTTCAAGCCGGTCGACGAGCTCGAGATCCGGGCTTCGGCCGTTCTCGAGAATCTCAACAGCAACGGCACCAACCAGGTCGACGTCGACCCGGTGACGCTGATGCCGACGATCGGCCGCTACAGTCAGCGCCGGCTGATCAGGCAGCCGAACGACATCCGCTACCGCATCTACAATCTGACCGCTTCGTACGACTTCGGGCCGGTGACGCTGCTGTCGTCGACCAGCTACGGCATGCTCAACGAGGCGCAGCTTCAGGACAACAGCGGGGTCTTCGGGCCGGCGCTGACCGGCATTTTCGGGGTGCCGCTCGGGGCGGCGCAGATCCAAGACGTCGGGCAGCGTCGCTTCACCGAGGAGGTCCGGCTGACCTCGTCGCACTCCCGCGTCTTCGAGTGGTCGATCGGAGGATTTTACACGCGCGAGCACAACGCGATCAATCAGGTCGTCAACGGCATCGACGGCGTTTCGGGCGCCGCGGTCCCGGCCTATGCCAACCTCGCGCTCGCGTCGCTGGACTCCAAGTATCGCGAGATCGCCGGCTTCGCTAATGGCACGATCCATTTTTCACGGCAGATCGACCTCACCGTCGGCGGCCGCTACAGCCATAACTCACAACGCGCGGTGCAATCCTCCTCGGGTCCGCTCGCCGGCGACTCGCAGCTCTCGTCGGGGTCTTCCGACAATGTCTTCACCTACTCGGTCGCGCCGTCGTTCAAGCCGAACGACGACACCACGGTCTATGCACGCGTCGCTCGCGGCTATCGCCCCGGGGGACCGAACGTCCTGCCACCAACCGCGCCGGACTCGGTGCCGCGGACATTCGGGGCCGACACCACGACCAACTACGAGGTCGGAATCAAGTCGCAGCTGCTCGACCGCAAGCTATCGCTCGAATTGACCGGCTTCTACATCGACTGGAACAATATTCAGCTGTTCACCTCGGTCAACGGTTTCGGGGCGAACACCAACGGCGGCAGCGCGCGCAGCAAGGGCATCGAGTTCTCGGCCACAGCGACGCCGATCAAGGGGCTCAGCCTGACAGCCAACGGCGCATATATCGACGCCACGCTGACGAGCGACGCCTCGCCGCTGACCGGCGGTCTGCGCGGCGATCGTCTGCCCTATAGCGCCCGGTTCGCGTCGACGCTCGGCGTCGATTACGAACGGCCGCTGAGCGGCAAGGTTACCGGCACGGCGGGCGTCAGCTGGCGCTACACGGGACCGCGCCGGTCGGATTTCAATACCGACTTCGGGCAGCGGCGGCTTGCGGCGTTCAGCCAGATCGACGCGCATGCGGGTGTCACCTTCGACCGCTTCCGCCTCGACGCGTTCGTCCGCAATATCGGCGACAGCCGAGGCATCGTCGACCTCGGGGCTTCGGGTTCGGCGCTTGACGGCGCGGTCGGCGCGGCGATCGTGCGCCCGCGCTCGTTTGGCGCGACTCTCGGCTTCCGCTATTGATGTCAAAGGAGCGTTCGAGATGCGGATGATCGGAACCCTCGTGACGGCGGTCGCTGCCCTTGTCCTGATGGCGGCGGGCCCTGCCCCTGTCGACCTTCGGCCAGCGCTGCCGTTGGGACACCCCTTGGCCGCTGCAACAGTGCCACCGACTGGGTCGGCAATCGCCTCGGCGAAAACCTCGACGGCTGCGCTCGACAAGGCCGATGTTGACGCTTGGCTCGATGGTTATCTCCCCTATGCTCTCGATGCCGGCGATATCGCTGGCGCGGTTGTCGTCGTGGTCAAGGACGGCCACATCCTGACCGCGCGCAGTTTCGGCCATGCCGACGTCAAGACGGGCAAGCCGATCGATCCTGCGACGACGCTGTTCCGGATGGGCTCGACCTCCAAGCTGTTTACCTGGACGGCGGTGATGCAGCTCGTCCAGGCGGGCAAGCTCGACCTCGACCGCGACATCAATGACTATCTCGACTTCAAGATACCGCCGGCGTTCGGCAAGCCGATTACGATGGGCAACCTGATGACACACACCAGCGGTTTCGCGGAAACGACCAAATACCTGCTGACGTTCGATCCAGCGCAGCTCCATTCGCTCGACCGGGCGGTCAAGCGCGCCGTGCCCGAGCGGATTTACGCGCCGGGGTCGATGGCGGCCTACTCGAACTATGGGGCGTCGCTGGCCGGCTACATCGTGCAGCGGGTGTCCGGCGAAACCTTCGCCGACTATATCCAGCACCACATCTTCGCGCCGCTCGGCATGACCCACTCGAGTTTTGTGCAACCGCTGCCGCCTGCCCTGAAAGGGCTGATGTCGAGCGGCTATGGCCGCGCCTCCGAGCCGGCAAAGCCGTTCGAGCTGATCGCCATGTCCCCGGCCGGGGCACTGTCGTCGTCGGGAGCCGATATGGCGCTTTTCATGATCGCCCATTTGCAGGGCGGCGGGCCGTTGCTGACCCCGCAAACCACGCAGCTGATGCATCAGGTGGCGAACACACCGGTACCGGGACTGCCGGGAATGGCGCTTGGGTTTTATCATGAGGATCGCAACGGCCAGACCATCGTCGGGCACGGCGGCGACACCGATCAGTTCCATTCCGATCTGCACCTCTACCTCGACCGCGGCGTCGGCCTGTTCGTGTCGTTCAACAGCGCCGGCAAGGAGGGCGCGGCGCATGTCGTGCGCGAGCGCCTGTTCGACGGCTTCACCGATCGCTATTTCCCGTACGCTCAACCAACGCTGCCGACGGCATCGACGGCGAGAGCGCACGGCGACGCGATCAGCGGCCATTATGTCAGCAGCCGGGCATCGGCGTTCACCTTCCTGCGCCTCGTCGCCTTGCTCGGCGAAACCAGCGTCGTTCTGAACGATGACGACACGATCACCGCCTCGTCACTGACCAACGCTGCCGGCGTACCGAAGCGCTGGCGCGAAGTGGCACCTTGGAATTGGGTCGAGGTCGGCGGCAGCGAGCGGCTCAATGCTGTGGTCAAGGACGGACACATTGTCCTGTTCTCGATCGGGGCATTCGCGCCAAT
>JANOOK010000140.1:0-35789 GCA_031421275.1 Sphingomonadaceae bacterium
GACCGCGAAACCGGTGCTGTATGTCTGCAACGTCGAGGAAGCTTCCGCCGCCGAGGGCAATGCGTTATCGCGCGCCGTCGCGGTCAAGGCGGCGGCGGAGGGCGCCCGCGCGGTGGTGATCTCGGCGGCGATCGAGGCCGAGATCAGCCAGATGGATGCCGCCGACCGGCCCGACTTCCTCGCCGAACTCGGGCTGACCGAAACCGGGCTGACGCGGGTCGTGCGCGCCGGTTACGACCTGCTGCAGCTGATCACCTTCTTCACCGCCGGGCCGAAGGAGACCCGCGCCTGGACGATCGAGCGCGGCTTCAAGGCCCCCGCCGCGGCCGGCGTCATCCACAGCGACTTCGAGAAGAAGTTCATCCGCGCCGAGACGGTCGCCTTCGACGATTTCGTCCGGCTCAACGGCGAAGCCGGCGCGCGCGACGCCGGGCGGCTACGGATGGAGGGCAAGGAGTACATCGTGGCGGACGGCGATGTGCTCAACTTCCTGCACGGCGCCTAGCGCGGTCCGCCGAGCGGCGGCGCGGGCGCGCGCGGGGCGCCGATATCGGCCCCGGTATTCGAGTCCGTTGCCGTCTCCTGCAGGTGGGCACGCATCTGCCACTGGTATTTCGCGAGCCCGTCGTCGATGCTCTGGAGCAGGTTCGATGTCGTCGGGTCGGTCTTCTCGGTCGCCTTGATGCCAGCTTGCGTCACCCGGTCGGCGGTCAGGTAGGTGATCGTGAACCACTTGATCACCGCGGCATCGTCGGTGAAACCGCCCGGATATTCGGGTATCTGCGAATTGCGCACGATGTTAGAGGCGCGGCCGTCGGAGGATACCCCGATCGCCAGCAGCCGCTCGGCGCACTCGTCGGCATATTTAGAAATGCCGGTATAATGATCCTGGAGCAGTTCGTGCAGCGGATAGAATAACGTACCCGAGACGTTCCAATGCGCCTGCTTGGTTTGCAGTGCCAGCTGCTGCAGTTCGGTCAGCGTGGTCTGCAGCGCCTTGATGCTAGCCGGCAGGTCCTCAGTCTTGGACGCCGGCTGACGGCTGACATCGTTATGCGGATAACGGTCGGGTGCCTGCGCGAACACAGGCGATGCAGCCAACAGCAAGGCGGCGGCGAATAGGCGCATGGAAACCTCCAGGTACGAGTGCGACCCATAACATCCGGTGCTGAATGCGGGTTTCAATCGCCTGAGAAACGAATTAAGGTGGTTACCGTCGTGCCCGCCATACGGAGCCGCGCCGCGCCGCCGAGATCAGGCAGGTCGATGACGAACGCGGCCCGGTCGATCACCGCTCCCGCCGTCCGGAGCAGTTGCACCGCCGCCAATGCCGTACCGCCGGTGGCGATCAGGTCGTCCACCACCAGCACTCGCGCGCCCGGCGGCACCGCGTCGGCGTGCATCTCGATGCGGTCGTGGCCGTATTCGAGGGCGTAATTGATCCCGAGCACCGCGCCCGGCAGCTTGTTCGACTTGCGCAGCAGCACCAGTCCGCAGCCGAGCCGGTCGGCGAGCGCCGCCCCGAAAACGAAGCCGCGCGCCTCGATGCCGGCGACCGAATCGACCGGCCCCTCAACCTGCGCGACCATCCGGTCGATCGTCAGCCGGAATGCCGCGCCGTCGAGCAGCAGCGTGGTGATGTCGCGAAACTGAATGCCGGGCTTGGGATAATCGGGAACCGTGCGGATCAACGCGGCGAGGTCGTCGTTCGCGCCCATCCGCTCGGCGCCGTTCGGCCCCATTTACTCGGCCGGTACGACCCCCCGCTTGGGATGCTTCAGATCGGCCCAGACGCGACTGTAGCTGAGATAACCGAGCACCGTCAGCGCGAGCAGGAACAGCACCGCACCGACCCCCGTGCGCCGCCGGTTCTCGAGCGTCGGCTCGGCGGTCCACGTCAGGAATGCCGCGACGTCCTCCGCCATCTGCTCGCGCGTCGCCTTGGTCCCGTCCGTATACGTCACCTGGCCATCGACCGACAATGGCGGCGGCATCGCGACGTTGAGCGAACGGAAGTACGGATTGTAATACAGCCCGTCGGGAACCACCCAGCCCTTCGGCGGGGTACGATAGCCGGTCAGCAGCGACGGCACGTAGCGCGAGCCCTCCTCGCGCGCTTTGGTGATCAGCGACAGGTCGGGCGGCAGCGCGTTGTTGTTCGCCGCACGCGCCGCCTGCTCGTTCGCATACGGCCCGGGAATCTTGTCCGACGGGATCGCCTTGCGAGTGTTCGCCTCGCCGGTCTTGTCGTCGATCGAAGCGACCTCGGACTGCTTCGCCAACGCCTTGATCTGCGGCGCGGTGAAGCCGAGGTCGGCAAGATTGCGGAACGCGACGCGCTTCAGCGAGTGGCAGCCCGAGCAGATTTCCTTATAGACCTGATAGCCGCGCTGCAGCTGGCCGCGGTCGAAGGTGCCGAAAACGCCGTCCTGGTGGAAGCTGATCTCGCGCGGCGCGAGGTGATATTTCGCGACCGGATCGGGTGCCGCAGCCTCCCGATGCTGCACCGCCCCGAACAGCAGCGCGGCGCAGAATACGAGGCCGAGACCGAAGGCAAGCAGACGGACCATCGATATACCCTTATTCGGCCGGCTGCAGACTGCCAGGGCCCGGACGCCCACGCGCCGGGCGATTCGACGCCGGCACGCCGCCGCCGGTCACCGGCAGTTCGGCGATACCTGCACCTGGCAGTTGCTGACTGGCCGGCGCGCCGAGGTTGGTCTGGCGCCTGAGCACCGCCTCGGTGATCGAGTTCGGCAGCGGCAACGGCTTCTCGATGCGGCTGACGAGCGGCAGCAAAATCAGGAAGTGCGCGAAGTAATAGACCGACGCAAGCTGACTGAGCCGCAGCCACGGCTCGCCAGCCGGCTTGCCGCCGCACACCCCGAGGATCAGGATGTCGGCGAAGAACACCCAGAACAGTGTTCGCGCCAGCGGGCGATAGTTGTTCGAGCGCACCGGCGAGGTATCGAGCCACGGCAGGAAAAACAGCAGCAGGATCGCCGAGAACATCGCCAGCACGCCCCACAGCTTCGCCGGAATGAACAGGAAGTCGACGGTGAAGGCGCGCAGGATCGCGTAGAACGGCCAGAAGTACCACTCGGGGACGATGTGCGCCGGCGTCGACAGCGGGTTCGCCGGAATATAATTGTCCGCCTCGCCGAGCATGTTCGGCAGGAAGAACACCACGACCGCGAACAGCGTCAGGTAGACGCCGAGCCCGAAGAAGTCCTTCGAGGTGTAATAGGGATGGAACGGCACGGTATCCTGCGGCGACTTGACGTCGATGCCGGTCGGGTTGTTCGAGCCCGGGATATGCAGCGCCCAGATGTGCAGGACGATGACGCCGAGCGTGATCATCGGGAGCAGGTAATGCAGCGAGAAGAACCGGTTGAGCGTCGCGTTGTCGGGCGAGAAGCCACCGAGCAGCCACGTGTGGATCGCGTCGCCGACCAGCGGGATCGCCGAGAACAGGTTGGTGATGACCGTCGCGCCCCAGAAGCTCATCTGGCCCCACACGAGCACATAGCCCATGAACGCCGTCGCCATCATCAGCAGGAAGATGACCAGCCCGAGCAGCCACAGCACCTCGCGCGGCGGCTTGTACGAGCCGTAGTATAGCCCGCGACCGATGTGGATATAGACCACCGCAAAGAAGAAGCTCGCGCCGGTGGCGTGCATATAGCGCAGCATCCAGCCGTAATTGACGTCGCGCATGATATGCTCGACCGAGTCGAACGCGATCGCGGTGTTCGCGGCATAGTGCATCCCGAGGATCACCCCGGTCAGAATCTGGACGATCAGCGCGACGCCCGCCAGTACGCCGAAATTATAGAAATAATTGAGGTTACGCGGCACCGGATAGCCGGCGCCTAGCGAATCATAAACCAGCCGCGGGATGGGCAGCCGGCTGTCCATATACTTGCCGAGCGCGCTTGACGGCTCGTAATGCTTGGCCCAGGCAAAGCTCATGGTGTGACCCTCAACCGATCGTGACTTGAGTGGGAGTCTTGAACGCGTACTGCGGCACTTCGAGGTTCTTCGGTGCCGGCCCGGCGCGGACGCGCGCGGCAGTGTCATAGGCCGAACCGTGGCACGGGCAGAAGTAACCGCCGAACGGACCCTTGTTCTCGCCTTCGCGCGCGCCCAACGGCACGCAGCCCAGATGCGTACAGACGCCGAGCGTGATCAACCAGTTCTCGTGGCCCGACTTGGTCCGCTGGTCGAGCGTCTGTGGATCGCGCAACGAGGCAACGGGAACCGCCTTCGCTTCGGCGATCTCCTTGGGCATCAGGTTGCGCGCGAAAACCGGCTTGCCGCGCCAGCTGGCGACGATCGCCTGTCCCGGCTGGATCGACGACAGGTCGAGATCGATCGACGCCAGCGCCAGCACGTCGGCCGACGGGGCCATCTGATCGATCAGCGGCCAAACCACCGTCGCCGCACCGGCCGCCGCAAAGGCCCCGGTCGCGATATAGATGAAATCGCGACGGCGCTCGCCCGACGGCATCAGGTCGGGTGCCGGATCGATCTTGGTAGCCATGCTCGGACCTGTATGCTGCGCCATCGTCATAAGATAGTGCGTTCCAGCGCGGCCAATAGCCCTTCGAGGTCGCTTCGTGCAACGGGCATTTTGGCGCATCGCTGCAGCATGACGGGCGGTAAATTCGGAGCATGGGTATTGCGCCCGTGGCAAGCACGCAGGCAAGGCAGGCCGCAGCCAAGTCGCCTAAAAGGACCCGCCGTGATCCACCTCGACGATCAGCAACAGCAAGCGGAGACCTGGTTCCAGTCGCTGCGCGATCAGCTCTGCGCGGTCTTCGAGACCCTTGAGGACGAGCTCGGCAGCGACGCGCCCGCGGGCCGCTTTGCGCGAACCGCCTGGCAGCGGGCCGACCCGAGCGGTGCGCCCGGCGGCGGCGGCGTCATGTCGGTGATGAACGGCCGCGTCTTCGAGAAGGTCGGCGTCAACACCTCGACGGTGTACGGCAGCTTCGCACCGGAATTCGCCAAGACCATCAACGGGGCCGAGACCGACCCGCACTTCTTCGCCACCGGGATCAGCCTGGTGGCGCACATGGCGAACCCGCATGCGCCGGCAGTGCACATGAACACGCGCTTCCTCGTGACGACCAAGCGCTGGTTCGGCGGCGGGGCCGACCTCAACCCGGCGCTGCCCGATGCCGCCGACACCGCCGCCTTCCACGCCGCGTTCAAGACGAGCTGCGACGCGCACGGGGCGGACTATTGGACGCGATATTCGAAATGGTGCGACGAATATTTCTACGTCCCGCACCGGATGCGGCACCGGGGTGTCGGCGGCATCTTCTACGATCACCTCGACGGCGACTGGGACGCCGACTTCGCCTTCACGCAGGATGTCGGGCGGACGTTGTTGACGACCTTTCCGGCACTGGTCCGGCGGCACCTGCACGACCCGTGGAGCGAGGCCGAGCGCCTGGCGCAGCTACGCTACCGCGGGCTGTATGCCGAGTTCAACCTCGTCTACGACCGCGGCACGCTGTTCGGGCTGAAGACCGGCGGCAATATCGACGCGATCCTGATGAGCCTGCCGCCGCTGGCGCGGTGGGATTGAGCGACCAGTCAGGCCTCGATCCCCCGTCTTCGGACAGGATCGGCGTCAACGCTCGCTCAGCTGGCGGTAAACCACGGCAGCTGCCGCATAATAATAAACCGCGATCAACGCTGAGACGGCGCATCGCACGACGGTAAACAACAGCAGCGCGACGCCAGTGTCGATCCCGAGCCCCGCCCGAAGCCGCTCGAGCGCCAACGTCGGAACGATCGACGCGACCCCGACGACGATCACCAGTCCGGCAAGCGGCACGACCGAGCCGCTCGACAACGCCCACGCGCGTTTGATGCTGTCGATCGCCGACCGCGGCTCGCGCAACAACACCCCGAGGAGCGGCAGCAGCCGCGCGCTGATCCAAATGACCAACGGCAAGCCAATGGCGGCAATCAGCCAGCCGACCGCCGCGACCAGCTCGGCCGGGGGCGTGACCCGGGCGGATGCCACCGACATCCGCGCCGATCCGCTGACCGCGCCGACCATACCGGCGAGGATGCTGACAATGACCACGATCGCGAGGCCGATCGCGACATATGCCACCACGAGATACAGTCCTGCGAGCAGGCCCCTGCCGATCTTGGGCAGCACATCGGTGATGATCTCGCCGATCGAACGCCCGCCACCTTCGGCCGGGTCGGCCGCGATTGCCCCGATCGAAAAATGGCCGATCAGGCCGATCAGCGTGGTACCCGTGATGAGCAGGAATATGCCGCCGGGAAACGACGGCGCCGGTTGTCCCGGTACCGGCATCGGCATCGCGCCGAGGTGCGGAAACACGGCCGATGCCAGCACCGTCGGCAGGAACACAAATGCCGCGGCAAGCGTCGCGAACGTGCTGAAATGGCGGCGCACGATATCGGCGGTCATTCGCCAGACGCTACCGATATTGAGACGCACCCTGCTACCCCTGCTGCAACCTGCTGCGGACCCTAGCGATGACCGGAGTCAGGTCAAGCGACGCATCGAGCAGCGCACGACGTCGGATCAAGCAGCGCGCTTGACGCCCTTTTCGTCGACCAGCGCCGTCAGTTCGCCGCTTTCGTACATTTCCATCATGATGTCCGAGCCGCCGAGGAACTCGCCCTTGACGTACAGCTGCGGCACCGTCGGCCAGTCCGAATACGCCTTGATGCCCGACCGCACGGCGGGGTCGGCGAGGACGTCGACGGTCTCGTAATCGACGCCGAGCCGCTCGAGGATGGCGATCGCCGTCGACGAAAAGCCGCACTGCGGAAACAGCGGCGTGCCTTTCATGAACAGCACGACATCGTGCGACTTGACGGTAGTGTCGATGCGGTCGTGGGTCAGGTCGGTCATGCGGATATCTCCTGCGAGGGAAGCAAGGTGGTCAGGCGGAGCGCGTGCAACTCGCCGCCCATCCGGCCGCCGAGCGCGTTGTAAACCAGTTGGTGCTGTTTGATCCGGGGCAGCCCGACGAACGCGGCGGACACCACGCGCGCCGCATAGTGATCGCCGTCGCCGGCGAGATCGGTGATCTCGACGTGAGCGCCGGGCAGCGCGGCCAGGATCGCCGCCTCGATATCGTTCGCGAGCATCGCCATCAACCGGGCCTCCGGCGCCGATGACCCGTCATGACCCGGCACTCAGCTGGCGTGCGGCCTCGGCAAGCTGCTCAGCCAGCGCCGCATGCACTGCCGCGGTGTCGACTCCGTGCGGCGCCAGATCGGCGGTCAGCTGCGCGACGATCGTCGCATCGCCCGCCGCCGCGACGTCGCTCATCACCAGCGCCGCCGCATAGTCGCTCGCCGCCTTGCCGCTCAGCCCGAGCTTGTCCGCCGCCCACAGCCCGACGAGCTTGTCGCGCCGCGCGTGCAGCCGGAACTCGGCATCGGCATCGTGCGCGAACTTCGCCTCGAACCCGGCTTCGCGCGCATCGAAAGTCGTCATCAGCGCTCCTTGGGCAATGGCCACCTGCTGGTATAGGGGTGGCGGGGCACGGGTTCAATCGTGGGGGTGAAATGGTAAGGTCGATACAGTTACTGTTGGCGATGGTCGTGTTGACCAGCTGCGGTGAGAAGCATGCTGCGGATACGACCACGACGGCGAGCGTGCCTCAGTCAAACCGGGCGGAGACACCGGCTGCAGTGCTGACGTCCAACGCGAAAGACGAAGAAGCGCTATCCCCGCAGGAGCCCGCGCGCGCTTCGGCGACCCCCGCACAGACGGCCTCCCCGCAGCAGACCGCCGCCTCGATCGCGTACAGCTACAAGCTCGGCTTCGAGCTGCCCGCCCGCCGCATCGACGAGGTCCAGCGCGCCCACCGGGCTGCCTGCGAGGCGCTCGGACCGGCGCACTGTCAGCTGCTCAACTCGTCGCGCACCGGCGGCGACAGCGATGCCGCCAGCGCCAGCCTCGAACTGCGGATCGTGCCCGCCATCGTTAAAAGCTTCACCGCGCAGCTCGAAACCAGCGCCAAGGGTGCCGGCGGAACGCTGCTCGACAGCTCGACGACAGGCGAGGACCTCACCCGCCAGCTGATCGATGCCGACGCCGCGCTGAAGGCGAAGCGGACGTTGCGCGACCGACTGCAGAACCTGCTCGAACATCATGAGGGGCGTCTGGCCGACCTGCTGGCGCTCGAAAAGTCGTTGAGCGAGACGCAGCAGGAACTCGACACCGCGACCGCCGAACTCGCCGAGCTGCAGCAACGCGTCGGCTTTTCCAAGTTCGACATCAGCTATCGTTCCGAACATCCGCTCGGCTCGACCGCCCGGCCGCTCGCCGAAGCGGTCGCCGATGCCGGGCAGACGATCTCCGGCAGCCTTGCGGCGCTGCTGAGCTTGTCGCTGGCGCTGGTCCCTTGGCTGTTGCCGATCGGTTTGATCGTGTTCGTGTTCCGGCGGTGGCAAGTGCGGCGGCGTTTGCGAGCCACCGCACGCGTCGGCGCGCCGCCACCGCCGTTGTAACCAGCCCTCGCCTCCGCTATGTGTAGGGCTCCCGCCCCGGCTGCGTCGTAACGGCGCTTCCGGGGTTTTGACTTTCAACTGGCCCGCCCGCCCGCGCGAGGCCTTTTCAGGAGGACTGCCATGTCGCGGCGTCGCCAGATTTACGAGGGCAAGGCCAAAATCCTCTACGAGGGTCCCGAGCCCGGCACCATCATCCAGTATTTCAAGGACGATGCGACCGCGTTCAACGCGCAGAAGAAGGGCACGATCAGCGGCAAGGGCGTGCTCAACAACCGCATCTCCGAGCATCTGTTCACGATGCTCGCGACAATCGGTATCCCGACGCACTTCATCCGCCGCCTCAACATGCGCGAGCAGCTGGTGCGGCAGGTCGAGATCGTGCCGATCGAGGTCGTCGTGCGCAACGTCGTCGCCGGCAGCCTCGCCAAGCGCTTCGGCATGGAGGAGGGCACCGCGCTGCCGCGCACCATCCTCGAATATTACTACAAGGACGACGCGCTCGGCGATCCGCTGATCACCGACGAGCATATCGCCGCGTTCGGCTGGGCGACGCAGGACGAGATGCACGACATCGCCGACATGGCGGTGCGCATCAACGACTTCATGGCGGGGCTGTTCGCCGGCGTCGGCATCCGGCTGGTCGACTTCAAGCTCGAGTTCGGGCGGCTGTTCGACGGCGAATTCAGCCGCATCATCCTGGCGGACGAGATCAGCCCCGACGGCTGCCGCCTGTGGGACATGAAGACCAACGAGAAGATGGACAAGGGCCGCTTCCGCCACGACCTCGGCGGCGAGGTCGAGGCCTATCAGGAAGTGGCGCGGCGGCTCGGGCTGCTCACCGACGGCACGGTGTCGACGGTGCTCGACATGGACGAGCACCGGAAGGCGCGGGGAAAGTAACTACAAGGGCTGAGTGCGACTTGGACAATGTTGAAATCGCACTCAGCCGTCCATAACACCTAATTGCCCGGTAGCTTGAACTGCCCTAGTTCGCCGCGCGCGAACGCCATGATTGTCTCAATTTTGAGCAAGCGTTTTTCGTGATCGCTGACGTCGCGCGAGAGATCATCGAGTTCTATCAAGGCATGCCTAACGTTGACGTTCAGCTCAATCTGCCCTTGCAAAGCGTTCCAAATCTTTTCAAACACTGGCGTGCTCGGCCCGGAGACGGATCAGTTCGGCACGACGGGCATCGACCCGTCCGAGAACATCGGTCATCTGCACCTTAAGTTCAGCCGTGCTACGCTCCAGTTGTTCGGCAAGCATTTCAAGCGCGGCTTCGTCGACGTGAGCGCCATAGGTCTGACTGGCGCGACGGACTAGCTCGCTGGGAGTCAGTTCAAATTCCTTGGCACGACTCACCAACGCTTTCTTTTCACCAGGGGTCATCATAACGACGACACGCGCGGTCATCGTAGGTGCAGAGCGAGAAGCTGATGCTGTGGCCATACATGTACATAGACCGGGAGCGCCAACGGTACAAGCGCCATTGTTCCACGGCTCGACTCTGCTAGATAGCTTTTTATGAAAGCTCGCGTCACCGTCAATTTGAAGTCCGGCGTGCTCGACCCGCAGGGCCGCGCGACGCGGCATGCGCTACATGGCCTGGGCTTCGACAGCGTCGGCGATGTTCGCATCGGCAAGGTCATCGAGCTCGACCTCGCCGACGGGACTCCACCCGAGCGGGTCGACGCGATGTGCCGCGAGCTGCTGGCGAATACCGTCATCGAGACGTTCCGCGTCGAGCTGCTGCCGTGAAGGCGGCGGTCGTCGTCTTCCCCGGCAGCAACTGCGACCGGGACCTTGCCGTCGCCTTGCACGCCGTCACGGGCAGCGAGCCGGCGATGGTCTGGCACCGCGACACCGAACTGCCCGACGGCGTCGACCTGATCGCGCTGCCCGGCGGCTTCTCGCACGGCGACTATCTGCGCTCGGGTGCGATGGCGGCGCGCGCGCCGATCATGCGCGCCGTCGCCGATGCCGCGGCGCGCGGCACCGCGGTGCTCGGGGTCTGCAACGGCTTTCAGGTATTGACCGAGGCCGGCCTACTGCCCGGCGCGCTGATGCGCAACGCCGGCCTCGACTTCGTCTGCCGCGACGTCGCGCTGACCGTCGCCAACGCGCAGACGATGTTCACCAGCCGCTACGACGACCGCGAGACGATCCGGCTGCCGGTGGCGCATCACGACGGTAACTACGTCGCCGATCCCGACGTGCTCGACCGGCTCGAAGGCGAGGGTCGCGTGGTGTTCCGCTACGCCAGCCCGGTCAACGGCTCGGCGCGCGATATCGCGGGTATCATCAACGACGCCGGCAATGTGCTCGGCCTGATGCCCCACCCGGAGCGGCTGATCGAGGCCGAGCAGGGCGGGATCGATGGACGGCGGATGTTCGAGGGACTGTTGGCGGCGCTGGGTTAGACTCGCGCCCTGAACGGCGAGAAGTTGGTCGCCGTATCGAACACGTCGATCCCTTCGGCGCGCTTGAACAGCGCGACGATGCGGTAGGTGACGGGCGTCAGCAGCACCTCCCACAGCACCTTGAGCAGGTAGTTGGTCACCAGCACCTCGACGACGCGCGCGGTCTCCCAGACGCCGAGGAAGGCCAGCGGGTAGAAGATCACGCTGTCGACGCCCTGCCCGACTACCGTCGAACCGATCGTGCGGGTCCACAGCTTGCGGCCGCCGGTCCACACCTTCATCCGCGCCAGCACGAAGGCGTTGGCGAACTCGCCCGCCCAGAATGCCGCGATCGACGCGGCAAAGATGCGTGGCGTATTGCCGAACACGTCGGCCATTGCCGCCTGCCCGGCCCAGCCCGCCGCCGGCGGCATCGCGACCACCACCCACGCCATGGCGGCCGCAAAGATCGCCGCCGCGAACCCGACCCAGACGACCCGCCGCGCCCGTGCGTAACCATAGACTTCGGTCAGGATGTCACCCAGCACATAGCCGAGCGGGAAGAACAGGATGCCGGCGCCGAAGATCACGCGGCCGATCACCGGCAAGGTGAAGCTCGCCTGCTTGCCCGCGCCGATCAGGTTCGAGCAGATCAGGATGGCGACGAACGCCGCCATCGCATAATCGTAATAACGGAGTTGACGTCCGGTCAGCGCCTCCGCACTGACCGCAACGATGCCCGGCGGCTCCGGCGTGACCAGTTCCATGCGTCCCCCTCGTCCTGCCAATCCCATGCCCGCACCGGCGGTCTGTATGGAATATCGCCCCCACGGCGACGTTTGCGCGAACCTACTCCGCCGCCGCCTTCGCCTTCGCCACACTGACCAGCGCCGGGCGGAGCAGGCGGTCCTTGATGACATAGCCGGCCTGCAATTCCTGGACGATATGCCCGGGTTCGTGCGTTTCGGACTCGACCTCGATCATCGCCTGGTGGCGGTTGGGGTCGAGGCGCTGGCCGTCGGTGTGGACACGCGCGATGCCGTGGCGCGCCAATACGGCGAGCAGTTCGCGCTCGGTCGCCTCGATGCCGTTCTTGACCGCGTCGAAGCCGGGCTCGCCGGGCATCGCGGCCACCGCCCGCCGCAGGTTGTCGGCGACGCCGAGCAGGTCGCGCGCGAAGCCGGTCATCGCATAGGTGCTGGCGTCGGTCTTCTCGCGCTCGAGACGGCGGCGGACGTTCTCGGTCTCGGCGGCGGCGCGCAGCAGGCGGTCTTTCAGGCTGGCGATCTCCTCGCCCTGGGCGGCGAGCTGGTCCTCGAACCCCGGCGCGCCGGTGTCGACTTCCGAGAAGTGTGGAGCCTCGCCGTTCGAAGCCGCGGTGTCCGGGATTTCGGTCTTGATGTCGTCGTTCATGAAATCAACCTGCTCAATGCTTTTGCGGTGTAGTCCACCATCGGTACGATGCGCGCGTAATTCAACCGCGTCGGGCCGATGACGCCGACGACGCCGACGACCCGCCCGCTGCCGCTGCGGTACGGCGCGGCTATAACGCTCGAACCCGAAAGCGAGAACAGCTTGTTCTCCGCGCCGATAAAAATCTTGCAGGCGTCCGAGCCGCGCGCCAGATCGAGCAGACGGACCAGCTCCTGCTTGCCCTCGAGATCGTCGAGCAACAACCGGACGCGGTCGAGGTCGGTGGCATCGCCCGCCAGCAGGTGCGCGCTGCCGCGGACGATCAGCACCGGGCGAGCCGCGCCGTCGAACGACCATGACGCCAGCCCCGCCTCGACCAGCGTCCGGGTCAGCGTGTCGATCGCCGCGCGGTCGCCGTCGATCTCGCTCCGCAGGCGGGCCGCCGCCTCGGCCAGCGTCAGCCCGCCGAGGCGCGCGTTGATGTAGTTCGCCGCCTCGATCAGCACGGTGGCGGGCAGTTCGGGCGGCAGGTCGATGACGCGGTTCTCGACCGAGCCGTCGCCGCCCACCAGGATCGCCAGCGCCTTCAGCGGCGACAGCGGCACGAAGCTGACCTGCCGCAACACCGTCTCGGCCTTCGGGACCAGCACGATGCCGGCACAGGCGCTCAATCCCGACAGCACGGTCGAGGTGCGCGCGAGGATATCCTCCATCGACGACGGGCCGAAGCCGGTGCCCGACACCTGCGCCTCGATCGCACTGCGCTCGGCATCGGACGGCTCGCTGGTCTGCATCATGCCGTCGACGAACAGCCGCAGCCCGAGTTCGGTCGGCAGACGTCCCGCCGAGCTGTGCGGCGCCGCCAGCAGCCCGAGTTCCTCCAGATCCTGCATGACGTTGCGGATCGACGCGGGGGACAGCCCGAGCAGCGACAAGCGCGACAGCGTCCGCGACCCGACGGGCATCCCCGATTCGAGATACGACTCGACGATACTGCGGAAGATCTCGCGGGCGCGGTCGTTGAGTTCGGTAATCGACAACGGCTGCATGTCGACAATGTAGGGCGGCACGGGGTTTCGCTCAACCGGGCGAAGCGATAGGGGGTAGCCCACACTCGTCCGTCATTCCCGCGAAAGCGGGAATCCATGACCTCAACTGAATTCGACTGAGGTCATGGATTCCCGCGTTCGCGGGAATGACGACGGTAACAAAGGACACCGCTTATGCGCCCCTCCGGCCGCGCTCCCGACCAAATGCGCGCCATCGAAATGACCCCGGGCTACTCGCGCCATGCCGAGGGCTCGTGCCTCGTCAAGTTCGGCGATACGCATGTGCTGGTCACCGCCAGCGTGGAAGATCGCCTGCCGCCGTGGCTGCGCGGCAAGGGCGAGGGCTGGGTGACCGCCGAATACGGTATGCTGCCGCGTGCCACGCACACCCGTGGCCAGCGCGAGGCCGCCAAGGGCAAGCAGTCGGGCCGCACGCAGGAGATCCAGCGGCTGATCGGGCGCAGCTTGCGCGCCGTCACCGACCTCAAGCGACTCGGCGAGCGCCAGATCACGCTCGATTGCGACGTGCTGCAGGCCGACGGCGGCACGCGCACGGCAGCGATCTCGGGCGCGTGGGTGGCGCTGCGGCTGGCGGTCGACGGCATCATGGCGAAGCACGCACTGACCCTCGACCCGTTGACAGCCCAGGTCGCCGCGGTCAGCTGCGGCTTCCACCAGGGCGGGGCGGTGCTCGACCTCGATTATGTCGAGGACTCGGGTGCCGAGACCGACGCCAACTTCGTGCTCGTCTCGGGCGGCGCGATCGTCGAGGTGCAAGCCACTGCCGAGGGCGCGCCGTACGACGAGGAGGGCCTGCTGCGGATGCTCCGGCTGGCGCGCATCGGGTGTGCCGATATCTTTGCCGCGCAGCTCGGGGCCGTCGACGCCTGATGCCGCGCCGTCTCGCTCCCGGCCGCCTCGTGCTGGCGACGCACAATCCGGGCAAGGTCCGCGAGATCGGCGCGCTGCTGGTGCCGTACGGCATGGACGTGGTCGCCGCGGGCGATCTCGGTCTGCCTGAGCCGGCCGAAACCGAGGACAGCTTCGCCGGTAACGCGCTGCTCAAGGCGCGGGCCGCTATGCACGGCTCGGGGCTGCCGGCGCTCGCCGACGATAGCGGGCTGTGCGTCGCCGCGCTGAGCGGCGCACCGGGGGTGTACACCGCCGACTGGGCCGAGACGCCGGACGGGCGTGACTGGGCGCTGGCGATGCGCAAGGTCGAGAATCGGCTCGCCGCGCTCGGGCCGGGAGTGTCGCGCGCGGCGTACTTTGCCTGCACGCTCGCGCTGGCGTGGCCCGACGGCGAGACGGCGGTGTTCGAGGGCCGGGTCGTGGGAACGCTAGTGTGGCCGCCGCGGGGGACCCGCGGCTTCGGCTATGATCCGATGTTCGTCGCGGAGGGCATGACGGCGACGTTCGGCGAGATTGCGCCCGAGGCGAAGCACGCGGTCAGTCACCGGGCGCGGGCGTTCGAGAGACTGGTGGCGGCATGTCTGGAATAGGGCGGACGATGCCCGACTCCCTGCTCGCCGTCTACATCCACTGGCCGTTCTGCGTCTCCAAATGCCCCTATTGCGACTTCAACAGCCACGTCCGCGCCCAGGTCGACGAGACCATGTGGCGAGATGCGCTGCTCGCCGATCTCGCCTACGAGGCCGGCCTGACGCCGGGGCGTACGGTCGGCAGCATCTTCTTCGGCGGCGGCACCCCGTCGCTGATGGCCCCCGCCACCGTGGCGGCGCTGATCGACGCCGTCGGCGGGCACTGGCGCATCGACCCTGATGTCGAGATCACGCTCGAAGCCAACCCGTCGAGCGTCGAGGCGGCGCGCTTTGCCGGGTTTGCGGCGGCCGGGGTCAACCGCGTCTCGCTCGGGCTGCAGGCGCTCGACGATGCGGCGCTGAAGGCGCTCGGCCGGCCGCATGATCTGGCCGAGGGACTGGCGGCGCTCGATATCGCGCAACGCCACTTCGGACGCGTCAGCCTCGACCTGATCTACGACCGGCCCGGGCAGACGGTGGCGGCGTGGCAGCATGAACTGACGCGGGCGCTGAGCTTCGGCACCGAGCATCTGTCGCTGTATCAGCTGACGATCGAACCCGGCACGCGCTTCGCGACGCTGCACGCCAAGGGCGAGCTGGTGCTGCCGGTCGAGGATACCTCCGCCGACCTGTTCGAGCTGACCGCAGCGCTGACCGCAGCGGCGGGTCGCCCGGCCTATGAGGTCTCGAACCACGCTGTGCCAGGAGCCGAAAGCCGCCATAATCTCGCTTACTGGACCTATGCCGATTACATCGGGGCGGGTCCTGGCGCGCATGGGCGTCGCGCCGGCGAGGCGACGACGCGGCACAGGAAGCCCGAGAACTGGCTGCGGGCCGTTGCCGCGAACGGTCACGGCATCGCGGCGTCGCACCTCCTTTCACCCGTCGAGCGCAGCGGCGAGGCGCTGTTGGTGGGACTGCGGCTGACGGTGGGGATCGACGCCGCACAGTTCGAGGCGCGGACCCGGCGGCCGCTGCTCGCCAGCCTCGACCAGCGCGGACTGGCGCGCATGCTCGATCTCGGGCTGGTCGACAACGATCCGCGCGGCGTCAGGTTGACCACCGCCGGACGCCCGCTGCTCAACGCCGTGCTGGCTGAGCTGGCTTAACTTCATTTAAGCGATCCACCAGACCGTCCCGCTCATCCCGAGCGGGGTTGTTCAGGTCAGACTGTCTCGACTTTACCGCGCAAAACTCCGTGGCGCTGGCGCAACCGTGCCGCTGCCGACCTGCTGGACTTCGAGGGCGCGCTCGGCGACGCCGTTGCCGCTGAACCGGAACGCGCCGTCGATGCCGGCATAGCCTTCCGGCGCGGCCAGCAGCACGCGCGGGAAGGCCTGCCCGAGCGGCCATTTGTCGGCGACGCTGTTGACCAGCAGCACCGCGTCATAGCCCAGGCTCGCCAACCGCGACGGGGTGCCGCCGAACTTGCCACGGTAGCGCCCCGCGAGCTGGCCGAATTTGACGTCGGGAACCGAGGCGAACAGCGCACCGCGCAGCGCCGGTGAGGCGCGGCCGGCCGGCTGGTTGTTCCACAGCTCGGTACCGAGCAGCTGGATACTGCCGGGCGCGACCCCGAACTGGGCCAGCGCGGGGACGATCGCGGCCGCGACATTGGGCGCGTCGGCGATCAGCAGCGCCTGAAAGCCGACCGGCGGCAGCTTGGCGGCGACCGCGACGACGCTGCCGTCGGGACGCAGCGCGGCCTGCTTGGCGGCGCTGGCCTTGCGGGCGTCGAAGCCGGTCGCGGTGCGCACCGCGGCGAGCAGCTTGGCGGGCTCGCGGGTGTAGGTGGTAACCGCGACCGTCTTGCCGCCGCTCGCCTCGACGGCGCGCAGGAAGGCGGTCGCGGCGCGCTGGCCATAGACGCCGGCGGGAACCAGCGCAGCGAACCGCTCGACGCCGCGGCTGCGGGCATAAGCAACGACGCGGCCGATCGACTGGCCGGGCTGGAAGCCCATGACGAAGATACTATCACCCGCCAGCGCCGCATCGTTCGAGAAGCTGATGATCGGGATGCCCTGCGGCGCAGCGACGACGGCCGCGGCGCGGACATCGGCGGCGAGCAGCGGCCCGAGGAACAGCCGCGCGCCGTCGCTCGCGGCCTTGCTCGCGGCCGAGGCTGCACCGGCGACGGCGGTATCGTATACGCGCAGGTTGATGCGGCTGTCCCCGACGTCGAGCAGCGCCATGTTGGCGGCATTGCCGATCGACTGGCCGACCGCCGCATTGGGCCCGGTCAGCGGCACCAGCAGCGCGACGCGGTTCTGCGCGACCACCGGCGGCGTCACCGGCGGCGGCGCAACGACGACTCGGGGCGGCGGCGGCGGGGCGGCGGCGAGCGGACGTTGGCGGCTAGTGGTGGTACAGGCCGTTGCGGCAATCAGGCCGAGCAGCGCGCCCTGTCGCCACGCCCAGGGTCGCCACGCCGAGGGTCGCCACGCCCAGGCCAGCAGCCGGGTCGGCTGCGGCTGTTGCCTAAGTCGCTGCAGCCGGTTCATGGTCGGCATATGGTGTCCTTATCCCAAGTCACTCGTACTGAACCGCCGGGGCTGTACATCGTCGCGACCCCGATCGGCAATCTCGGTGACCTGTCGCCGCGCGCCGCGGCGCTGCTGGCGCAGGCCGGGCTGATCGCCGCCGAGGACACCCGCATTACCGCCAAGCTGCTGGCGCACATCGGCGTCAAGGTGCCTATGCAGCCCTATCATGACCATAACGCCGACTCGGTCCGGCCGCTGCTGTTAGAACGTATCCGCAACGAGGTCGTCGCGCTGGTGTCCGACGCCGGGACACCGCTGATCTCCGACCCCGGCTACAAGCTCGTCCGCGAGGCGCGCGCGGCGGGGCTGAACGTCGTGACGGTGCCGGGGCCGTGCGCGGCGGTGGCGGCGCTGACGCTGGCGGGGCTGCCGACCGATCGCTTCCTGTTCGCCGGGTTCCTGCCGGTCAAGGCAGGCGCGCGCGACACGGCGATCGACGAGCTGGCGGGCCTGCGCGCGACCTTGGTGTTCTACGAGTCGGCGGGGAGAACTGCGGCGACGCTCGCGGCCTTGGCGCAGCGACTCGGGCCGCGGCCGGCGGCGGTAGCGCGCGAGCTGACCAAGAAATTCGAGGAAACCGTCGACGGCGACCTCGCCACGCTGGCGGCGCGCTACGCCGAACGGCCGCCGCGCGGCGAAGTCGTCATCGTCGTCGGGCCGCCCTCCGCACCGCCCGCCGCCAGCGCCGCGACGCTCGACACGGCGCTGGCGCGCGCGATGGTCGGGCGGCCGCTGAAGGAAGCAGTCGGTGACGTCGCCGCCGGGCTCAACCTGCCGCGCAAGGCGGTCTATGCCCGCGCGCTGGCGCTGCGCGACGGTGCCGGCGATGGCCGTTAGGTCGACTGCAGCCCGGCTGGCGGCGGATCGCCGCGGGCACCGGGCCGAAACGATCGCGGCGTGGTGGCTGCGGCTGCACGGCTATCGGATCGTCGCGCAGAGGGTGCGGACGCGCGTCGGCGAGATCGATCTGATCGCGCGCCGCGGCAAGGTGCTGGCGTTCGTCGAAGTAAAGGCGCGCGACCGGCTCGACAATGCACTCGCGGCGTTACATCCTGCTGCGATGACACGGATCGCTGCAGCCGCGAACACGTTGACGGAGCGCTACGGTCGCGGCTGCACGACGTTCCGGATCGACGCGGTGATCATCGTCCGCGGGCAATGGCCGCGGCATTACCGCAACATCTGGCGAGGAGAGTGAGCATGGATCGCAAGCTCGAAACGATCGGATTGCTCGACGATCACGCGATCGATCTCGGCGAGGCGGCGCTGCTGCTGGCCGCCCCCGATCACCCCGAGGCGGACCTTGATGCCATCCGCGCCCGACTGACCGGCATGGTGTTGCGGCTGCAGCGCGACGGCGCGGGCTGCGACGAGCCGCCGGCGCAGGCGCGGCTGCTGACCGGGCTGATCGCCCATGACGAGGGCTTTACCGGCGACAGCGACAGTTACGACGACCCCGCCAACGCCGACCTGATCGCGCTGTTCGAGCGCAAGCGTGGCCTGCCGGTGCTGTTGTCGATTATCTACGTCGCGCTTGCCCGTCACCTCGGCTGGGAGGCCGATCCGCTCGGCATCCCGGGGCATGTCGTCGTTCGCATCGGCAGCGAGCCGACCGCGCAGCTGATCGATCCGTTCGACGGCGGCCGGTTGCTCGCTCCCGACGGGCTGCAGGCGGTGCTGACGCGCGCGCTCGGCAGCTCGGCGATGATCGAGCCCGAGCATCTGGTGCCGCTGAGCAACCGTGCCGTGCTGGTGCGGCTGGTGGCCAACCAGGCGACACGGGCGCGGCGCGGGGGTGACGTCCAGCGCGCGCTGACATTGCACGAGCGCATGACGCTGCTCGCGCCGGGCTTCACCGGACTATGGTGGGAGCGCGCCCGGCTCGAGCAGCTGCTTGGGCGGGTGGGCGCCGCGCGCGCCTCGCTCGGCGCGATGCTCGAGACGACGCGCGAGCCGGTCGTGCGGACACGCATCCGCGCCGCGCTCGAGGCCTTGGCGCGCAGCACCAGCTGAGCCGTCGCTTGCCAGCCCAGGCGGCGAGTGCTTGAACGCGGGCGTTGCCAACGAAAGCCTTCGCCCGATGCCGCTTGCCGTCGCGGTCCAGATGGACCCCATCGAGACCGTCAACATCGCCGGCGACTCAAGCTTCGCGATCATGCTCGAGGCGCAGGCGCGCGGCCACCGGTTGTGGCATTACCTCCCCACCGATCTGACCTACGAGAGCGGCCGGGTTCGAACACGCGCGCGGCCGCTGACCGTGCAGCGCGTCGCGGGCGACCACTACCGCTGGACCAGCGAGCCCGTCGTGCTCGATCTCGGGCACGATACCGACGTCGTGCTGATGCGGCAGGACCCGCCGTTCGACATGGCGTACATCACCGCGACGCATCTGCTCGAACGCGTCGCAGCCGAGACGCTGGTGGTCAACGACCCGGCGTCGGTGCGTAATGCGCCCGAGAAGCTGTTCGTGCTCGATTATCCCGACCTGATGCCGCCGACTTTGGTGACGCGGCGGCTCGATGAAGCCGCCGACTTCCGCGCCCGCCACGGCGGCATCGTCGTCAAGCCGCTCTACGGCAACGCCGGTTCGGCGGTGTTCCACATCGGCACCGGCGACGCCAACCTCGCCGCGCTGATCGAGCTGTTCGGCGACGTCTGGCGCGAGCCGTTCATGGTGCAGAAGTTCCTCCCCGACGTCAGCGCCGGCGACAAGCGCATCGTGCTGGTCGACGGCGTCGTCGCGGGCGCGATCAACCGGCTGCCCAAGGCCGGCGAGATCCGCTCGAACCTCGCCGCGGGCGGCGCGGCGTTCGCCACCGACCTGTCGGCGCGCGAGCAGGAAATCTGCGCGCGAATCGCGCCCGAGCTCAGACACCGCGGGATGATCTTCGTCGGCATCGACGTCATCGGCGGCTATCTGACCGAAATCAACGTCACCTCGCCGACCGGCATCGTCGCGATCGACCGCTTCAACGGCACCGATACACCAGCGCTGATCTGGGCGGCGATCGAAGCCCGGCTGCAGGTCCGTGCGGCGGCGGCGGGCTAAGTCGATGGCCGCGATCCCGCGCCGGGCGCAAGCCTATTTCGTCCTGGCCTTCGCCGCGGTGCTGGCCGCGGTGTTGATATGGCACAGCCGGGGGCGCGAGATCGATCTCGTCACCGCCGCCGGACGCGCCAATCGCCTGCTCGCCGTCTATGTTCATCGGAGCGGCGAGCCGCCGGCCCACTTCATCCCGACCGATACGGTCAGCTACCCCGATGGTTGGGAGTTTGCCTGGCGCTATCGGCCGTGCCCGGACATCGCGGCACTGAAGATCTTCGTCGGCAAGTCGGGAAGCGCCAGCTATTCAGCGCTTCCCGACTGTACGCCCCGACATGGCTTCGCGGTCGTTCCGAACCTCGTCTAAGCGGCCCGGAGCGACTGCCCGAGCGGCTATTTCAGATGCTGCGCCAGATACTTGTTCATCTCGAACATCGTGCACTTGTCGCGGCCGAAAACCTTCTTGAGCTTGTCGTCGGCGAGGATTTCGCGCTTGTCGGCGGGATTTTGCAGATTGTGCGCGCGGATATATTCCCACACCTTGCTGACCACCTGGCCGCGCGGCAGCATGTCCTTGCCGACGATCGCGGCAAGTTCGGCCGACGGCGTCAGTGGCTTCTGCAACGCATTGGGCTTGTCGCCGGGAGCCGGCGGCGCGACGGTCTTGGCCGGCTTGGTCTTGACGGCACCAGCGGCCTTTGCCGGCGCCTTGGTTTTAGCTGCTGCCTTCGGTGGTGTCGCCATCAAATAGTCCCCTGCCCTGAGTGATTACGCTTAACCGGCATGTCCCGGCGATGTTCCGGTCGCGCATGCTTACGCGCTTTGAACGCCGACGCAATCGCCACGTTCAGGCTTCGGTCGCCATCACCGCACGACTAGCCGCGCGGCCTGGCAATGCCGAAGGCGGTCGGACCGTCGAAAGCCCCTTCCCGTGCCGCCGTCGTCGCGGCTTCCCACGCTTTGGCGACGCTTTCGACAATGGCTTGCGTCGCATAAAACGTCTTTGATCGCCCCGTCAGCGTCGATAGCGCCGCCAAGCGGTCGGCGACGTCGGCCTTTAAGCTTGCGCCTGCCCGAAGCGCCCTTTCGCCAGGTGCCGATCCAGCCCTGTCGCCTCAGAACACCCGCCGCGCCCGCACCAGCCAGGTCCGCGGCGCGTTGAGGTAGGTGTAGCCGAGCAGCGCCGATTGCGCCACTGCCCTGTCGAGGCAGTTGGCACACTCGACCGACAGCGTCCAATTGTTGTCGTCGGTCTTCATGATCATCGCGGCGTTGACCAGCGCGTTGCCGCCGACCCGCGCGCCCGGCAGGCCCGGCACGCCGGTGCCCTCGACCTCGTAGCTCGACCGGTAGCTGACGTTCGCGGTCGGCTGCAGGATGATGCCGGCGGCGGGGATCGGGTAATCATAGACGGCCCCCGCCGACAGTGTCACGTCGGGCGACCGCAGCGGGCGGATGCCTGGCGGGGCCGGCGGCGAGACCGCGCTCCGATAGGTCGCGTGCTGATAGCCGAGATCGGCGAACAGGCTGACGCGCGCGACCGGCTTGGCCACGAGGTCGAGCTCGGCACCACGGCTGCGCAGGCCGATGTTCTGCGTCGCCAACACCGGCAGCCCGCCCGCCACCGTCGCCGTCGACACCTGATCGCCCGTCGCGTCGAGCCAGAAGCCGCGCAGACCGGCGCGCAGGCGGTGATCGAACAGCTCGGACTTGACCCCGGCCTCATAGGTCCAGACCTGCGCGGGTGCGTACGGCAGCAGCCCGGCGGGCGTCGTACTGCGCGTCTCCCAGCCACCCGACTGGAAGCCGCGCGTCGCGCTGACGAACAGCAGCTCGTCGGGCAGCTGGTACGACACCGCGACGTGCGGCGACCACTGGTGGCGGTGCTGCGCCGTCGCGACCAGATTGCCGGCGTTGAAGCAGTCGGCCGCCGGGGTCGCCGCACAGCGCGCCCGGTTGTCGGCCACATCGAGCCCGAGCTGCTCGTCGGTGTAGCGGACCCCGCCGGTGACGGTCAGCGCCGCGACCGGGTGCGCGTCGACCTGCGCGTAACCGGCGGTCGAGCGAATGTCGGTATATACCCGGCGATCGGCGAGCAGCACCGGCGTGCCCGCGCCGGGACCGCCGGTGTTGACGGCATCGGCGACGTCGGCGCGGTCGTGCTGCTCGAAATAGCTGCCGCCCGCGACGTAATCGAGCCCGCCGCCGAACAGCGAGCCGCTGAAGCGCACGTCCTGCGAGAACTCGCGGGTGCCGCTGTCGTCGGCCCGGACATAGCCGATCGGGTAACCGGCGGCGGGCGGCAGCTGTCCCGCCACCGGGAAGCCGGCGCGGCCGTCGGCGAAGTCGAGCGCATAGCGCTGCTTGAAGTCGACGACGCCGGTGATCAGGTCGAGCTTGACCGCCTCGCCGCGCCATTCGAGGTCCGACGTGTAGAGCACCGTGTCGGTGTAGTTCTGCAGCCCGAAATTGGCCTTGCGCCCGGTGACGCCGAGCGCCGCGAGCGGGCTCGGATGCGCGGCGTCATAGTCCTTGCGCAGCCCGGTCGCAGCGAAGCGGCCCTTGCACAACGCCGGCAGCGCCGGATCGCAGGTGAAATTCAGCAGGTTCTCGGCATCGTCGTGCATGTACGCCAGCGACGTGTTCCAGCTCAGCCGGTCGGTGAGCTGCAACCGCGCCGCGCCGCGCAGGCCGGCCATGTCGCTGTCGTTGTTGCGCTGGCCGGTGACGCGGTTGCGGACATAGCCCTTGTCGGACTGCCAATAGCCCGACAGCTTGACCGACAGCACCTGACCGAGCGGGATGTCGACCGAGCCGCGGACCTCGCCGAGCGCGAACGCACCGTAGCCGCCTTCGAGATAGCCGGCGAGCTTGTCGCCGGGCCGGTTGAGCGCCACGTCGATCGCGCCGGCGGCGGTATTGCGGCCGAGCAGCACGCCCTGCGGCCCGCGGCGTACGTCGATGCGGTCGAGGTCGAACAGCCCGAAGTTGCTGGCGCTCGCCGGGGCCAGATAGATGCCGTCGACGAAGGTGCCCACGGCAGGGGCGAAGCCCGGGGCGGTTTCGGCATTGCCGAGACCGCGCAGGGTATAGCCGTTCGCCGAGCCGATGCCGGGAGCGCTCGTGCCGACCATGTTCGGCACGAAGTCGGCAATGCCGCGGGTCGACCGCAGCTCGCGCCGGTCGAGGTCGGCGAGAGTGAATGAGGTGACGGCGGCGGGGTCCGCCTGGGTCGCGGCGGGCAGCAGGCGCGGGGCCGCTTCGGCAGCGGCGGCAAGGTCGGCGGGACGCTGCGGCGGTGCAACGGCAGGGGCGGGCTGTTCGGGTGCGGCGGCCGGGGCGGTGTTCGCCGGCGGCGCGGCGGCAACGGTATCCGACGCCGAAGCCGCCGGCGGCGCGGTCTGGCCGACAGCGGCAGCGGCTGCGACCAGCGCCGCCAGGCTGGCCGTCGCGAGCGCGGCACGACGAACGCTGGTCCGCATCATCTCTCAATCCTCGAACGGTGATCGCCAAGCCGTTGTCGCACTCGGCGCGCCGGCGCAACCCGGTTTCGGCAAAGCGAATTCGGCGCGGCGTCGAACCGCGTGTGGTAGGCAGCCGGCGGCGCGCCCTGTTGCGCCCTGGAGAACGCGATGACCACTACGATCTCGACCGGCCCGGCCTTCCTGCTGATCACCGCGCGCGTCGGCGATCAGGCCAAGCTTGCCGCCTATAACGCCGCGCTGGCGGCATCGGGGCTGTATGCCGCGCACGGCGGCGAGCCGGTGTTCGGTGGCCAGCCGGTCAACCGCGTCGAGGGCTGGCCCGACGGCGTCGGTGCCGTCTGCGTCCGCTTTCCGTCGCGGACTGCGGCCGAAAGCTTCTGGTTCTCGGCGAAATATCAGGACGAAATCAAGCCGCTGCGGCGCGGTGCCGGAACGTTCCAGGCGGCGATCTTCGCTGCGGGATAGCCGCTACCGGCACGGCTTGATGCGGGCGGGTTCGGGCGCCGGGCCCTGCGGCGCGAACACCGCGAGATAGACGCCCTCGCCGATCGGCCGGGCGCTCTGCCGCGCATAGCCGACCGCGGCCAGTTCGCACGCGAGCAGCGCGGGCGGCGTCCCATGGTCGCCGGTGGCGCGGTCGGCGTCGACGATGGCGACGCGCCCGCCGGGCTTCAGCGCCGTCCGCAGATTCCACAGCAGCGCATAGGGGCTGCCGATCTCGTGATACATGTGGACCAGCAGTGCGACATCGACGCTGTGCGGCGGCAGCCGCGGGTCGTGCGCCTCGCCGCGCGCGACGAGGACGTTGGTCAGCCGCTCGGCGTCGACGCGCCGGGCCAGCGCCGCTAGCGTCTCGGGCAGCAGGTCCTGCGCGACGACGGTCCCGACCGGCCCGACGTGCTTCGACAGATGCGGTTCGTAATAGCCCTCGCCCGCACCGATGTCGGCAACGGTCATGCCCGGCTGGATGCCGAGGTCGGTGATCACCGCCTCTGCCTCGCCGACAGTATCGCGGTCGGGCTCGCTCGACCAGCGCGCCGAGACAATCGACGCCACGGGCCGCGCGGCCGCCGGGAACGCTGCCGCCGCCTGTCCGGCGGGGGCGATGAAGCTGACGGTGTCGTGCTTTGCCGCATCGGCGGTCGGAGCCGAACAGGCCGTCGTCGCGGCGATCAGCGCGAGCACGAGCAGGCGGCGACTCACTTGGGCGCGATCACCATCAGCATCTGGCGCCCCTCCATCTTAGGCAGCTGCTCGACCTTGGCATAATCGACCGCATCGTCGCGAACCCGCTCGAGCAGGCGCAGGCCAAGCTCGCCGTGGCTCAGCTCGCGGCCGCGGAAGCGCAGCGTCAGCTTGACCTTGTCGCCGTCCTCGATGAAGCGCTGCACCGCCTTCATCTTGGTATCGTAATCGTGGTCGTCGATGTTGGGACGCATCTTGATCTCCTTGATCTCCTGCGTCTTCTGGTTCTTGCGCGCTGCCGCGGACTTCTTCTGCGCCTCGTACTTGAACTTGCCGACGTCGAGGATCTTGCACACCGGGGGATCGGCACCGGGCGACACCTCGACGAGGTTCAAGCCGACTTCGTGCGCCGTCGCGATCGCTTCCTTGGTGTACAGGACACCGAGGTTCTCGCCGTCCTGGTCGATCACCCGGACCTTGGGAACGGTGATGAATTCATCGTAGCGCGGGCCGTTCATCGGCGCCGGGGCATTCTGGGCACGGCGGGTCGTTGGCGGGGGTATGGCAGCGTCTCCTGCTAGTGGCTCGATTAACATAGGCGAGATTACAGATCGGCGAAAGAGCGAGCGTGATGATTGCCGGTGCGTGACTTTGACTACGCCTTGCTGCCCCCTCCCCCTCTTGCGGGGAGGGTTGGGGTGGGGGCTTCTGCCTCCGTGCCGGACAGTGCCGTACTCCGCGATATCGACCCCCACCCCAACCCTCCCCGCAAGCGGGGGAGGGAGCAGGAAGCAGCAGGACGCATCAGCCGCGCATCGCATCGCCCATCCGGCGCACTGCGGCAATCTTCGCCTCGAACGCACTCCAGTCGTCGGCGGCGGCGATCGGTGCCCAGATCGCTTCGATCTCGCCGATCAGCAGCCCGCACGGTTCGGTGTCGGACCAATACGGGTGGTCGAGCTCCACCGCCGGCGCATAGCCCGCCACCGCCGCACGAAACGGTTCCCAAGCCGGGCCGTCGTACGCCGTCGTCGCCCGTCGCAGCGCGCCGCCGCGCCAGTCGAACCAGAAGCGGTCGAGCGGCGCGCCGGTCGCGACCAGTGCGGCCACCAGCGCTTCGGTCAACGCCGCGTCGTCGCCCTGCGACCGCACGCCCAACCGCGCCAGCAGCGCCGCGTCGAAGGCTGCTGTATAGAGGTCGGGATACGCCTTCAGCGCCGGCGCGAGCGCCTCGGTCGGTGCCACTAGCCGCAGCGCGCCCGCGAGCTGATAGACGTTCCACTGCAGCGCCTCGGGCTGGCGACCAAAACTGTACAGGCCGTGGTGGTCGAAATAGGCCGCGGTGAACGCCGGGTCGAAGCTCTGTGCAAAGCGGTACGGGCCGTAGTCGAAGCTTTCGCCGGTGATGTTGATGTTGTCGGTATTAAGCACGCCGTGGACGAACCCCGCCGCCATCATCGCCGCCGCCTGCCCGGCCGCGTTGGTCACCGCATGGTCGAGCAGCGCCGCATACGGCGCGGCATGCGGCGTCTCGGGAAAGTAATGTCGCAGCACATAGTCGGTCAGCTTGGCCATGCCGTCGGCGTCGTCGAGCGCCGCGAGCCGCTGGAAGCTGCCGTAGCGGATGTGGCCGTGGCTGAGCCGGACCAGCACTGCGCTGCGCGTCGGCGACGGCTCGTCACCGCGCTCGAGCGCCTCGCCGGTCTCGATCAGCGAGAAGCTCTGCGAAGTGTCGACGCCGAGCGCGGTCAGCAGCTCGGTCGCCAGCACCTCGCGCACGCCACCTTTCAGCGTCAGCCGCCCGTCGCCCGCCCGGCTCCACGGCGTCTGCCCCGAGCCCTTGGTGCCGAGGTCGAGCAGGCGGCCGCGGTCATCGTACACTTGCGCGAACAGGAAGCCGCGGCCGTCGCCGAGGTCGGGGTTGTAAGTGCGGAACTGATGCCCGTGGTAGCGCAGCGCCAGCGGGGTCTCGAGACTGCCCGCCAGCGGCTCGAACCGGCCGAAGTGGCGCAGCCAGTCGGCATCGCTCAGCCCCGCGAGGCCGACCGTGGCTGCGGCGCGGTCGTTGCGGAAGCGCAGGATCGTCTGCGGAAAATCGGCGGGCGCGACCTCGTCGTAGAGGTCCGGCCCGAGTTCGAGGATCGCGCGCGCCGTACGTAACGCCGTCACGCGCGCCGGCTCGCTCCGTTATAGCCGCAGGCGGCGCGGACGAAGCGCACCGTCTCGGCCTCGATCGCGGCACGCTCCTCGTCGCTGGTCGCGGTCAGGATGAGCTCGATCGCGTCGCCGACGACGTGGTGCGTGAACGACGCGGCCATCGGCACATCGATCCCGGTGATACCGCGATGCGCGAGCGCCGCCGCCATCTGCGCCTTGATCCACGCCGTCGTGGTCGCCTTGGCGGCGTGGTAGAAGGGCTCGGCCTCGGGGTTCTTGATCACCGCGGGCGTGCCAACGTCGCACGGCGAGCCGGTAATCCCTTCCCACAATCGGGTCGCGCGGCAGAATTCGAAAATGCGCGGGATCAGGATGCCGGGCTCGAGCTCCTCCAAGCGGTCGCCCTGCTGCATCGCTTCGATCATCGCCTCGCCGTAACGCTGGCCGAGCTGCGCGAGCAGATTCTGCTTCGAGCCGAAGTGGTAGAAGATGGAGCCCTCCGACACGTCCGCCTCGCGGGCGATGTCGGCGGTGCCGGTCGCCGCGAAGCCCTTGGTCGAGAACAGCATGTTCGCCGCCGCAAGGACGCGCGCGCGCGTTTCCGCCGGATCATAGCGGCGGGCACGGGTATCGACAGCACGGCTGGCCACGTCGGCGATTCTCCCCAAATTCAAGATCGTAGCTGAGTCTTAGTCAAAAGCCTATGGCTCGCGGGTGGATGCCCGATAAGGCCTCATGTTCAACGCTGTCGCCTTACTTTCGTCATTCCCGCGCACGCGGGAATGACGAAAATAATCTAGAGCGCGCAAGCCTGCATCACCCCGGCTGCGCCGCAACCCACGCGTCGATCTGCGTTTCGAGCACATCCAGCGGCACCGGGCCGCTGCCGAGCACCGCGTCGTGGAAGGCGCGCTCGTCGAACCTGGCGCCGAGCGCCGCCTCGGCCTTGGCCCGCAGCCGCTTGATCGTCAGCTCGCCGAGCTTGTACGCCAGCGCCTGCCCCGGCCAGGTGATATAGCGGTTGACCTCGGCCTCGACATTGTGGCGGCTGAGCGCGGTGTTCGCCAGCATGTAATCGATCGCCCGCTGCCGGCTCCAGCCCTGCACATGGATGCCGGTATCGACCACCAGCCGGCAGGCGCGCCACATTTCGTAGCTGTAACGGCCCATTTGCTTCTCGGGCGTGTCGTACAGCCCCATCTCGTCGCCGAGGCTTTCCGCGTAGAGCGCCCAGCCTTCGACGAAAGCGGTGAACGATACCAGATGCTTGCGGAACTCGGGCAGCGCCAGCTCCTGCTGCAGCGATAGCTGCGTCTGATGGCCAGGGGCCGCCTCGTGCAGCGTCAGCGCCGGCAGCTCGTAGAACGGCCGCTGGTCGAGGTGCGTGGTGTTGATGAAATACGCCCCCGCCCGGCCGTTGGCGACGCTACCCTCCTGCGAATACGCCGTCGTCGTGCCCTCGGCCTGATCGGCGGGGATGGCTTTCACCGTGAACGGCAGCCGCGGCAAATGCCCGATCAGCTTGGGCAGCCACGCGTCGATCGACTTCGCCACATAAGCCGAGCGGTCGAGCAGCTCCTGCGGGGTCTTCGCATAAAACGCCGGGTCGCTGCGCATATGCGCGACGAAGGCAGCGCGGTCCTTGTAACCCGCGGTCGCAGCGACCTTGTCCATCGCCGCGCCGATCCGTGCGACTTCGCTCAGACCGATGTCGTGGATCTGCGAGGGCGTCAGCGCGGTGGTGCTGATCTCGTGCGCGCGGAAGGCATAATAGGCCGCGCCGCCGGGCGTTGCGCCGATTCCGGCGGCCGCGCGGCAATGCGGGAGATAGTCGGCGGTGTAGTAAGCCAGCAGCTCGCGGTAGGCGGGGACGACTGCGGCGGTGATCACGTCGCGCGCGCGGGCCTGCATCGCCGCCCAATCGGCCGCCTCGATCGCCGCTGGCCGCGGCCCGGCGAACGGTTTCCAGAACACCGATGCTTCAGGGGTCGCGACGATATGCGTCGCGATCGTTTTCTCGAAGCCCGGCAGCGTTCCGCACGGCTGCGCATAGCCCGCCGCGACCCCGCTGCGCGTCACTGCGATCTCGGCGCGGTTATACGCCGGATATGCCGCCAGCCGGCCGAGATACGACACATAATCGGCGCGCGTCCTGAGCGGCGTCGCTTCGGGCAGCCCGGCGAAATCGAGATACCAGCTCGAATAGGTCGTGAAGGTGATCGCGCGCTGGCCGAAGCCGTTCGCCGCGACACGGTCGGCGAGCAGCCGCCGCAGCACGGCGAGGTTGACCTTGTCCGGCGCACTCAGGCTCGCGGGATCGATGCGGTCGAGCCGCCCCAGAAAGCCGCGCATCGCCGCCGCCTCGCGGTCGGCAGCGGCGAGGCTAGGGTCGGCGAGCTTGCCATCGCCGCGCCGGTCGCCGACGCTGGTCGCCAGCTCGGGATCGGTCGACAACGCCCATTGCCAGTGATCGGCGATCACCGCGGCAAGGTCGGTCGCGGGCGTCGCGGCGGCAGGAAGCACTGTGCCCAGCAGTGTCGCCAGCAGAATCGCGCGCATCGTGGTTCCCCCTACAAACGGGAACGATGATGCGGCGAGCTCAGGGCGAAGTCGAGGCGCGCCGAGTTTGGCTTGCTCTTTCCTGATCCTTCTCCCGTCCTCTTAAAGACCTGAAGATGTCGTCCGCTGCTCGCTCCTTCGAGCCGACAAAAAAATAGCCTATCGACCGTCCCTCGCCCGTAAGTACGAGAGGGTGAGGACGCCGCCGCGCCAATTCGGAAGTCTCCTCGAAGGTTACTCACATCATTGCCCAGCGAGGATTGCGGCTATTTCGCCGGTCATTTTGAGGGAAGCCGTGTTCGTCAGCGCTAATCCGCCTTCGAATGGATAGTCGAGCATTCTTACCATGACGAGTGCCGCCGTAGTGCTACCGGCGGCAGCGCTGGCGAGGGACATGTGACTGCGCACCTCGCTGCCGGCAAGGAGCAGAAAACCGTCGAGCACGAGTGCCATCGCGATCAACACGATCCAGATCATCATCGGCAATGCGGCGGTGATTTGGAAAGTGCGGGTTTCCCGGTAGCGATGCGCGTCGACCAATAGCGATACGACCTGGTTTCGGGTGGCCAGGTCGGCGGCTTGGGTAGGCGCGAGGCGGGCCGCGCGATCGAGCGCAAGGCGCAGGGCGGCGGCAGCCTTTGGACTTCGTTGCCGTCGCGACATCAACGGCCATTCCACAGTCGTCACCACCCGCCCGTAATCGAGAATCGCTTCGTCCACCGGGCGACCGATGTCGTTCGGCAGCGCGCTGGCCAGCATGGCGGCACCGTGCAGCCCGCCACATTCGCTACTGATAGCCTGCGCCGCGACGTTATATTCGCCCCAGACCTCGCTGAACACGAACGACAGCAGTACCGAGAACATGATGCCGACCTGCTGGAAGACTTGTCCGCCGAATTGCTGACGTTGGCCGCGATGCTCGACACCGATCATCCGGCTGATCACGAAACTGGCAGCCCCGGCCGCGGCAGCCGCAAACAGCACCACCAAAGCCGCCGCCAGATAGCTCATCGTTCAACCCCGCTTGCCGGACGGCACCGCAGTCGGTGGTAGCACACCCTACGCAGCGTACCGCAGCATTTGGAGAAATTATCGAGTAAAATCAATGCAGCGACTCGCGAAATTGAGGGGGAAGTCGGTGTCTGTTCCAGGCCATATGGTTCCCGAAAATGCTAGTGCATCAATGGCTTGGCCACCGCCAAACGAGGCCTCTGCTGGCTATGTGGTACCCGCGCCCCCGAAAATCGCCAATCACGTTCATTTGACGGGCACGATTGCCCGAAAGCGTTACAGTTCGGCCTCTACCGACCGCATCTTGTGGGACGATGAGTTGGTCGGATTCGGGCTGCGTCTGCGCAAAACGCGCGGCGTCGGCGGAAGCTGGATCGTTAAGTTCAGGAGCCGCGGCGCAGTGCGTCGCGTGACCCTTGGCAAGACCGAAAACATGAACGCAACGGAGGCGCGGGCGGCGGCGCGACGGCTGCTCGCGAGCGCCGCTTTGGACGGCCTCCCGAAGCGCCCGGAGACCCCCAAGGTGCCGACGTTCGAAGCATACTTTCCCGAGTTCTGGCGCGATTATTCCCGCCACTGGAAGCCGTCGACACAGGCGACATCGGCCGGCGCTTTCCGCCGCGAGCTGCAGCCCTTCTTCGGCGCGATGAACCTCGCCGAGATCGGCAAAGGCGACGTCGTCCGCTGGCGTGACGGCTTCGCCGGAACACGCGAAGGGGTGTTCAATCGGGCGGTGCCGATCCTCTCCGTCATGCTCAATTACGCCGAGCTTCTCGGCTACCGGCGGAAGGGCTCAAACCCTTGCCGTGGTATCCCGCGGTACAAGCGCGATCTGCCCGAACGCTACCTGACGCCGCTCGAATATCGTCGCCTTGCGCGGGTGCTGGCGGACGACGAAGCAGCCCATCCGGTCGATGTCGCGATCATCCGATTGCTGATCTTCACCGGTGCCCGTTCAGGCGAAATCCAAGCCCTGACATGGGGCGTAGTCCAGCAGTCGCGGCTTGCGCTTGGCGACAGTAAAACGGGTCAGAAATACGTCTACCTGAACTCGCAGGCGGAGGCCGTTCTAGCGTCGCTTCGGGATGGGGCTGCGGTCGAAAATGATGCGCTGATCTTCCCGCTTCAGACGAAGCAACAGCCCCGAAATATCGGTCCGTACTGGGCCACGGTCCGACGCCGGGCAGCGATTCCCGACGTCCGCCCGCACGACATCCGCCACAGCTTCGCGTCGGCCGCAATCACCCGTGCGCGGGTGAAGTTCACGAGTCTTGGAAAGCTGCTCGGTCATGCGCTGCCGGAGACGACGGCGCGCTACGCGCACCTCGCCGATGACGCCGTCGCGGAGGCCGCCGAGCGCGTCTCAGGCGGTATCGCCAAGCATCTGGGGTTACGGTCATGAACGCGCTGACGCTCGACAAACTTGTCGCCCAATCCCTTGCCGATCTCGGCGTCGGTATCGATCGCGAGGCCCCGCCGATCGGGCGGCCACGACGGACCGAATGGTTCCCCCGTCTGTTCGGCGTGGGCCTCCGCCATTACACGTCGGGCCGAAAGATCTACGTCGCGCAGAGCCGCATGGGCGGACGGTCCCGGACGGTGACAATCGGCTCGGCAGCGGTGCTGTCGGAGGCGCAGGCCGTGCTCGTCGCTAGGCGCGTGCTGGCGCACGCGATGGTCGGCAACAACCCGGCGTCGACGCGCAAGCGTGAGCGTCAGGCGCCGACGTTCCGCCACTACCTCGATGAATATTGGGCCAAGGCCGCGGTGAAGTGGAAGCCGCTGACGTTGAAGGCGAACGACATTTACCGCCGCTTGTACCTCGACGACGCCTTCGACGGTCTGACCATCGATGCCATCACCACCGCCGATGTCGCGCGCTGGTTCACGGCGACGACCGAGAATAGCGGCCCCGGCGGGGCCAACCGCTGCATGACGATCCTCAACACGATGATGGTAAAGGCCGAGGCGTGGGGCTACCGGCCGGAAGGCAGCAATCCCCTCCGGGGCATCCGACTAAATAAGCGCCGGAAGTGCGAACGCTTCCTGTCGGTCCTGGAACTCGAGCGTCTTGGCCCGATCTTGGCCGAGGCGCGAATTAGCGCCGACACGACCGATGCAAGAGCTGCGGCCGTGGTCACGCTCCTCGCGCTGACCGGCTGCCGCCGCAACGAAGTCATCGATCTGCAATGGCCCGACGTCCGCGGCAACCGGCTCCACCTTCGCGACAGCAAGAAAGGGGCTCGCGTCGTCTGGATCGGCGACGATGCACGGGCGCTGATCGACACGTTGCCGCGGCCGAAAAAGAAGGATGTGCCGTGGCTGTTCACGACATCCAAGGGAAGACACCTCACCCCCGGCATGGTCGACTTCCGTTGGGGCAAGCTCCGGGCCACTGCCGATCTGCAGCGGGTCCGCCTTCACGACCTCCGCCACACCTTCGCCAGTCACGCGGCGATGAACGAGGAAGCCTTACCGATGATCGGCAAGCTCCTTGGCCACGCCACGGTGAAGTCAACCGCTCGATACGCACATCTCGACGATGCTCACCTCCTCGCGGCAGCGCAGAAGGTCGGGGACGCCATCGAGGCGATGATGCTCGGATGAGCTTCCTGATTAACAGCGTCTGGTTTGCACAAAGCTCGGATTAGGCGCGAATGCTTGCCCGTCGTGATCCAGTCGCGAGCGCGTTCGATACCGGATCAATCGCTCTATTGTTAGCGTTTCAGTGCATTGTAAGAAAATAAGTGCTATCAGATTAGCGATGTTGAAGTCGGTTCATGAGCAGGCGGCGGGAATAGCGGCGCGCGTACGCGCCGCGCGACTGAACGCTAACCTCACCCAGGCCGGGCTTGCCGCCCGGTCTGGGGTCACCCTCGCGTCGCTACGGCGGTTCGAAACGACGGGTCAGATCGCTTTCGAAAGCCTCGTTCGGCTCGCACAGGCGCTCGGGCGCGACGCCGATATCGAAGCCTTGTTCGCGCCACCGCCGCTCGCGACTCTAGACGAGTTGGTCACCCCGGCAATCGCGCGGAAGCGAGGTCGCCGGTCGTGACCGATCTTCTTGACGTCCAGCTCGAGATCGGCGCACGCCGGCTAAAAGTCGGTCGGCTCGCTTGGCGCGACCGGCGGGCGCTGTTCGAGTACGCGCCGGAATTCCTCGATGCCAAACTGCCGATATCGCCGTTGCATCTCCCGCTTAATCCTGGTGTCCAGACGGCACCGCGCGAGCCATTTGCCGGGCTGTTTGGCGTTTTCGCCGACAACCTCCCCGAGAGCTATGGCCGGCTCCTGCTCGATCGCCGACTCCGCGCGCTCGGCCGCGATCCGAATGCGCTGACACCGCTCGACCGTCTGGCCCTCGTCGGCGATGGCGGGTTCGGCGCATTGCGGTACATGCCGGTGGACGCAATCGCCGAAGAAACCTTGCAGATGCCCGATCTTGATCGCCTTCAGGCCGAGGCGCTGGCGGTGATCGCTGGCGAGCCGTCGGAAATGCTCGGCGCCCTGCAACGGCTCGGCGGAAGCGCCGGGGGTGCGAGACCCAAAGCGCAGGTGTGGCTAGGCGCAAACGACGCCAGCCTTTCCACCGCGCCGGGACCGGGGCTCGAGCCGTGGCTGGTGAAGTTTCGCGCTCCCGGCGATCCGGCGGATATTGGCGCGATTGAAGCCGCCTACGCCGCGATGGCGGAAGCCGCCGGGATCGACGTCGCGCCGTACCGGCTACTGCCGTCCCGCACCGGCCCGGGCCACTTCGCCAGCCGAAGGTTCGACCGCGATGCCAATGGTCCGGTTCACCTCCATTCTCTTGCTGGCTTGCTTCAAGCCGATCCCGACGGGGCGGCTGTCAGCTACCGCGAGTATCTCCGCGCCACCCAGTATTTGACCCGCGACATCCGCGCGGTAGAAGCCGCGTTTCGCCGGATGGCGTTCAACGTCCTTGCCCACAACCGCGACGACCACGCCCGCAACCATGCCTTTCTGATGAATGCCGCAGGCGAGTGGGAATTGGCTCCGGCGTTTGATCTGACGTTCTCTCCCGGTCCCGGCGGGGAGCATTATCTTGCAATCGACAGCGAAGGCCGGCGGCCAAGTCGGGCGAACCTGCTCGCCGAGGGGGCCGCCGCTGGACTGGCACCGAAGCAATTGGCCGCGATCGTCGACGAGGTTGCTGCGGCCGTCGGACAGTGGGAAAAGATTGCGCGGAACATCGGGATCACAGCTGCCAGATCAACCGAAATCGCGACTTTCTTTGCATGACTTCTGATCGGTCCGATGATGGAATAATCGCCCAGTCTCAGGTTGGTTCGCGGATCTGCCAGGTAGCGGTCACTGGTGGTAAGCGGCCCGGCTGCTTTCGGGCAGCGGCAGTGCAATTCCCGCCGTTGTTCATAGAGTGGGGTAGAGGCGTCTAGCGAATGGGGGTTGGGGGAACCGACCATGCCGCTTTTGACCAGCGAACCGGCGACTCCCGTCGTCCATTCAGCTTAGAGCGGTTTTTGGTCGATGTGAGTCGAAGCGGGATACACGCGGGCGCTCCGATCTGACTCAGTGTGCTGGCTGGATGGAGGTCGGCATGGATGGGCAAGCTGTTATCGATGAACCTGAGTGTCAATCGGCGTGCAAACGGGACCCCCGATCGGCGTCGAATAGGGACCCCCTTGGCGATGATGCGTGTGCTGGTGGGGATGGGCGATAGTCGCGATGCTTGCGCTGCAGGGAGGGCGTAGCCCGACCGGAGGTGCAAGCATCGCGAAGCCGTCTTGCTGTTGGTGGTGGCGGTGGCCTGGGGCCTCAGCTTCGGTTCTTGAACCGCCAGCTGTCGTTGCCGGTCTCGACGATGTCGCAGTGGTGGGTGATGCGGTCGAGGAGTGCGGTGGTCAT
>JANOOK010000141.1:0-11516 GCA_031421275.1 Sphingomonadaceae bacterium
CGAGATGCACGCCATCCAGACCAGCGGCAACTGCATACGCAACATCAGCTCGGACCAGTTCGCCGGGGCCGCCGCCGACGAGGTCGCCGACCCGCGGCCCTACGCCGAACTGCTGCGGCAATGGTCGAGCTTCCACCCCGAGTTCAGCTATCTGCCGCGCAAGTTCAAGATCGCCGTCATCGCCAGCGACACCGACCGCGCGGCGATCCAGCTCCACGACATCGGCTTGCAGCTGGTCCGCCGTGACGGCGAACTCGGGTTCAAGGTCTGGGTCGGCGGCGGCATGGGGCGCACCCCGATGATCGGGCACGTCGTGCGCGAGTTCATCCCGGTCGGGCAGTATCTGAGCTATTGCGAGGCGATCCTGCGCGTCTACAATCGCTACGGCCGTCGCGATAACATCTACAAGGCGCGTATCAAGATTCTCGTCCACGAGCTCGGTGCGGACGAGTTCACGCGGCAGGTCGAGGCCGAATGGGCGCTGCTCGAACCGCAGGCACTCGATGCGCCCGCGGCCGAATATGCGCGGATCGCGGCACAGTTCGCCGAGCCGGAATACGACTTCTTCGCCAAGGACACGATAGTCCGTAGCGACCCCGACTTCGCGGTCTGGGTCGACCAGAACGTCCATCTGCACAAGCAGCCCGGCTATGCGATCGCGACGATCAGCCTGAAGCCGGTCGGCGGCATCCCCGGCGACGCGTCCGCGGAACAGATGGAGCTCATCGCCGACTTGGCCGCGCGCTACGCCTATGACGAAATCCGCGTCACGCACAGCCAGAACCTCGTGCTGGCGCATGTTCGCAAGGCCGACCTGTACGCGCTGTGGACCGCGCTCGCCGCGGCCGGGCTGGCGACGCCGAACCTTGACCTCGTCAGCGACATCATCGCCTGCCCCGGCCTCGATTATTGCGCGCTCGCCAACGCCCGCTCGATTCCGGTGGCGCAAGCGATCGCGCAACGCTTCGCCGACCTCGACCGCCAGCACGACATCGGCGAACTCAAAATCAAGATCTCGGGCTGCATCAACGCCTGCGGGCATCACCACGCCGGCCACATCGGCATCCTCGGCGTCGACCGCAAGGGCGAGGAGGCGTACCAGCTCTCGCTCGGTGGCTCGGGCGCAGAAGATGCGTCGTTGGCCAAGATTCTCGGCCCCGGCTTCTCCGAAGCGGGCGTCGTCGATGCGGTCGAGACGGTGATCGACACCTATCGCAAGGTTCGCTCAGGACCCGACGAGCGGTTTCTCGATACTTACCGGCGGCTCGGGGCCGAGCCGTTCAAGGCCGCAGTCTATGGTTGAGGATCAGTCCCCCGTCGCCGACGCCGCGCCGCCGCCAGAGACCAGCGCGTCGACGCCGATCCTGAGCTTCCGCGACACTCCCGCCTACGAGGGCCCGGTGGTAGCGTTACACGACTATGCTGCCGGCTCGAACACCGCTGCCGTTCGCGTCGATCCCGGCGAGGATGCGCGGGCGCTGATCCCGCATCTGGCGAGGCTGCGGCTGATCGAGGTAAGCTTCCCCAAATACCGCGACGGCCGCGGTTATTCGTCGGCGCGGATCCTGCGCGAGGCGGGGTTCACCGGCGAGCTGCGCGCCGCGGGCGATGTGCTGCTCGACCAGATCGTCTTCCTGCGCCGCGTCGGCTTCGACAGCTTCGCGCCCGCGAAGCCGCTCGACGCGCACGCGGTCGAGGTCGCGCTGGGCCGCTTCCCGTTCGTCTATCAGAAGGCCGCCGACACCAGACCGCCGGTGTGGGAGCTTCGTCATGGCTAGTGCTGCCCGCATGCTCGACGTCATCGACACCGCGCCCGCCTACGACGCGGCGATGGTGGCGGCGCTCAACGCGTGCTTCGCCGGCGTGCCGACGCTGCCGATGCTGCGCGAGCTGCTGACCGGCGAGCTGCACGGGCGCGTCGCCGCGGTGTCGTCGTTCGGGGCGGAGGCGGCGGTGCTGCTGCATCTGGTGGCGGAGGTCGACCGTGACGTGCCGGTGATCTTCGTCAACACGCAGAAAATGTTCGGCGAGACGCTGGCCTATCGTGATGAACTCGCCGAGCGGCTCGGGCTGACGGCGCTGACCGTCGTGCGCCCCGATCCGCTGGCGCTGGCGGCGCGGGACCAGACCTCGCTGCGCTGGAGCTACGACCCCGACGGCTGCTGCGAGATCCGCAAGGTCGAGCCGCTGCGCCGCGCGCTGGTGCCGTTCGACGCATGGTTGTCGGGCCGCAAGGGCTATCAGCCCGGCCGCGCCGCACTGCCGCGCTTCGAACTCGACGCCGATAACGGGGGCGGGCGGTTAAAGCTAAACCCACTCGCCGACTGGAGCAAGGCCGACCTCGACGACTATTTCGCCGAACACAAGCTGCCGCGCCACCCGCTGGAGGCGCAAGGCTATCCGTCGATCGGCTGCGTCCCCTGCACCACCACCGTTGCGCCGGGCGAAGACCCCCGCTCGGGCCGATGGCGCGGTTGGGACAAGACCGAATGCGGCATCCACGAACCGGCGTTCTGAGGTACGTCGGGCTCCACTGAAACAGCGCTCCGGGCCTGCCGCCGCCCCGCTTGCCGCGACAGGGCTGCAACCATCAGCGGTACGGCCATGTGCGGAACCGTCAGCACCGACAGCGCGACGAAGGCGCTTGCCGCCAACCGTGCGGGGAGGTCGATGGGCGAGCCGAAGCCGTAAATCAGTGCAGCGATCCCGCCCGCGGCGAAGGTCAGCGGTGCGACGACGGGCAACCACTGTGCCGGTTGCTGCCAGGCGAGGCTGCGCAGCGCCGCGGCGAAGTGCCGGGGCGAGTGGAACATGCAGAAGAACAGCGCGAAGCCGGTGATCGGCGGCAGCAATATCATCGCCGCGAGCGTCGCCGCCGCCGCAACGGCGCGCTCACGGTGTCCATCGATCAGCAGCGAGCCGACGCCGAGCAGTGCCAGCAGCAGCGCCACGGGCGCTACCAGGACGAGCAGTTCGACGACCATCGCAGCGTCGGCCGAGCCCGCGACGGCCTCGAAGATCGTCGCGGTCGCTGTGCGGTGTAGGACCACGGGAGCCGTCAGCGTCGCCGCCGCAATGCCGTGGCTGAACAGTCCGGAGCCGGTGTCCGCCCAGTCTTCGGCGAAATGCGCGACCGCGATCGCGAGGAAGAACAGTAGCGCCGCGACGGGCCGGGCCTGCCAGAGCAGATACATCGCCAGCGCGCAGCCGAGATAAAGCGCCAGCAGGGTGCTCAAGCCGACCCCGCGGGCCGAGCGGTCGCGGCGGATCAGCTCGAGGTCGAAAGTCCCGTGGGGCAGCCCGAACAGCAGCATCGCGGCGGCGGCGATGACGGTCGCGGCAGGGCCGTCGAGTCGAAGGCCGGCAACCATCGCGGCGACGAGCGCGATCACGACCAAGCTACCGGCCTGGGTCGGAGCTTCGATGCGCAAGTCCTTGACGTCGTTCAACATGATCCGCCAGGATTTAGTTCGAGCGACTTTTTGGCGACTCTTTCGACACACTCAGAACGGTTTATCTCGACCCGCCCAAATCGGTCTACTTTACGAGTTGTGAAGCTAAGGTGACAGTCGGAACGATTGGAAACGGTCTGCGCCTGCGGTGCCCGCGACCAGCTAGGCGCAAGGTGGGAGATCGGGTTGGAGGTGGCCAGCGACGGTTCGGTCGACATTTGACGCTCCGTGGGTGAACTAAACCCGATTGCAACGCGGCGAAGCGTCAGCTTTGGAAACCCAGCCCGAGCGGGAGGTCGATCGATGCCGATCGCATCTGATTACCCCGGTTGCCAGCCGTAGCTGCAAGCAGCATATAACCGGTATGGTTTGTTATGTCAAGCGCCGGGGTAGCAGGCTCCGCTGGTTGGCGTATTTAGATCAACCAACGGAAGCCCTTACGCTACTAACTCCGAGTCGCGCGCAGATAGCCGGGCAGATTACCTCTGCCCGGCTATCTGGGTCAGGCGTGCGCCGGTGCGCCGGCCCCGACAGCAAGCCCGGCTTCTGCGGCGGTCTTGCGGACGGCGATCTGATAGACGAGCACCCCGACGCCGGCCTTTGCGACGATGTCTGCGACCGTGTAGCCGATCTGCACCCACGTCGTTACCGCGCCGCCCGACAAGCCGGTGAACGGCAGCATATAGACGAGCGGGTAAAAGCCCCACGATGCGAAGGTCAGCAGTCGCGCATCCTTGACGAGACCGCGGACGTTCTCGGGTTGACGGCCGATGGAGTCGCCAAGACCACGAAACAGCGCCCAGACGATATAGATGAACGGGATGGTCGAGAGCGTCCCCCACAAGGCGCGGGTGGCGTTATCGGCAGCGATCTCACCCGGATAGCCGAGGATGATCATTAGTGCTGCGGCAGAACCGAGCCGCCACGACTTCGACGTGGTCTCGGCCGACGACAGACGCATCACGAGAATCAACTCGATCAACAGCAGCGGCACCGTCAACAGCCAGTCAACATAACGATAAGCGTCGTTGAAAGCATATCCCGTGGCAGTGACGACATTATCCTTGACCGCATACGCAGCTTCCCAACTGTTGAAAATGCGATAATAGTGATAAGCGGCAATAGCGGTGACCAGCCCCGAGATCGTCAACGCCGTTTTATATTGCGAGGCGACCTGTGAACGGCTGATCCACAAGAACAGTGTCGCCGCTGCCATTGTCGCCAGTGTAAACGAAAAAGCATTATAGACGAAGTTGAATTCACCGACTGTCAATTGCACGTCGTTCCTCCCTAGTTGTTTCGCTCGTCGAGACTGCGGCGGTCGGCCGGATCGCCCTCCGGTACAGTCAGCGCGCCTGCTCCCGGCGACTATGCATTTCACGGCCGGATAATGCGATATGATAATGTGGCGCTGTGCGGAGATGCCGCATTTGCGACAGCGGGCGTGGCTCTGCCCGACACCGAGCAGTAATGCGGTGTTCGGCGTGGCACCTAAAAGCATTGACCCGCGCCACCCGTCGCCGTATAGGCTTCGCTCGCTCGCGGACCGGTGGCAGGCAAATGCCAGCTATCGTACCGGCAACGGGCATTTGGAACGACAGGCTGAGCCGCGCGCGTAAGGACCTGGAGACAGGGCCATACGTGCTTATGCCGTGAGGGCGGGTCAGATCTGGAGTAGGCTGTGGGTTCGCCCTCAGCCGAACAGCAGGATGACGAACGACCGATGCCGACAATCAATCAGCTGGTCCGCAAGGGCCGTGAACCGCAGCGTGCGCGCGAGACCGCGCCGGCGATGGAGTCGTGCCCGCAAAAGCGCGGCGTCTGTACCCGGGTTTATACGACGACGCCGAAGAAGCCGAACTCGGCGCTTCGCAAAGTCGCCAAGATTCGCCTAACCAACGGCTTCGAGGTCATCGGCTATATCCCCGGCGAGGGCCACAACCTGCAGGAGCACTCGGTGGTGCTGATCCGCGGCGGCCGCGTCAAGGATTTGCCCGGCGTGCGGTACCACGTGCTGCGCGGCGTTCTCGACACCCAGGGTGTCAAGAACCGCAAGCAGAGCCGGTCGAAGTACGGCGCCAAGCGTCCGAAATAAGAGAGAGCAAAGATGGCCCGTCGTCGTCGCCCTGAAAAGCGTGAAATCCTGCCAGACCCCAGGTTCGGTGATCTGATCCTGTCGAAGTTCATGAATCTCGTGATGTACGAGGGCAAGAAATCGACTGCGGAGTCGATCGTCTATAATGCGCTCGACACCGTCGAGGCGAAAACCCGCAAGGACCCGATCGGCGTGTTCCATGACGCGCTGACCAACGTCAAGCCGGGCATCGAGGTCCGCAGCCGCCGCGTCGGCGGCGCGACCTATCAGGTCCCGGTCGAAGTCCGGCCCGAGCGTTCGCAGGCGCTGGCGATCCGCTGGCTGATCGCCGCGGCGCGCAACCGCAGCGAGCATACGATGGCGGCCCGCCTGTCGGGCGAGCTCGTCGACGCTTCGAACAATCGCGGCACTGCGGTCAAGAAGCGCGAAGACTCGCACCGGATGGCCGAAGCCAACCGCGCCTTCTCACACTATCGCTGGTAACGAGTTACAGCCATGTCCCGTACGACCCCGCTCAACATGTACCGCAACATCGGTATCATGGCGCATATCGACGCCGGCAAGACGACGACGACCGAGCGTATCCTGTATTATACCGGCAAGTCGTACAAGATCGGCGAAGTGCACGAAGGCACCGCGACGATGGACTGGATGGAGCAGGAGCAGGAGCGCGGCATCACCATCACGTCGGCCGCGACGACGTGCTTCTGGAACGACCACCGCATCAACATCATCGACACGCCCGGTCACGTCGACTTCACCATCGAGGTCGAGCGCTCCTTGCGCGTTCTCGATGGTGCGGTTGCGTGCTTCGACGGCGTCGCCGGTGTCGAGCCGCAATCCGAGACCGTGTGGCGGCAGGCCGACAAGTATAAAGTGCCGCGGATGTGCTTCATCAACAAGCTCGACCGGACCGGTGCCAATTTCGACCGCTGCGTCGACATGATCAAGGACCGCCTCGGCGCACGCCCGGCGGTGCTGTATCTGCCAATCGGCCTCGAGGGTGACTTCGTCGGGCTGGTCGACCTCGTCGAGAACCGCGCGATCGTCTGGTCCGAGGAGAGCCTCGGCGCGAAGTTCGATTACGAAGAAATTCCCGAGAACCTCAAGGAAGCCGCGGCGATCGCGCGTTCCGAGCTGATCGAGATGGCGGTCGAGCAGGACGATGCCCTGATGGAATCGTACCTCGAAGGCACCGAGCCGACCACCGCCGAACTCAAGATGTTGATCCGCAAGGGCACGCTGGCCTTCGCGTTCGTGCCGGTGCTGTGCGGCTCGGCATTTAAGAACAAGGGCGTCCAGCCGCTGCTCGACGCCGTCGTCGACTACCTGCCGAGCCCGCTCGACATTCCGCCGATGCACGGGATCAATCTCAAGGACGAGGACGAAATCCGCGAAGCTTCGGATGACGCACCGTTCAGCGCGCTGGCGTTCAAGATCATGACCGATCCGTTCGTCGGCACGCTGACGTTCGCGCGCATCTATTCGGGCAAGCTCGAAGCCGCGTCGATGGTGTTGAACTCGGTCAAGGACAAGCGCGAGAAGATCGGCCGGATGCTGCTGATGCACGCCAACAACCGCGAGGATATCAAGGAAGCTTATGCCGGCGATATCGTCGCGCTGGTCGGGCTCAAGGACGTCACCACCGGCGACACGCTCTGCGCTGCGCTGAAGCCGATCATCCTCGAGCGGATGGAATTCCCCGAGCCGGTCATCGAGGTGGCGGTCGAGCCCAAGACCAAGGCCGACCAGGAGAAAATGGGCATCGCGCTCAACCGCCTGGCGCAGGAAGACCCGTCGTTCCGCGTGTCGAGCGACATGGAATCGGGCCAGACGATCATCAAGGGGATGGGCGAGCTTCACCTCGAGATTCTCGTCGACCGCATGCGCCGCGAGTTCAAGGTCGAGGCCAACGTCGGCGCGCCGCAGGTGGCCTACCGCGAGTCGCTCGCGCGCAAGGTCGGCGTCGACTATACCCACAAGAAGCAGTCGGGCGGCTCGGGTCAGTTCGGGCGTATCAAATTCTCGGTCGAGCCCGGCGAGCGCGGCACCGGTGTCGTCTTCAAGGACGAGGTCAAGGGCGGCAACATTCCCAAGGAATATATTCCGTCGGTCGAGAAGGGCATCCGCGAAGTCGCCGCGTCGGGCTCGCTGATCGGCTTCCCGATCATCGACTTCACCGCGACGCTGTATGACGGTGCCTACCACGACGTCGACTCGTCGGCGCTGGCGTTCGAGATCACCGGCCGCGGCGGCATGCGCGAAGCGGCGACCAAGGCCGGCATCAAGCTGCTCGAGCCGGTGATGAAGGTCGAGGTGGTGACGCCTGAGGACTTCATGGGCGACGTTATCGGCGACTTGAATAGCCGCCGCGGCCAGATCCAGGGCACCGACAGCCGCGGCAACGCGCAGGTCATCGAGGCGCAGGTGCCGCTGGCGAACATGTTCGGCTACGTCAACCAGCTCCGCTCGATGAGCCAGGGCCGGGCGCAGTATTCGATGCAGTTCAGCCATTACGAAGAAGTACCGACCAACGTCGCCGAGGAAATCAAGGCCAAGATGGCTTGATCTTCGCGAGCATACGCACTAACCGACGCGCCCTTCGGGGACTGACGCAACACCCTTGAACAGGGGTGTCACCACACGGCCCGGCTTCGGGCACTAACGCCAACGTAAAGAAGGTTTGAGGACCATGGGTAAGGCTAAATTCGAGCGGAACAAGCCGCACTGCAACATCGGCACCATCGGCCACGTCGACCATGGCAAGACGTCGCTGACGGCGGCCATCACCAAGGTCCTCGCCGAAACCGGCGGCGCGACGTTCACCTCGTACGCCGATATCGACAAGGCTCCCGAGGAGCGCGAGCGCGGCATCACGATCTCGACCGCGCACGTCGAGTATGAGACTGCGGCGCGCCACTATGCACACGTCGATTGCCCCGGCCACGCCGACTATGTGAAGAACATGATCACCGGCGCGGCGCAGATGGACGGCGCGATCCTCGTCGTCTCGGCGACCGATGGACCGATGCCGCAGACCCGCGAGCACATCCTGCTGGCGCACCAAGTCGGCGTGCCGACGATGGTCGTGTTCATGAACAAGGTCGATCTGGTCGACGACGCCGAGATCCTCGAGCTCGTCGAACTCGAAATCCGCGAGCTGCTGACCAAGTACGACTTCGACGGTGACAATATCCCGATCACGCAGGGGTCGGCGGTGTGCGCGCTCGAGAACAAGCGCCCCGAGATCGGCCATGACGCGATCATCGCGCTGATGAAGACCGTCGACGATTACATCCCGCAGCCCGAGCGTCCGCTCGACCGGCCGTTCCTGATGCCGATCGAGGACGTCTTCTCGATCTCGGGCCGCGGCACCGTCGTCACCGGTCGCGTCGAGAGCGGCATCGTCAAGGTCGGCGAGGAAGTCGAGATCGTCGGCATCAAGGATACCCGCAAGTCGGTGTGCACCGGCGTCGAGATGTTCCGCAAGCTGCTCGACCAGGGTCAGGCCGGCGACAACATCGGCGCGCTGCTGCGCGGCGTCGGTCGTGACGACGTCGAGCGCGGCCAGGTGCTCTGCAAGCCCGGCTCGATCAAGCCGCACTCGGAGTTCAAGGCCACCGTGTACGTGCTGTCGAAGGACGAGGGCGGCCGTCATACGCCGTTCTTCGCCAATTACCGCCCGCAGTTCTACTTCCGCACCACCGACGTCACCGGCACGGTCGAGTTGCCCGAGGGTACCGAGATGGTCATGCCGGGCGACAGCGTCGAGCTCAGCGTCAAGCTGATCGCGCCGATCGCGATGGACCAGGGCCTGCGTTTCGCCATTCGCGAGGGCGGCCGCACCGTCGGTTCGGGCGTGGTTGCAACCATCGTCAAGTAAGCGTATAGGGCCGCTTCCGTTGGTGATCCGGCGGCGCGGCCCGATTCGTCGGGCCTTTATTTTTGTAAGCTACGATTGGTTGTAATGGACACGCAGAACATCCGCATTCGCCTGAAGGCCTTCGATCACCGGGTGCTCGATGCTGCCACCAGCGAAATCGCCGATACCGCGAAGCGGACCGGCGCGGCGCTGCGCGGGCCGATCCCGCTGCCGACGCGGATCGAGAAGTTCACCGTCAACCGTAGCCCGCACGTCGACAAGAAGTCGCGCGAGCAGTTCGAAGTACGGACGTACAAGCGCTTGCTCGATATCGTCGATCCGACGCCGCAGACGGTCGATGCGTTGATGAAGCTCGATCTCGCCGCGGGTGTCGATGTGGAGATCAAGCTGCAGGGCTGATCTTTATGACCGACAGACGCGGAGCGAAACTTAATTGGTCATGCCCATCGCGTATGGGCCTCTGAAGTGAAAGGAACAGATCATGCGCACTGGCGTGATCGCGAAGAAAATGGGCATGACCCGTCTGTTCAAGGACGATGGTCGCCACGTACCGGTAACGGTGCTTGCACTTGAGAACTGCCAGGTTGTGTCGCAGCGCACCACCGAGCGTGACGGCTACGTCGCGGTCCAGCTCGGCAGCGGCGTCAAGAAAGCCAAAAATACTTCGAAGCCCGAGCGTGGCCACTTCGGCAAGGCCGAAATCGAGCCCAAAGCCCGGGTTGCAGAATTCCGCGTTTCCGAAGACGCGCTGCTCGACGCCGGCGCGACGCTGTCGGCGGATCACTTCGTCGCCGGGCAGCTCGTCGACATCACCGGGGATACCGTCGGCAAGGGGTTCCAGGGCGGCATGAAGCGCTGGAATTTCGGCGGTCTGCGCGCCACCCACGGCGTCTCGGTCTCGCACCGCTCGCTCGGTTCGACCGGCCAGCGCCAGGATCCCGGCAAGGTATTCAAGGGCAAGAAGATGGCGGGCCACATGGGCGACCGCCAGCGCACCCAGCAGAATCTCGAAGTCGTCCAGACCGACGTCGAGCGCGGACTGATCTTCGTCAAGGGCTCGGTCCCCGGCCACAAGGGTGGCTGGTTGCTGGTCAAGGATGCGGTCAAGCATGACCGGCACAAGGACGCGCCATACCCGGCGTCGCTCAAGGCGGCGAACGATGCCGCTCCGCAAATTGCTGATGCCGCTCCTGCGGTCGAAGCCGAAGCGCAGGACGCCTGAGCCATGAAGCTTGATGTCAGAACCCTCGATGCGGCCGCCAGCGGCGACATCGAACTGAACGATGCCGTATTCGGCAAGGAAGCCCGCGTCGATATTCTGCACCGCGTCGTGACGTGGCAGCTCGAGAAGCGCCGCGGCACTGCGCGCGGGGCGGCCGAGCGTTCGGATGTGTCGCGCACCGGCAAGAAGCTCGGCAAGCAGAAGGGCGGGGGCGTCGCCCGTCACGGTAACCGCGCCGCGCCGCAGTTCACCGGCGGCGGCAAGGCGCACGGGCCGCGCGTGCGTGACTTCGATCCCGGTCTCAACAAGAAGATCCGTCGCCTGGGCCTCGGGATCGCGCTTTCGGTCAAGGCAGCCGAGGGTAAGCTCGTCGTCGTCGAAGACTTTGCGCTGACCGAGGCGAAGACCAAAACGCTGCTGAGCCAGCTCGCCGCGCTCGGGATCACCAACGGCTTGTTCGTCGACGGCGATACCGTCGACACCGGCTTCGCGATGGCGTGCGCCAATCTTTACAAGATCGACACGCTCCCGGCGGTTGGTGCCAATGTCTACGATATTCTCAATCACGACATGCTGGTGCTAACCCGCGCTGCGGTCGCCAAGCTGGAGGCGCGCGTCAATGGCTAAGCCCAAAACACCCGCCGCGATCGACCTCAAGCACTATGATATCGTCGTCAAGCCGGTGATCACCGAGAAGTCGACCTTGGTCAGCGAGTATAACCAGGTCGTGTTCAAGGTCGCGCACGGGGCGACCAAGCCCGAAGTTAAGGCTGCGGTCGAGGCGCTGTTCAGCGTCCGCGTCCTCAAGGTCAACACCCTGATCCAGAAGGGTAAGAGCAAGCGCTTCAAGGGCAAGCCCTATAC
>JANOOK010000142.1:0-9000 GCA_031421275.1 Sphingomonadaceae bacterium
CTCGAACCGCGGCGCGAGCCGGCGCTGGTGCTGCTGGCGGCCGACGGGCATGCGATCGCGCGGCGCGGCGACTATAAGGAGGCTCCGGTGTCGATCGCCGAGCTGCCAAAGTACGTGCCGGGCGCGCTGATCGCGATCGAGGATCGGCGCTTCTACTCGCACTGGGGCATCGACCCGCGCGGTATCGCGCGCGCCTTGTGGTCCGACGTCCGCGGCAGGCCGGTGCAGGGCGGCTCGACGCTGACGCAGCAGCTCGCGAAAACCAGCTTCCTGACCGGCGACCGGACGCTCAAGCGCAAGCTGCAGGAGGTCATCATCGCCTTCTGGCTTGAGGCGCGACTGTCGAAGGACGAGATCCTGTCGCGATACCTGTCGAGCGTCTATTACGGCGACGGCGCCTACGGGCTGCGTGCCGCGGCGCGGACTTACTTCGACAAAGACCCGAAGGGTCTGACATTGGGCGAGGCGGCGATGCTGGCGGGCCTCGTGCAGGCGCCGTCGCGACTGGCCCCGAGCCGGCACCTGGCCGAAGCGCGCGACCGCGCCGACCTCGTCCTCGACGCGATGGTCGACACCGGGCAGATTACCCGTGAACGCGCCGATACGGTCGTCCCGGCGCGCTATCGGCCGGGGCGCAGCGTCGTGCCCGCCGGCTCGTACTTCGCCGACTGGGTGCTGCCGCAGGCGCGCAGCGCGAGCGACGCCGCGGCGCGCGACGAGGGCGCGCATTACGGCGAGACGGTGGTGCGCACGACGCTCGACCAGGCGCTGCAGCGCGAGGCCGAGCGCGATGTCGCCGAGGCGCTGCGCGCGGCGCATGGGCAGGGCGTGACGCAGGCGGCGCTGGTCGCGATGCGCCCCGACGGGCGCGTTGTCGCGATGGTCGGCGGCACTGGCTACGCGACGACGCCGTTCAACCGCGCGACGCAAAGCCTGCGCCAGCCGGGGTCGGCGTTCAAGCTGTTCGTCTATCTCGCCGCGCTCGATGCCGGGGCCGATCCTCAGTCGATCGTCGAGGATAAGCCGCTGACCATCGGCAGCTGGTCGCCGCACAACGACGACGGGCGCTACCGCGGACCGGTGCCGCTGATCACCGCGTTCGCCGCATCGAGCAACGTCGCCGCCGCGCGGCTGACGCAGCAGGTCGGGACCGCGGCGGTGATCGGCGAGGCGCGCCGGCTCGGCATCACCGCGCCGCTCGATGACAATCCGACGATCGCGCTCGGCACCTCGGGGGTCAGCCTGCTCGAACTGACGCAGGCCTATGCGGCGGTCGCGGCAGGCCGCCATCCGATCCGCGCGACCGGGCTCGCCGAGCCGCGGCAGGGGCTGGCGGCGACACTGGCCCGGACGATCAGCGCGGTGCGGCCGTGGCCGTCGCGCCGCCCGATGCTCGAGCTGCTGGCTTCGGCGGTGCGCAACGGGACGGGCACTGCCGCGCGGCTGCCGGTCGTCGCCTACGGCAAGACCGGCACGACGCAGGAGCATCGCGACGCGCTGTTCGTCGGCTTCGCCGGCAATCTCGTCGTCGGCGTCTGGGTGGGCAACGACGACAATACGCCGATGCGGGGCGTCGTCGGCGGCAGCGTGCCGGCGCGGCTGTGGCACCGCTTCATGGTTGCAGCACTCACCCGCGACGGCACGCTGCGACCCGCGCCGCGCGAGCCAGGGCTGGGCGGTATCCTCGACGCCATCGGCGGTCCGGGGTTGAGCGACGCGGCGACGGTGGTCGGCGATGTCGTGCAGGGCGTCGGCGACGCGGCGACGGCGGTACGCGAGCTTAGCCGCGATCAGCGCGGGCCGCCACCCGATGCGCCGGAGCCGCCGTCAGCACGCTGAGGTCTCCACGGCTCTTCGTTCCGGACCTCAAGGTCATGCCAAGTACAATCCGCGGGGTGGCCCGAGTCGCACGATTGTCGGCCTTACACCACCCCCAGCCGGTACTTCCCCCGCACGAAGCGGTGGAACGGCACCGGCCGCCCCGGCTCCGCCAGCCGCAGCGCAACCTCGTGCAAAATCGCCCGCGTGATCGACGGCAGGTCGAGCGCGCCCGCGGCGTCCCAGTCGAACCACGCCAATTCGTCGAGTTCGCCCGAGCCGCTGGCGGGGTCGAGCGACATCAGCGCGCTCGCGTCGGCGACGAAGAAGCGCGCATCGAACCGCCGGCTGCGCGCCGGCGGCGTGATCGCGCGCGCTACGAAGTCGAGCGCGCCGAGGTCCGGGCGCGCGCCGCTGGCGAGGAACGCGCCCCATTCGCCGCGGCTGCGCAGCGGCGGTCCGGGCTGGGCCAGCCTCAGCCCCGTTTCCTCGAACGTCTCGCGGATCGCGGCGAGCGCGATGGCGCGCGCGCGGCTGTGGCCGGTCGTGCGTTCCAGCGCTGCGGCAGTCTCCACGCTCAGCTCGCGCGCGACGGGCACGCGGAAATCGCTGGCGTGGATGCGCCCGCCCGGGAACACCCATTTGTGCGGCATGAAGGCGTGCCCGCCGCTGCGCCGCCCCATCAGCACCTTCGGTGTCGCGCTATCCCGGCGCACGATCAACAGCGTCGCGGCGTCGCGCGGCCGCGGCGGCTTGACCACCGCCGGATCGGGCGTCGCGTCGAACGCCTGCGGATGCGGAGGTGCCTGTGCGGTCATCGCTCAGCTCCGCCGCTGCTTGAACAGCTCGCGGTCGGCGCCGCGGAACGACCACAGCCACGCCGCCGCGCAATAGGCCGCCAGCACCACCCACATGCCGATGCCGAGCTGCGCCCATTCGGGCAGGCGCTGCACGACCAGCCCGATGGCGAACGCCGGCAGCGCCGCCAGCACCAGCGACCAGCGCCAGCCGGTGACGGGTGCGGCCAGCTCGCGCCGCAGCATCCGGCTTTTCCCCACCGACAGGAACAGCGCCGAGACCGCCAGCCCGCCCGCCGCCGCGACGCCGCCGAAGCGGTCGACGAACAGCAAGGTCACGCCGACCTGCACCGCGATACCCGCGACCGACCACGCCAGATTGGCGTTGCGGCGCACATAGATCAGCGCCGCCTCGGAGATCGCCGCCTGCGTCGCCAGTAGCTCGACGGTCAGCAGCAGCACGAGGATCAGCGCGCCCTGTGCGAACGCCGGACCGAACAGCCCCATCGCGGCGCGCGCCGGGACGCCCAATGCCAGCACCGTGCCGAGCTGGGCGGCGACCACCCAGAACGCGACCTGCGCGATATGCCCCGCCGCGGTCGCCCGGTCGCCGCGGGCCAGGTTGGTGGTCAGCAGCGGCGCGAGGATCGGGTCGAAGCTGTTGCGCAGCTTGGCCGGCAGCGAGGCGATGTTCTGCGCGACGAAGTAGATGCCGATGACCTCGGCGCTGGCGAACCGCCCGAGGATGAAGATGTCGAGCCGCCGCGAGCCCCAGTCGGCGGCATCGGCACCGGCGAGCGGAATATTGCTGCGCGCCATCGCCGCCATCCGCGGCAGATGTGGCCGCCAGCCGTGCGGCCAGCCGAAGCTGCGCGCGAACGGGATCAGCGACGCCAGCATCGCCGCAAGCATCGACACGACATAGGCGATCAGCAGCCCGTCGAGCTTGAGCGCGGTGAAGCCCAGCGCGGCGGCGGCGATGGTAAGTGTCCACGGCTCGATCACCGACCGGGCGCGGACCTGTGCCGCGATGTCGTGCCGGAATGCCAGCGCCGCGAGGCTGACTTCAGAGGCGACGATCGCCAGCGCGATCAGCGGGAACCAGCGGTCGAACCCGGAGACGGCTGTTGATGGGAACACGATCGCCGGCAGCGCGATCAGCACCGCCGCACCGAGCGCCGCGCCGGCCCAGGCGAGCAGCAGCGCGTCGGCGACGACGTGCGTGTCGGTGCGCTCGGCCCGCGCCAGCTGCTCGGCCAGCCCGCGGCGCAGGCCGAGCGTCGCCAGCATTGCGGTCAGCTCGACGATCATGATCGCGTAAGCGAACCGCCCGACATTCGCCGCGCCGTACAGCCGCCCGGCGATGAACAGGAACGGCAGCCGCGCTATCAGCCGCAGCAGGAAACCGCCGAAGCTGATCCGTCCGCCGCTTGCCAATACCGCGGTCTCGTCGGCGGCGATGACGCTCGTCCCGAGCTTCGGCGTGTCGTCGGCGACCCGCGGGGCGAGCATGGCGCCGGCGAGCGCGGCGTCAGTGCGGGACATGGACCCGGCGATAACGGCCCTGAAAATACAGCAGCGGATCGGGCGCGGTCCGGTAGCGCAGCCGCTCGACCCGGCCGACGACGATCGCGTGATCGCCGCCGTCGTGCTCGGCATGGAACGCGCAGACGAAGCTCGCCATCGCATTGCTCAGCACCGGCAGACCGTCCCACTCCTCCCATGCCGCCTCGGCGAAGCGGTCGATACCGCGCTTGGTAAAGCGCGTTGCGACGTGCTCGGCGTCGGTGGTCAGCACATTGACGACGAACCGCCCGGTCACCCGGAGCGCCGGCAGCGCCGACGCCGCGCGCGCCGGGCAGAACAGCAGCAGCGGCGGCGCGAGCGATACCGAGGTCAGGCTGTTCGCGGTCAGCCCGACCCGCGCGCCGTCGGGGGTACAGCCGCTGACCACGGTGACGCCGGTCGCGAAGCAGCCGAAGGCGGTCCGCAGCGCCCGCGGATCGTGCGGGTCGGCATCGATCAACGGTGCGGCGGTGCCGTCGGTTGCGGCCGCGCCGGCAGGCGGAAGCGGATTGGGCTGGTTCACGCGCGCATCCCTAAGCTTTGCCGCCGCGCCGTCAACAAGCGGCGGGTTGCGCCGGTCCCCGAAGCGCTGCAGATTGCTGCGATGAACCGTGCCCTTCCCGCCCTCGCCGCTTTGCCCCTGACCGCGCTGCTGCTCGCCGCCGCGCCGCTGCCGCGGCCCGATCAGGCCGACCAGCGCGCGACGCTCACTGCGCTCGTCGGCTTCGGCACGCGCGCGACGACGTCGACGACGACCGATCCCAAGCGCGGCATCGGCGCGGCGCGGCGCTGGGCCGCGGCGCGCTTCGCCCGGATCAGTCGGGATTGCAGCGACTGTCTCCGGATCGAGACGATCGGCCGTAGCTTCAACGGCCCGCGTGCGCCCGCCGGCGTTCGCGTCGAGGATGTCGTCGCCGTCCAGCGCGGCACGTCCGATCCGGACCGCGTCGTCATCATCATGGCGCATATCGACAGTCGCAACAGCGACGAGCTCGACGGCGTTGGCGATGCGCCCGGCGCGAACGACGACGGCTCGGGCGTCGCGCTGGTGATCGAGGCGGCACGGCTGCTCAGCCATCAGAAGTTCGCCGCGACGATCGTCTATTCGCTCAACTCGGGCGAGGAGCAGGGATTGTGGGGCGGACAGCTGCTCGCCGCCACCGCCAAGGCGCGCGGCTGGCAGGTTGCGGCCGTGCTCAACAACGACATCGTCGGCAACACGCACGGCATCGGCGGCGAGCATGTCGACAACCGGGTGCGCGTCTTCAGCGAGGGGATCCGCGCCGCCGCCGACGCGGATCAGATCAAGGCCCAGCGCGCCAACGGCGGCGAGGACGACTCGCCGTCGCGGTCGCTGGCGAAGGCGATCCGCCGCGTCGCGCTCGCCAATTCGCAGGCGGGGCTGGAAGTCATCGCCGTGCGACGCAGCGACCGCTTCATGCGCGGCGGCGACCATACCTCGTTCCTCGAAGCCGGCTATCCGGCGGTGCGCTTTACCGAAGCGACCGAAAATTACGACCGCCAGCACCAGAATGTCCGCACCGAAGCCGGGCGGCATTACGGCGACACGATCGAGTTCATCGACTTCCCGTATCTGGCGAAGGTCACCGCGGTGAACGTCGCGGTGGCACGCGAACTCGCCAGCGCGCCCGCTGCGCCCGCCGATGTCACCATCGCGGGCGCGGTCAGCGACGACACGCATGTCGCCTGGGCCCCGGTCGCCGGCGCGGCGGGCTACCGCGTCCGCTGGCGGCGCGCCGACAGCGTCGACTGGACCGATCAGCGCGACGTCCCCGCGAGCGCGAGCAGCGCCGGCCTGCTGCACATCAATATCGACGATCACTTCTTCGGCGTGGCGGCGCTCGCTGCCGAAGGCTCGGAAAGCCTCGTCAGCTTTGCCGGACCCGCGCCGCGCAAGCCGTGAGCGGAGTCGGCCCGCGGCCCCCGAAATGACATTTAACTTGACAAACACGCCGTTTTGGTTATATCTTTCGGCACGAGAGCTGCGCGTCGATGTGTGCGGACAGCCAGCTAAGCCGCACTCATAGCCGACGTTGTTCGCGTCCGGACCTTGCTTTCCCCCTAGGGAAGGGTCGTCAAGTTCGTCAACTTCCGCCGACGCCGCCCGAGTCGGCGGTGCTTGCGACCCGTCATCATTCTGTCGCAAATCCCCGTGTACCAACGGCGCGGTACAGAGCGGAGCGGCATCGATGATAGTCAGGCAAGCGAGCGTTGCGGCGGCGGTGATGCTGCTCGCTGGACAAGGCACGGCCAGGCCGCACGACGCCAGGCCGCACCACCCCAGGCCCGCCACGTCGCCGTCCGGCACGACGCGGTACCCCGTACGCCCGCTGCCCACCGGCCAGTCGATCACGCCGCTGGCCGCGCCCGGCGCAAGCTTCATCGCGCTCGACCCGGGCCTGCCCACCCTGCCCGCTTTCACCGCGGGCCAACCGGCGGCGCTGGCGCTGTCACCCGACCAGCGGACGCTGCTGGTGCTGACCAGCGGCTATAACCGCCAGTATGACGCGGCGGGCAAGGTCGTGCCGAGCGGTTCGAACGAGTACGTCTTCGTCTATGATGTGACCGGGGCCGCGCCGGTCAAGCGCCAGGTCGTCCAGCTGCCGAACAGCTTCCTCGGGCTCGCCTGGTCGCCGCGCGGCGATGCGTTCTACGTCTCGGGGGGCGTCGACGACATGGTGCGCGAGTACACCTCCGCCGCGGGCGGCTATGCTGCGGCGCGGACGTTCGCGCTCGGCCACAAGGCGGGGCTCGGCCTCGCGGTCAAGCCGGGCAGCGCCGGGCTGGCGGTAAGCCCTGACGGCGCGCGACTGCTCGTCGCCAATCTGCAGAACGATTCGGTCAGCCTGATCGATTTGACCAGCGGTAACGTCGTCGAGCGCGACCTGCGCCCCGGCGTCGGCGACCCCGTGAAAGCGGGCCAGCCCGGCGGCAGCTTCCCGCGCGCCGTCGCCTGGGCGTCGGACGCCAAGGCCTATGTCACCAGCGAGCGCGACCGCGAACTGATCGTACTCAATGTCGGCGGGGCTTCAGCCGGCGCGGGGCTGACCATCGGTACGCGCATCCCGACCCGCGGCCAGCCGACGGCGTTGCTGATGAACCCCGGAGCAGGCCGTCTGTACGCAACACTGTCGAACAGCGATGCGGTGATGGTGATCGATCCAGCCAGCGACCGGGTGATTGCCAACATAACAACGACAGCACCGACCGCAGTGTGGGCCAATCCCGCCAAGCTCGGCGGCGCGGGTAGCAACGCGCTGGCGCTGTCACCCGACGGCCGGACCTTGTTCGTCAGCAACGGCGGCGAGAATGCGGTGGCGGTGATCGCGCTCGGCAGCAGCGACGCCAACTATGAGTCGCGTGCCTTCCGGGCCTCTCAGGTCGTCGGGCTGATCCCGACCGGCTGGTACCCGACCGCGGTGGCCGTCACCAGGACCGGCCAGCTGTTCGTCACCAACAACAAGAGCCAGCCCGGGCCGAACCCCGGCGGCTGCCGCAAGACTACCGACGCACTCGAGGACGACCGCTCGTGCCAGGCGGCGAACCAGTATGTCTGGCAGCTCGAAAAAGGCGGCCTGCTCAGTCTGCCCGTACCGTCGGGTGTCGAACTCGGCCGCCTGACGCGGCAGGTCGCGGTCAACGACCACTTCCCCGGCTTCGCGAGCACGCTCGGCGGCTCGGACGCGACGATGGCGTTCCTGCGCGCGCACATCCGTCACGTCGTCTATATCGTCAAGGAGAACCGCACCTACGATCAGGTGCTCGGCGACCTGGGCATCGGCAACGGCGACCCGAAACTGACGCTGCTCGGGAAGACGGTCACGCCCAACCACCACGCCCTCGCGCGCCAGTTCGTGACGCTCGACGCCTTCTTCGACTCGGGCGAGAGCAGCAACACCGGGTGGAACTGGACGACAGCCGCGCGCACCACCGACTTCACCGAGCGCGAGGCCCCGGTCAACTACGCCGGGCGCGGGCTGCAGTATGATCAGGAAGGCGACAACCGCAACATCAACGTCAGTCTCGCAACCTCTGCCGAGCGCCTCGCCGCCAACCCGCTGAACCCCAAGGACCCGAACCTGCTGGCGGGCAGCGCCGACGTCGCGGCGCCCGATGGCCCCGACGGCGATGCCGGCCACGGCTATCTGTGGGACAATGCGCTCCGCGCCGGCAAGACGGTGCGCAACTATGGCTTCTACGGCGACCTGTCGCGCTATTATGTCCCGGCCACGACGGGTGCACTGATCCCGCTGGAACGCGACCCGTTCCGCGCCAGGCTGCAGGTCTTCTACGCCAGCAAGGCGGCGCTGCGCCCGTTCACCGACCCGTATTTCCGCGGCTTCGACCAATCTTTCCCCGACTTCTACCGCGTCAAGGAATGGGAGCGCGAGTTCGACGCGGCCGCTGCCGCCGACACGCTGCCGCAACTGACCCTGCTGCGGCTGGCGCATGACCATTTCGGCAACTTCAAGACCGCGATCGACGGCGTCGACACGATCGAGACGATGATGGCCGACAATGATTATGCGCTCGGCCGCGTCATCGAGAAGATCGCGCACAGCCGTTACGCCGCCGACACGCTGGTTTTCGTCATCGAGGACGACGCGCAGAACGGGGCCGACCACGTCGATGCGCACCGCTCGATGGCGTTCGTCGCCGGGCCGTACGTCAAGCAGCATGCGGTCGTCTCGGCGCATCACACCACGGTCGACATGGTGCGCACCATCGAGGACGTGCTCGGGCTGCCGCCGATGGGGCTGAACGATGCGCTCGCCGCGCCGATGAGCGACGTCTTCGA
>JANOOK010000143.1:0-7383 GCA_031421275.1 Sphingomonadaceae bacterium
ACCGCGGACGAGCATGCCGCGCATTACGAAACCCACGATCCCGACACAGTGATCATCGGCGGCGCGCAGACCGGGCTTGCACTGGCGGCCCGCCTCGGTGCGCTCGACGTTCCGACATTGGTGATCGACAAGGAACCGCGGATCGGTGACGTCTGGCGCAATCGCTACGCGTCGCTGGTGCTCCACAATCAGGTCTGGGCGAACCACTTCCCGTACATGCCGTTTCCGGCGTCATGGCCGGTTTACATCACCAAGGATCAGCTGGCCGAATGGCTCGAGATCTACACCAACGCCATGTCGATCGCGACGTGGACATCGACCACGCTCGAAGACAGCCGGTACGACGAAATGGAAAAGCGCTGGGCGCTGACGTTGCGCCGCGGCGACGGCTCGATCAGTATCGTCCGCCCGCGCCATGTCGTGCTTGCAACCGGTGTTTTCGGCGGTGCGCGCCGGGTCGATCTTGCGGGGGCTGAAAACTATTCGGGCGAGCTGCTGTACGCCGCCGAATATTCCGGCGGGCTCGATGTCGAGGGCAAACAGGTGCTGGTGGTCGGATCGGGTGCCAGTGCCCACGACGTCTCGCAGGAACTCAGTGCCGCCGGTGCCAGCGTGACAATGCTGCAACGCGGCTCGACCTGCATCATCAGCCTCGATCCGGGCACGACCCTGGCCTATTCGGCCTATAACGAGAACGGTCCGCCGATCGAGACCGTCGATCTGCTGAGTGACTCGATTCCGCATGCCGTGCTGGTCGAGTTGCACAAGGACATGACTAGGAAGGTCATCGAGCTCGACAAGGAGCTCATCGACGGTCTCAACCGCGCCGGTTTCGCAACCAACAACGGCGAAGAAGACAGCGGCTTCTTGACGAATTTCCATCGTCGGGGCGGTGGCTACTACATCAACACCGGCACCTCCGATCTCATCGTCAGCGGCGTGATCAAGGTGAAGCACGGCACGACGATCGCCGGTTTCGACGGCCGGACCGTGCAGTTCGCCGATACCTCGGCGTCGGAGTATGATTTTGTCATCATCGCCGCTGGTTACGAGAATATGCAGGAATCGGTGCGGGCGATCATGGGCGAGGAAGTCGCCGAAAAAGTCGGTCCGGTCTGGGGGATGGACGACCACGGCGAACTGCGCGCCATGTGGAAGCAAACAGGTCAGGAGGGGTTTTGGATCGCCGGAGGGAGTCTTCGGCAGAACCGGTCCTTCTCCAAGTATCTTGCGCTGCAGATCAAGTCGCGGCAAGTTGGTCTCAAATAATTTTCAGAGCAGCGAAGGGTACGTTTAGCGTTCCCTGATAAAGCTAGGACGTTAACCTGTAAAAGGAATGGTCTACACAGGGCCGTGAAAACTCGGCGTCCACGACGCTTAAAGCATCGAACGGTATATAATGCTCTTGACCCACCTTTACTAATTTCTTTGCTCAAGCAATGTGCACATTGCGGACGCTGACCGCCTGCTCGTCGAGCAACTCCTTTAGTCGGTAGATGCCGAAGCTGGTGAACACGGCGACCGAGGCTGCATTCTCGTTGTCCCTGTCGACGATGGACGGGGTTCCGTCTTCGGGGTCGATCTGCATCGCCGCGATCTCTTCGACCAGTTCCTGATCGGTACCGAACTTCTGGGCGACGCAGCGCGTGGTGAACGCGTGCGACGGCGATTCCATCAGGCGGCCCTGGCAACCGGCACGATGTTTTCCGCACGCCAGTGCCTTGGCAGCAGCTCGGCAAACCGGTGTTGCGGGATGTCGGCGATGCAGGCGAGGACGTCGGCGAGCCAGGCTTGCGGATCGACGTCGTTGAGCCGGGCGGTGACGATCAGCGAGTACATGAATGCAGCGCGCTCACCGCCGCGGTCAGAGCCGGCGAACAGCCAAACCTTCCGGTCCAGAGCGATGCCGCGCGAGGTGTGTTCGGCGGCATTGTTGGTCAGGCAGATGCGCCCGTCGGGAGGAAGCGGGTGAACGCGGTCCAGTCCTTGAGCATATAGTCGATCGCACCGGCGACCGGGTTTTGGCGGGCCAGCGTCACGCGCTGGTCCCGCAGCTAGTGCTCGAGCCCGGCGACTAGCGAGGCGGCGATCTCCTCCGGGTTTGTAGCACAGAGTCAACCCATCAAATCGAGTTTGCTGAAGGTGTTGCTACCGCGTCCGAAACCGGCCCAATGCGTGCCGATGTTTGAAGCTGAACCAATGTCCAAAATCTGGACGTAGGAATGACGTTTCGAGTGACCGAGAATGATGACGTGGACGGCTCTCCAACCCTCCCGCAGGATGATCCGCGGAGAGTGCCGGAAGGAGAGCCACGATGAGGAACGTCAAGACCATCGGTTTGGATATCGCAAAGAACGTGTTCCAGGTGCACGGCGTCGACGCTGAGGGCACGGCGGTGGTCCGTCAGCGCCTGACCCGCGGGCGGATGCTGAAGTTCTTCGCGAAGCTGCCGCCGTGTCTGATCGGCATCGAAGCGTGCGCGACATCGCATTACTGGGCGCGGGAGCTGGTTGCGCTCGGCCATGACGTGAAGCTGATGCCGGCACAGTACGTGAAGCCGTACGTGAAGCGCGGCAAGAACGACGCGGCCGATGCCGAGGCGATCTGTGAGGCGGTGACGCGGCCAACAATGCGCTTCGTGGGGATCAAGACCCCTGAACAGCAGAGCGCGATGATGTTGCACCGTGTCCGGCTGATCCTCAACCGCCAGCAGACGCAGCTGTCGAACGCAATGCGGGCCCATCTCGCCGAGTTCGGGATCGTGGCACCTATAGGCAGGAACGGGATCGAGCAGCTCCTTGATGTCATCACCGATCCAACCGATGCGCGGCTGCCGGCCGGCGCGCGGATCTGCCTTGAGATGCTGGCCGCTCAGCTGAACATCGTGAAGGAGCAGATCCTCGAGAACGATCGCCGGATCCTGGCGAGCGCGCGGGAGACCGAGCTTGGCCGCCGGCTGATGGAGATCCCCGGCGTCGGCCCGCTGCTCGCCAGCGCAATCGTCGCCACTGTTCCCGATCCCGCGATCTTCCGCTCGGGCCGTAACCTCGCGGCCTGGATCGGCCTGGTGCCGCGGCAGAACTCGAGCGGCGGCAAAGAGCGGCTCGGCGGCATCACCAAGGCCGGGCACCAGTATCTGCGCCAGATGCTGATCGTCGGCGCGATGGCGGCGGTCCGCTATGCCGAACGACACGGGGCGAAGCGGCCCTGGCTCGTGCAGCTACTCGCGCGGCGGAAGCCCAAGATCGCCGCAGTCGCGCTCGCCAATAAGAACGCGCGGATGATCTGGGCAATGATGGCCAGCGGCGAGCGTTATCTCGAGCCGCAGATCGCGTAGGGAATACGGCGCGGGCGACCGCGCCTACGAGGTTGGAAAGGGCGGACAAGAGCTAATGCAACAAGCCGGTTGAACCGCCGGATCGGGAGAACCCAAAATGACCCAGGCACCTCGAGTGCGAGAGTTTGATCGGGACCCGAGCCGCGCGAATGGCATTACGGCCAGCGGCACCATGCGCCGCACTAGCAGGTCGGACACATGGCCGCACCAACCAGCAATGCGAAGCAACTGTTCAAGCTTGCCAACGGAGAGCCGTCCACACATGGGGTCTTTTAGATAACCTACCGTGCTCAGCCACATGCCGCAGCCGAAGTCGATGTCTGCGCCAAACGGCCTAGCGACCCAGCTTGTTGCGATATCTTGGATCTTACCTCGATCACGGTTGTCGATCGCTTCGACCGCCTTCTGATAGAAACTTTGGACCCTAAGAGCTCGTCGATATGCCAAGCCACGTCATCGGCAGCGAGTACCAGCGCCTTGTCGAGATGGATGTAACGCCGAGTTACGCCCTGCGCCGCATGCCCCAACAACCCGGCAATCGTCAGCTCGGAATATCCAAGGTCCGCTGCGACACTGGCGAAGGTATGCCGCAGCGTATGCGGCGTGATCCCGTCAAGCCGGGCTAGCGCGCAGGCGCGCCGCAAGACCTTTTCAACGCACACGATCGGGCCATCGACGCGTTCGCTCGCAAACACCCATTGAGTGTCCGCCGAAGTCCGCTGCGATGCGACGAGACTGGCTGCTGCTCGCCCGATCGCACGAGTTTGAGGACCGCTTTTGGTATCAGGGAATGCGACGGAATTGGCTCCCATCCACTCGAACTGCAACGTCAGCGCTTCCATGCGACGGAACCCCGTCATCAGCATGAGCCGAAGCGCGGCCAGCGCCACTGGAGATTCACCAGCTAGGCGGCATTCCTGAAGAGCTTGTCCCAACGCGACGAGTTCGTCTTCGGACAGGCGGCGAGTGCGTTTTGCGGTAGCGACCTGGCGAACCCCGAGCGCAGGATTCTCATTAATAATCTGCCATCGCTTAGCGTGGCCGAAGACGGCACGCAGCGTTGCAACGGCCCGGCCGGCTGCTCCGGCCCCCCCTTTGACAACGCCGCCGCGGCTGCCGGTTCGCGGCTTAACTGTCTTTCCCCGCGAGATGTCGGCCTGCATCCTTTCGATGTCGGCCAGCGTCAGGGTTCGTACGGCACGCGAACCGAGCAGCGGCTTAACATGAAGTGCTATCCGCCCCTCGTCACCCTGGACCGAAGACGTCTTCAGCGGTCGCCGACCAAGGCTAAGCAGACGACCAGCCCGAGCCTCTGTCAGATACCAGTCGCAGACTTCCGCCACCGTCAAACCGGCCCGCGCCGCGTGGCGCTCCGCGGACGGATCTCCGCCGGCGGCAACGGCCGCCAGCTTCTGCACCGCGAGCTTGCGCGCTTGATCGGGGGTCAACACACCGTGCTTGCCGAGCACCTGCCGACGAGTTAGCCCATCGGCGTTTCGGTACTGAACTAGATAGGATTTCACTCCCGTTGGTTTAACGCGCAGACCGAAGCCGGGAAGCTGATCGTCCCAGACAAACTTCTCTGACATTCCCTGGACGTCGATCGCATCAATCGTCCGCTTTGTAAGCCTCGGCATCGACTTCTCCGCTGCAAATCTGCTTCCCCGGAATTCTTCCCGCTGCCGGGGAAGCAGGGGGGAAGCAGACGACGGAGAATTGCTTCGCGGAAGAGTGTGTCTCTGGCGTAGGCTTAGTGCAAGGAGAACAATAGGTTGTCGTGCTCTAGGGGGCTCTGGCGAAAGAAGAGAAACGCTGTAAAAAGGGTTTCGGGCGAATTCGTAATGACGGGGTCAGGTGTTCGAGTCACCTAAGCGGCACCATTTTCAATCATCGATGGGCAGATCGCCGGCACCATCCTGCCGGCACCTCCACCCCAAGTCGGGTGCTGGTGATCCCTACGGGAATCGAACCCGTGTTCTCGCCGTGAAAGGGCGATGTCCTGGACCGCTAGACGAAGGGACCGTGGCGGAGCGCCGGAGCTAGGGCCAAGCCGCGGACAGGTCAAGGCTCGGCACGCCACAACCCCGCTCATCCCGAGCGCACTCGAGAGATGCATCATCTCCGGGCAGGTCCCTCGACTGCGCTCGGGAGGAGCGGAGTGATCAGTGGCTCCCCACTTCGTCCAGCGTTCAGAAGCCGTCGGCGTAGGCGATGTCGTCGATGTGCAGTTCAGCTGCCGGCACCCTGCCCCAATCGTCGCGCTGGACACGGCCGGCGATATAGATAGCGCGGCCCGAGGTGCCCGCGAGCGCCGCGCCGAGCGGGCTGTCGGCGTGCCGGAACGCCATCGCCTTCAATCGCGCCCCGTCGGCTCCCATCAGGATGACGCGGACATGCGCGCCGCCGACGACGTCGCATTTGACCACGGTCCACGGCCCGGCGGCGATGCGCGGCGCGGGCCAGCCCTGCCCGTAAGGCCCTGCCCCGTCGAGGCTTTCGGCAAGATCGACGCAGACCCCGCGCGGGCTTAGCGCCGCGTCGCAGAGCAGCGACGCGCCGCCCTGCGCGCGCGCGATGTCGCCGCTCAGGCGCTCGTGCAGGAACGCGGTAAGCTCGGGGATGCGCGCCGTCTCGATCGTCAGCCCGCACGCCATCGCGTGGCCGCCGCCGGCGATCAGCAGGCCGTGGTCTTTCGCCGCGAGCACCGCGCTGCCGAGGTCGACGCCGGGCAGCGAGCGCCCCGAACCCTTGCCGATACCGCCGTCCAAAGCGATGACGATCGCCGGGCGCTTGAAGCGGTCCTTAAGCCGCGACGCGACGATGCCGATCACCCCGGCGTGCCAGCCGTCGCCGCTCACCACCGCGACCGCTTCGGTGAGGCACCCCGCGGCGCGCCGCACGGCTTCGTCGGTGACCTCGCTCTCGACGACCTTGCGCTCGACGTTCAGGCGGTCGAGCTCGGCCGCGAGCGCAGCCGCTTCGCCGGGATCGTCGCACGTCAGCAGCCGCACGCCGAGATCGGACCTGCCGACGCGCCCGCCGGCGTTGATCCGCGGCCCGAGCGCGAAGCCAAGGTCCTTCGCCACCGGTGCGCGCTCGATCCCGGCGACGTCGATCAGCGCCGACAGCCCCGGATTGCGCCGCGCCGCCATGACCTTCAAGCCCTGCGCGACGAACGCCCGGTTGAGCCCGGTCAGCGGCACGACATCGGCGACGGTGCCGAGCGCGACAAGGTCGAGCAGGTCGAGCAGCTTCGGCTCGGGGCGCTCCGCGAACCAGCCCTGCCCGCGCAGCGTCCGAACGACCGCGACGCCGGTCAGGAACGCCATGCCGGCGGCGCACAGATGCCCGAACTGCCGCGCCTCGCCACACTCGTCGAGCCGGTTGGGGTTGACCACCGCATACGCCGGCGGCAGCGCGGTCGAGGCCTGGTGATGATCGACGACGATCACGTCCAGCCCGTCGGCCTGTGCCCTCGCCAGCGCCTCGAAGCCCTGCGTGCCGCAGTCGACGGTGACGACCAGCCCGGCCCCGGCCGCCTTCAGCGCCGCCATCGCGTCCGCCGAGGGGCCATAGCCTTCGAGCAGCCGGTCGGGGATATAGGCGCTGCACACCCCGCCGCACTGCCGCAAAACGCGCACCAGCAACGCTGCGCTGGTCGCCCCGTCGACGTCGTAATCGCCGAACACGACGACGTTCTCGCGGGCCGTGATCGCCTGCGCCAGCCGGGCCGCCGCGGTATCCATATCGCGAAAGATCGACGGATCGGGCAGCCAGTCGCGAACCCGCGCGCTCAGCAGCCGGTCGATGTCGCCGGTCACCGCCCCGCGCGCCAGGAACAGCTGATGGACGACATCGCTCAGCCCCGACGCCGCCCCCGCCCCCGGATCGGGCAGCAACCCGCCCCGCCACGCCCACGGCTGCCCGAGGACCGAACGGGTGATGTTGAAGGGCGCGGTCATGCGAGGGGGTGTAGCGGGTCGGCGCGATGTTGCACAGATGTTCCGGCGCGAATCGGCGAGATTCTGATCAGCAATAATATTCCA
>JANOOK010000144.1:0-13562 GCA_031421275.1 Sphingomonadaceae bacterium
CATCGCATCCTCGACGACCGGATCGACGACATAATGCTCGGCCGGAACGCCGAAGCACATGCGCAGGAAATTGCCGGTGTAGGACAGGCTGTTGTCGGGGTAGAGGAACGGCTGCCCGACGGCATATTTGTACGCCATCGCCGCCAGCGTCGGCATCTTGGCGATCAGCCGGTGGCTGGCGATGATCCGCTGCTTGGGATCGTGAATGTCGGTCGAGTCGTGATAGAAGGCCGCCATCGCGCCGACGACGCCGCACATGATTGCCATCGGATGCGCGTCGCGCCGGAAGCCGCGGTAGAAGGTCGCCAGCTGCTCGTGCACCATGGTGTGCCGCGTGATCGTATAGACGAACTCGTCGCGCTGCTTCTGGTTGGGCAATTCGCCGTAAAGCAGCAGGTACGACACCTCCATGAAGTCCGACTGCTCGGCGAGGTCGTCGATCGCATAACCGCGGTGCAGCAGCACGCCGACATCACCGTCGATGTAGGTGATCTTCGATTCGCAGCTGGCGGTCGAGGTAAAGCCGGGATCGTAGGTGAACTTGGCGGTGTCGGCATACAGCTTGCGGATGTCGATGACCTGCGGCCCGACGGTGCCGCTCAGGACTTCGTACTCGAACGCCCTGTCACCGATGCTCAGCTTCACCTGATCCGCAGCGGCGTTCGTCCCGGCTGTCTCAGTCATCGCGTCGCCCCTTCCAACTCGCTGCGCCTCGCCAACACGTCGTCGATCCGTCCCAGGCTCTCGTCGCGTCCGAGCCGTTCGAGCACCTCGAACAGACCCGGCGACGTCGTCGACCCGGTCACTGCGGCGCGCACCGGCTGCGCTACCTTGCCGAGCTTGACGCCGGCCGCCTCGGCAACCGACCGCGCCGCCGCCTCGAGTTCCGCTGCGGCCCACGCCTCGACGCCGCCGAAAACAGTCCGCGCCGCGTGCAGGATCGTCACCGCCGCACCGTCTAGCAAAGTGTTGGCGGCGGCGTCTATCTCGATTGGGCGGCTGCGAAGGTAGAAGAGTGACGACGTCGCCAACTCGTTCAGATCCTTCGCCCGCAGCTTGAGCTCGGGCATCGTGCGCTGCAGCATTTCCCGGTCTGCGGCGATGAGGTCGCGCGCCAACAGACGCTCGACTCTCGGGACGATCAGCGCGACCAGCCGCGCGTCGTCGGCCTGTCGCAAATAGTGGCCGTTGACGTTCTCCAGCTTCTTCAGATCGAGCCGCGCGGCGGCACGGCCGATGCCGCCCAGGTCGAACCACGCGATGGCCTGCGCGCGCGAAATCAGCTCGTCGTCGCCGTGGCCCCAGCCGAGCCGCAGCAGGTAATTCTCGACCGCCTCGGGCAGCATGCCGAGCTCGTCGCGGTAGGCGTCGACGCCGAGCGCGCCGTGGCGTTTCGACAGCTTGGCCCCGTCGCTACCGTGGATCAACGGCAGGTGCGCGTATTCCGGCGCGGGCCAGCCGCCCTCGACCGTGTCCATGGCGTGGATCAGCGCGAGCTGACGGAAGGCGTTGTTGAGGTGGTCGTCGCCGCGGATGACGTGGGTGACGCCCATGTCGTGATCGTCGACGACGACCGCGAGCATGTAGGTCGGGGTGCCGTCGGAGCGCAGCAGCACCATGTCGTCGAGCTCGGCATTGGCGACGGTGACGTCACCCTGCACCCGGTCGGCGAGGGTGACGCTGCCGGTCTGCGGAGCGCGCAGCCGGATGACGAACGGTGCTCCGTCGGGAGCCTCGCCTGCGGCACGGTCGCGCCAGCGCCCGTCATAGCGCAGCGGTTGCTTGGCGGCGCGCTGCGCCTCGCGCATCGCTTCGAGCTCGGCCGCGGTCGCGAAGCATTTGTAGGCGTGCCCGCCAGCCAGCAGCTGATGCGCGACCGCCGCATGGCGGGCCTGCCGCGCCGCCTGATAGACGACCTCGCCGTCCCACGCGAAGTCGAGCCAGTGCAGTCCGTCGAGGATCGCCGCCACTGCGGCTGCGGTCGAGCGCGCCTTGTCGGTGTCCTCGATCCGCAGCTTGAACTCGCCGCCGTGGTGCCTGGCGAACAGATAATTGAACAGCGCGGTGCGCGCGCCGCCGATGTGCAGGAAACCGGTCGGTGACGGCGCGAAGCGGGTCACCACGGCTGGTAAGCTCGCGCCGGCGGCACGCGGCAATGCCGCGCCGGCCGCGGGATCGGGGGTTGCGCCCATGGTCGATTCTATCCAAGACTTCGCGCCGGGTCGGGGGAAGAGCGGGGTGTCTATCACAGCGGCTGGAGCCGTTCAAACCGCGGCAGTCGCCGTCCGCGCGGCGTCGGCTGCCGTTCGCGACGCTCCGGCGAACTTCGAATCGTGGTTGCTGAGCGAGCGCACCCAGCTGCCGCTGTGGGCCCCGGTCGCGCTCGGCATCGGCATTGTCTGCTATTTCCTGTTGCCCTGGGCCGAGCAGCGGCTGGCGGTCGCGGTGCTCGCCACGGCGCTCGGCATAACGGGTATCGCGATGCGCGGCGTCGTCGCGCGCGTATTCGGCTGGGGCGGGCTGCTGATCGCGCTCGGCGTGGCGACCGCGCAGCACCGCGCCGATGCCGTCGCCGGACCGATCATGCGCAGCCGCTTTTCAGGCGTAGTGGCAGGCACGGTGACCGCGGTCGAGATCCGCAGCGGCCGCGGGCAGGTCCGCTTCCAGCTCGCGCCGGACGACAAGACGCTGCCGCCCGAAGTCCGCATCAGCATGAAGTCGAGCGCGACATCGGTCGTCCCGAAGGGGCTGCTGCCCGGAGCCAGGGTCAGCTTGCGCGCCGCGCTCAACCCGCCCGCCGGGCCAAGCTATCCGGGCGGTTACGACTTCGCTCGCCGGGCGTGGTTCCAGGGGCTCGGTGCGACCGGATACCCGATGGGTCCACTGACGATCACTGCGGCGGCGATTCGACCGGCCGGTGCGGAGGCGTGGCTCGATTCGAAGCGGGCGTTGTTGACGACCCGCGTCGAGCGCCAGGTCGGCGGCGACGCGGGGACGATCTCGGCGGCGTTCGTCACCGGCGACCAGGGTGCCATCCCCGAGCCCGTCAACGTCGCGATGCGCAACTCGGGGCTGGCGCATCTGCTGTCGATCTCGGGCGTTCATATCACCATCGTCGTCGCCGGCACGATGTGGCTGATCCGCAAGGCGCTGGCGCTGTCGCCGTGGATCGCGCTGCGCTGGCCGGTCAAGGGCATCGCCGCCGCCGCCGCCGCGGCGACCGGCATCGCCTATACGCTGATGGCGGGCAGCCAGGTGCCGACGGTGCGCTCGTGCATCGCCACCGTGATCGTGCTGCTCGGCATCGCGCTCGGGCGCGACGCGCTGTCGCTCAGAATGATCTCGGCGGGGGCGTTCTTCATAATGCTGGTGCGGCCCGAGGCATTGCTGGGGCCGAGCTTTCAGATGTCGTTCGCCGCGGTCACCGGCCTCGTCTCGCTGTACCAGTCGCGCTTCGGACGCTGGCTGTCGCGCGCACCGCCCGACTCGGGCTGGGCCTTCCGGGCGCTCCATCACGGCATCGCACTGCTCGCCACCGGCATCATCGCCGAGGCGATGCTGTCGACGACGGCGCTGTTCCACTTCAACCAGTCGGGCGTCTACGGCGTCTTTGCCAATTTGGTCGCGATCCCGCTCACCGAATTCATCGTCATGCCGCTGCTGATGCTGGGCCTGCTGCTCGACGTCGTCGGGCTGGCGGCACCGGTCTACTGGCTGCTCGGCAAGTCGATGGACCTGTTGATCTTCATCGCGGTGAAAGTGTCGAGCTGGCCCGGCTCGATCTACAAGGTGCCGCTGATCCCGCCGCTCGGTTATGGGCTGCTGGTCTTCGGCGGGCTGTGGGCCTGCCTGTGGCAGGGCAGGTGGCGGTGGCTCGGCGTGTTCCCGGCGGCGCTCGGCGCGCTGCTGTCGCTGACCGCACCGCCGCCCGATCTGCTGATCAGCGCCGACGGTCGGCACCTGGCGATGCTGATCGGCGCGGGCGAGGTCGGCGCGGGACGGCTGGCGATGCTGCGCGAGCGCGACGGCAGCTATATCCGCGACATGTGGGGCAACGCTGCCGCGGCCCCGGCCGACGCCGCGCTCGCCGATCTGCCGCGCGCCGATTGCAGCGAGGACGCCTGCGTCGCCGACATCGCCGGTCGCGGCCGCGACCTCGGTCACCACTGGCGGCTGCTCGCGACGCTGTCGAAGGACCTCGTTGCCAAGGCCGATTTCGCTCCGGCCTGCGCCGCCGCCGATATCGTCGTCAGCGACCGCAAGATGCCGGAATGGTGTACACCGCGCTGGCTCAAGCTCGACCGTGAGAGCCTCGGTCACAGCGGCGCGATGGCGATCTGGCTCGGGCCCCGCCGGATCGAGAGTGTCGGCGCGACCACCGGCGATCACCCCTGGATGCCGCAGGCGATACAGCGGCGGCCCTATAAGCGCGCGGCGTCGCCTGCGACGAACCAATCTTCGTACGAGTAGTGCCGTGAGAGCACGCCCAATTGCAGATCCGGCCTCATCATATCAGGCACCAGCGTCTCCAGGTACCGCCGGAAGTTCCCTCAAAGGTCGCTCACTCAAACATTGCTTCAGCAGTGTTCAGAACGGCTTGGAGCTTGGCGGGATCCTGCCGAACGGCTCAGGCGTACCGCCGCAGCAGGCCCGCCAGCTTGCCCTGCACACGGACGCGTGACGGCAGGTAATGCTGCGGCGCATACGCCGGGTTCGCCGGATCGAGCCGGATCATGCCGCGCTCGTGCTGCAGATACTTCAGCGTTGCCTCCGCACCGTCGACGAGTGCAACGACGATATCGCCGTCGCGCGCCGTTTCGCAACGCCTTACCAGCGCATAGTCGCCGTCGAAGATGCCGGCCTCGATCATCGAGTCACCCGAGACCTCGAGCGCGTAGTGATCGCCCGGCCCGAGCAGCGCCGCAGGGACCGACAGCGAGCGGTCACTTTCCAATGCCTCCATCGGCAGACCCGCCGCGATCCGCCCATGCAGCGGAACCTCGATGACGTCGTTCGCCGGTGCCTGCGGGTTGCGCCTGCGCCCGAAGTCGCCCTGAATAACGGTTCCGGCCGGAGCCGTCCTGGGCGCAGCAGGCGCAAGTCGCAGCGCTTCGTTCGACAGCTCGGGCATCCGCAGCACTTCGAGCGCGCGGGCACGGTTCGGCAGGCGGCGGATAAAGGCGCGCTCCTCGAGCGCGCTGATCAGCCGATGCACGCCCGACTTCGATTTCAGGCCGAGCGCGTCCTTCATTTCTTCGAACGACGGTGACACGCCACCGTCGTCGAGACGGGCATTGATGAAGGTGAGAAGGTCGTGCTGCTTGCGCGTCAACATGCCCGCGGCTCCTGCTTAGGGAACTAATGGCGAACGTTTAGGCAACGATCGGAACGCTGTCAACCAGCGAGGCTAGCATCTATCGATAAATACCGAATTTCCCCACCACTATCGATCGCGGCCGCATTCGGCGGCCGCGCGATCAGCACATTCGCATCGGCGAGCGTCCGTAGCATCGAGCTGTCCTGAGTCGCCGCCGGGGTCACGACGCCGTCGACGAGCGACCCCCGCAGATAATCCTGACGCGGGCCATTCGCGGGCATCGCAACCGCGGCGCGCGCCTGCGCCAGCCGGGGCAAGGGCGCGCGGTCGCCAAGCCAGCGGCGCAGCATCGGCAGCACGAACAGCTGCGCGCAGACGAACGCCGACACCGGGTTACCCGGCAGCCCGACGACCTGCGTGGCCCCGATGCGCCCGGCCAGCATCGGCTTGCCGGGGCGCAGCGCCAGCCGCCAGAAGTCGATCGTCGCACCGAGCCCGCGCAGCACCGGCAGCACCAGATCGTGGTCACCGACCGACGCGCCGCCGATCGTGACGATCAAGTCGGCATGCGTCAGCGCGGCAATCGCACTGCCGAGTTCGGCCGGGTCGTCGCGCGCGATCCCGGCGTCTATGACGGTCGCCCCCGCGGCCTCGAACAGCGCCGCGAGCATGACGCCGTTCGAGCTGACGATCTGGTCGGGGCCGGTCGTCATACCCGGCGGGACCAGCTCGTTGCCGGTGGCGAGCAGCGCCACAATTGGACGGCGGTGGACGTCGACCGCGCCATACCCCGATGCCGCGAGCAGCCCGATGCGCGCCGGGGTGAGGCGGTCGCCGGTGCCGAGCAGCGCGTCGCCCTCGCTGAAATCGAGTCCGGCGCGGCGGATATGCGCGCCTTCGAACGGCGGCCCGTCGCGCGTCAGCCGGAGCCTGTCGCCGCTGCACTCGACATCCTCCTGGATGATGACGGTGTCGGCACCGGCGGGCAGCGGCGCGCCGGTCAGGATGCGCGTCGCCTCGCCCGCGCCGACGAGCCCCTCGAAGCGCCGGCCGGCGGCAGCCTCGCCGACGATCGTCCACGGCCCGGTGCGGTCGTCCCAGCGGATCGCATAACCGTCCATCGCCGAGGCATCGAACGGCGGCTGGGTCCGCAGCGCGGCGTAGTCGCGGGTAACATGACGGCCTGCCGCCGCGCGCAGCGGCACGGTCTCGGGTGTCAGCGGCGAGATCGCCGCGAGTAGCTGCGCCTGCGCGGCGTCGACCGCGAGCAATGTCACTGGGCGACCCAGTCGCCCGAGCGCCCGCCGTGCTTGGCGAGCAGGCGCACGCCCTCGATCACCATGCCGCGGTCGAGCGCCTTCGCCATGTCGTAGATCGCCAGCAGCGCGAGGCTGACCGCAGTCAGTGCCTCCATCTCGACGCCGGTGGCGTGCGTCGTGCGCACCGTGGCGGTCGCCCGGATGCCGCCGGTCTCGACGCCGAGGTCGAGTTCGACGCCGCTGATCGGCAGCGGGTGGCACAGCGGGATCAGCTCGGCGGTGCGCTTCGCCGCCATGATCCCGGCGATGCGCGCCACGGCGAGCACATCGCCCTTGGCGACTGCGCCGGCGCGGATGGCGGCCAGCGCGTCGGCTCCGACCCGGATGAAGCCCTCGGCGACGGCGCTACGAGCCGTCGCCGGCTTGGCCGAGACATCGACCATGCGCGCCGCGCCGGCGGCGTCGAGGTGGGTCAGGATCATGCTGTCAGCCCGAGCAGCGTCCGCGTCGCGGTGGTGACATCGGCCTGCGCCATCAGCGCTTCACCGACGAGGAAGCTGGTGATGCCCGCGTCGCGCTGCAGCCGGAGCAGGTCGTCGTGGTGCCTGAAGCCGCTCTCGCCGACGAGGAGATAATCGGGCGGCACGTCCGCTGCGAGCTCGATCGACGTCGCGAGGTCGACCTGCAGCGTCTTCAAATTGCGGTTGTTGATCCCGAGCAGCCGCGTCTGCAGCCGTAGCGCCCGGTCGCGCTCGGCGGCGTCGTGGACCTCGACCAGCACGTCCATTCCCAGCTCACGCGCCGCGGCTTCGAGCTCGGCCGCCTGCGGGTCGGTCAGCGCCGCCATGATCAGCAGGATGCAGTCGGCCCCGAGCGCCCGCGCCTCGACGACCTGATACGGGTCGACCATGAAGTCCTTGCGAAGCACCGGCAGGTCGACAGCGCCGCGGGCGGCAACGAGGTCGGCGTCGGTGCCCTGGAACCACTGGCGCTCGGTCAGCACCGACAGGCAGGTCGCGCCGCCCGCAGCGTACGCCTGCGCGAGCGCGGCGGGATCGAAGTCGGCACGGATCAGCCCGCGCGACGGGCTGGCGCGCTTGATCTCGGCGATCAGCCCGAAGCGACCGGTGGCGCGTGCACCACGCAACGCCGCTTCGAAGCCGCGCACGGGCGTCGCGGCGGTCGCGCGCCTTTGCAAGTCGACCAGCGACGTTATCGCCTTGGCGGCGGCAACATGCAGACGCGTCGTGGCGACGATCTCGGCGAGCGTATCGGTCACGCGAATTCCTTCCAGCGCTGCACTAACGCGCGCGCCGCGCCGCTGTCGATCGCGCTCGCGGCCCGGGCTGCCGACAGCCGCCAGCTGTCGCTTGCAGCGCTGCCACCACCGGCGACGCGACGATCGTTCGCGGCATGGTCGTCGGCGATGATCAGCGCGGCGGCGGCGTTGAGCAGTACGATATCGCGGTACGCACCCGGTGCGCCGCCGAGCAGCGCGGTCAGCGCGGCGGCGTTATGCGCCGGATCGCCGCCGGTCAGTGCCGCAGCCGGGTGCAGGCCGAGGCCCGCGTCGGCGGGCGTGATGTCGTATTCGCAAATGGAACCCCCACGCAGCTCGGCGACGCGGCTCGGCCCGGTGACGGTCAGCTCGTCGAGGCCGTCGCTGCCGTGAACGACCATCGCGGCGTCGCTGCCGAGTTCGCGCAGCGCCTCGGCGAACGGCGTCAGCCAGCGCCGGTCGAAGACGCCGACCAGCTGGCGGGACACGCCGGCCGGATTGGCGAGCGGCCCGAGCAGGTTGAAGATGGTCCGGATGCCCAGTGCGCGGCGCACGCTGGCGACTTGCGCCATCGCCGCATGGTGCCGCGGCGCGTGGAGGAAGCCGATGCCAAGCGCTGCGATGCTGCGCTCGACCGTGGCGTGCGGCACATCGGTCCGGATGCCGAGCGCTTCGAGCACGTCGGCGGCTCCCGAGCGCGACGACGCGGCAAGGTTGCCGTGCTTCGCCACCGGCACGCCGCACGCCGCGACGACGATCGCCACCGCAGTCGAGATATTGAGCGTGTGGCGCCCGTCGCCCCCGGTGCCGCAGACGTCGATCGCACCGGCCGGGGCCTCGATCGTGTGCGCCCGCGCCCGGAGCGCGCGGGCAGCGGCGGCGACCTCGATCGCCGTCTCGCCGCGGCGGGCAAGCGCGGTCAGGAAGGCTGCCAGTTCGTCGTGGTCGACGAGCCCGTCGAAGATCGCGGAAAAAGCGGTCGCAGCGGCACCGGCAGCGAGCGGCTCCGCACCATTGGGTAGTCGCGTATCACCGGGCAGCTGGCTCGGCGGGTCGATGATCTGGGGGAGCTCGACGACGTGCGGCGCTTCGACGCCCTGTTCCGGTGTCACGCCGCGAGCCGCCGATGCGCGATGCCGGCGAGATCGAGGAAGTTCGCCAGCAGCGCATGGCCATGCTCGCTGGCGATGCTCTCGGGATGGAACTGGACGCCGTGGATCGGCAGGCTGACGTGCCGCACGCCCATGATGACGGGCACGTTGCGGCCGTCGTGATCGTCACCGACGCGCACAGCGCTGCCGACATGCGCGTTGGCGATCAGCGTCGCGGGCAGGCTGTCAGGCGCGACGAGCAGCGAGTGATAGCGCGTCGCGGTAAACGGCGAGGGCAGGCGGGCGAACACGCCGGTGCCGTCGTGGATCACCGGAGAGGTCTTGCCGTGCATGACTTTCGCGGCGCGCACGACGTGCCCGCCGAATGCCTGCCCGATCGCCTGATGCCCGAGGCAGACGCCGAGCAGCGGCAGCTGCGCGTCCGCCGCGGCGGCGATCAGGTCGAGGCAGATGCCCGCCTCGGTCGGGCTACACGGCCCCGGCGACAGCAGCACCGCCTGCGGCCGGAGCGCCAGCGTGGCGGCGGCGCTCAGCGCATCGTTGCGCTCGACACGCACCTCGACCCCGAGCTCGAGCAGATAGTGCACGAGATTGTAGGTGAAGCTGTCGTAATTATCGATGACGAGGATCATGCGGTCGTCATACGGGCTTGCGGGGCCGATTGGAACCGGGCTGCGCGCGGGGCAAGGTGGGGCGTCAGCCGGGCTTGGCCCGCCAGCGCAGGCTTGCCGCGTTCAGCTCGATCAGCGCCGGCAGCCCGTCGGCTTCGATCCGACGAGCGACCCCCAATGCCGTCGCGAGGTCGCGTTCGGGCAAGTTCCGCCACGCTGGTTTCCCATGCAGCGTGTCCCATTTCGCCCCGACCGCGTTATCGTAAGCGATACGCAGAAAGCAGTGGTCGGCGCGGATCGGCCAGCGCTCGGCGGCCGCGCGCTCGATCAGCCGCGCGACGCCGGCATCGAGTGCGGCACGGAGCTGGTCGCGGTCCACGCGCCGGCGCTAGTGTGGGAGCGCGTATTTGAACACGTAGCTGTGCCGGCCACCGTCGATCCCGATCGCCATCGACCCGGTCAGTCCGACGAGCCCGTCGGTGGCAGAATCCGGAACCACGGTCACCGATAGCGACTGCGCGCCTTTGTCCATCGAGCCGCTGTGCTGCAACGCAAAGCTGCCGTGCCGCCCGCCGAGCGTCGCGATGACCCGCTCCATCGCGACATAACCCGCCGAGCCGTCGATCGCGGTACGGACCGCGAGCATCTGCCCGGTGCTAGTCCCGTCGAGGTCGCCGTGGAAGGTCTTGACGATCGCCATACCGGACACCGGCGCGCCGGCGTCGCTGGTGGGCGTGAGCTTGACCTCGAAGGTGCCGGTGGCCTCGATCATGACTTGGAGCCCTCCCGCTTAGCCGACCTTGACACCCTTCCAGAACGCGACCCGGCCCTTGATGTTCGCCGCCTTGTCCTTCGGCTCGGCGTAATACCACGCCGCGTCCTTGTTCTCCGCTCCGCCGGCGCTCAGCGTGTAGTAGTTGGCGGTGCCCTTCCAGCCGCAGACGGTGGTGGTCGCGCTCGGCTTGAGCAGCGCCGGGTCGACCGCGCTCAGCGGGAAATAATGGTTGCCCTCGACGACGACGGTGTCGTCGCTATCGGCGATGGTGATGCCGTTCCAGACTGCTTTGACCATCTTCACTCCTCGTTTTCAGTGCCGGACTATGGATGCGTCGACTTAATCAATGTCATCTCGCTCGGTCGATGCCGCGCCAGGGTCGCCTTGTTTATCGTCATGATTTCCTTGACGTTGGGCGTCGCCTTCGCGGGCTGATCCGCGTTCAGAATTATAAAATCATGCTCGAGCTGCTTGGCCTTCACCGGACCGAGACCGGTAATATCCTTCGTCAGCGAATAGGTCGAGTAGGAACTCACGCTCGTGCTGACGCCGCTGGCGCTGGCTGGAATGATGCCGGTCGCAGGCGCATTGACCACTGCTTCCGCCGGCTGGCACTGAGCGATGAACCTCGCCACCTTTGCCGCCTGCCGTGTGGTCAGCGTATAGGTCGTGGTGATCGTGTTCAGCATCATCAGGCCCCACGCGCGGGTATCCTCGCCGCTCAGGCAGGCGCTCACCCCGAACACGAAGTCCAGCCGCAGCGAGTGTTGCGGCGGATCGTAGTTCCGCACCAGCGCGAACGCCTCGGAATAGCGCGCGGCCATGAAGTACGGCTCGGCCTGGACGAGCGGTGTGGGTGCGGCAGCCGCCGGCGACGCGAGCAGCAGAAGCAGGATCAACGGCGGGCGCATCCGGGGCCTTTCGGGTTATCGAATCGGCTGGCGGGCGAGTGCGACAATCTGCGCGGGGGTGAGCGCCGGCGGCTTTGCAGCCGCTGCCGGCGCAGCACCGGCGTAGCGGAAATAGACGGCACCGTCCTGGCCGGCGGTACTGGCGGTGACGCTCAGCGATACCGTCATCAAGACAGCGCCGAGGAACGCCAGCACCAGCCCCGGCGAGGAGGTGGCGATCGCGCCCTTGAAGCCGCCGCCGCCCAGATCCGCGGTCGTTGGTGCCTCGTTGATCTTGCCGAGCACGAACGCGGCACCGACGAATGCCAGGATCATTCCCGTCATGAAGCCCATGAAGCGCGTCCACAGTCGCGCCAGCATCGTTGCGGTCGCCTGACCATAGCGCCGCTCGACGACCTGCTGCTCGAGCTCGAACGAGCCGCGATTAACCGCCACCTGCATGCGTTGATCGAAACCGGGGCTCGCGTCGCTCGGCCAGTCGACACCCGATATCCGCACCGGCACGCGCTCGAGCCACATCTGCAAAGCGTTGAACTCGTAAACGCTGATTGCAGCGAAGAAGATGCCGGCGATGACCAACGTGCCCGACATCAGCGGGAGCAATCGTCGCTGCCACTTATCGGTGCCCGCCATGCCACACCCCGCGTCCAGCCTGGCTGGGACATATCACCGATCCGGCGTGCGATAAAGCGCCGGCAGATACTGCCCGAACCCGCTCTCGCCCGCCAACCGCATCGCCTCGCGCGCCGCCGCGATCAGCGCGCCCGCTTTCGCCTCGCACTCGCGCTGCTCGGCGGCGGCGACACTGTCGGCGACGATGCCGGCTCCGGCCTGGACGTGCATGACACCGTCCTTGACCACGGCGGTGCGTAGCACGATGCAGCTGTCGAGCGCGCCGTCGGGCGAAAAATAGCCGACACCGCCGCCGTAGGGCCCGCGCTTCTCGGACTCGAGTTCGTGGATGATCTCCATGGCGCGCAGCTTCGGCGCGCCGCTGACCGTGCCAGCCGGGAAGCCGCCGAGCAGCGCGTCGATGGCGTCTTTGCCGGGCTGCAGCGTGCCGCGGACGTTCGAGACGATGTGCATGACGTGGCTGTAGAATTCGACACCGTACTGGTCGGTGACGACGACGCTGGCGGGGGCGGCGACCCGCCCGACGTCGTTGCGGCCAAGGTCGAGCAGCATCAGATGTTCGGCAAGTTCCTTGGGGTCGGCGAGCAGTTCGTCGCGGAGCCGGGCATCGTCGACGGCATCGCGGCCACGGGGGCGGGTTCCCGCGATCGGGCGGATGGTGACCTCGCCGTCGCGCACGCGCACCAGGATCTCGGGGCTCGAGCCGATCAGCGCGAAGCCGGGCAGGTCGAGGAAATACAGGAACGGCGACGGATTGATCCGCCGCAGCGCGCGATACAGGTCAAGCGGCGGCAGCGGGAAATCGACCGTGAAGCGCTGCGCCAGCACGACCTGGAAGATGTCGCCCGCGGCGATGTAATCTTGCGCGGCATGGACCATCTCGGCATAGCGCCCGGATGGCATCGCCGCTTCTGGTGCGCCGTCGGGCAGCGGCGCAGCATGGCGCGAGGCCGTCGGCACCGGCTGGGCCAGCTTGGCGGCGGCGGTCTCGATCGCCTCGGCGGCGCGCGCATAGGCCGCTTCGGCGCTGTGCCCGCCCGGAAACACCGGTGCGACGAGGAACAGCTCGTCCTTGAGCCGGTCGAAGACCAGCAGCAGCGTCGGGCGGACGAACAGCAGGTCGGGGACGCCGAGCACGTCGGCCTTGGGGGCAGGCAGGCGCTCGGCGAGGCCGGCCGCTTCGAAGCCGATATAGCCGACGAGGCAGGCCAGCGCCGGCGGCAGCTCGGCGGGCACCGGCATGCGGCAGCTCGCGACCAGTGCGCGGAGCTCGCTCAGCGTATCGCCAGCGCAGGGGCGGAACGCGGCGCGATCGGTGGCCCAGTCGGCGTTGACCTCGGCATGGTTGCCGGTCGCGCGCCAGATCAGATCGGGGGCGAGCCCGAGCAGCGAATAGCGGCCGCGGACCGCCCCGCCCTCGACCGATTCGAGCAGGAACGCACCGCTCCCCGCCTCGCCGAGCTTGAGCATGGCGGACACCGGCGTCTCGCAGTCGGCGATGATCCGGGTCCAGACGAGCTGCGCCGCGCCGCCGGCGTAGATCGCGGCGAAGGCGGGGAGATCGGGGTGCAGGTCAGCCACTGGACCTCGCCTATCACGCAATGCGTCACCCCCGCGCAGGCGGGGGTCCATACGCGTCAACCGTTCGACGTGTATGGACCCCCG
>JANOOK010000145.1:0-1553 GCA_031421275.1 Sphingomonadaceae bacterium
TCCCACGGCCGCGCCTCGAACGCGTACGGCTTCGAGGTCAGCGCGCCGACCGGGCACAGGTCGATGATGTTGCCCGACAGCTCGGACTGCACCGCATGTTCGAGGTAGCTGGTGATCTGCAGATTCTCGCCACGCCCGATCGCGCCGATCTCCTCGACGCCGGCGATTTCCTCGGCAAAGCGCACGCAGCGGGTGCAGTGGATGCAGCGCGTCATCACCGTCTTGACCAGCGGGCCCATGTACTTCTCGGTGACCGCGCGCTTGGCCTCGTGATAGCGCGTGTGGCCCTTGCCGTAGTTGAGGCTCTGGTCCTGCAGGTCGCACTCGCCGCCCTGGTCGCAGATCGGGCAGTCGAGCGGGTGGTTGATGAGCAGGAACTCCATCACCCCCTCGCGTGCCTTCTTGACCTTGGACGTCGTCGTCATCACCACCTGACCATCGGCGGCCGGCATCGCGCACGACGCCACCGGCTTGGGCGATTTCTCCATCTCGACGAGGCACATCCGGCAATTGCCCGCGATGCTCAGCCGCTCGTGGTAACAAAAGCGCGGGATTTCCGCGCCCGCGGCCTCGCACGCCTGCAACACCGTGGCCCCGGCGGGAACCTCGACCTGGATACCGTCGACGGTGAGTTTAGGCATTGTCGTCTCGCTTTGCCGGCAGCACGCCGACGGCCATCGAGCCTGGAATGTTGGGGTTCTGAGGATTAGCGATCAGCAGACGCCGCAACGGATGGATGATAAGGTCCATGTCTTCCATCGGTATCGCACCGAGCAAAACTTCATCGCCCATCACGAGCGCGCCTGCGAAAGCATTGCGATGGTCGAAGCGGAGCCGCACTGGTCCAGCATAGTCGACAATCTTCTTGGCACCGTCGGCCAGGGTAATCTCACGCTGTTCGAGGACAGGCAGCTTTAGCTGATTGGCGACGTGCTGAGGCACGACCAGCCATGTCGATCCGCTATCGACGAGCGCGGTTACAACGATCGGCTTCAGCTCGTCGACAGAAGGATTGAACAGCTCGATTTCGGCGTAGACCAAACCCATGCCGCTACTCCGCCGCCTGCAGCATCGCCGGCACCTGCACGAACCCCTTGCGCTTGGCGATGCGCGCCTCGACCTCCGGCCGGAAGTGGCGGATCAGCCCCTGGATCGGCCAGGCGGCGGCGTCGCCCAGCGCGCAGATCGTGTGGCCCTCGATCTCGGTGGTGACTTCGAGCAGCAGGTCAATCTCGTGGTATTCGGCGTCGCCGGTGACGAGGCGCTCCATGACGCGCCACATCCAGCCGGTGCCTTCGCGGCAGGGGGTGCACTGGCCGCAGCTCTCGTGCTTGTAGAAATAGCTGAGCCGCGCGATCGCGCGCACCACATCGGTCGACTTGTCCATGACGATGACGGCGGCAGTGCCGAGCCCGGACTTCAGGTCCTTCAGCGCGTCGAAATCCATCGGGCTGTCGATGATCTGATCGGCCGGCACCAGCGGCACCGACGAGCCGCCGGGGATGACGCACAGCAGATTGTCGAAGTCTCCCCGATACGTGGCACCGCGGATG
>JANOOK010000146.1:0-7992 GCA_031421275.1 Sphingomonadaceae bacterium
CGCGCGGCGACAGATCGATCTTCCCGAGCTCGATCGGCGGCTGCGCGAACACCGGCGACAGGATGATGTCGTAGCGCGTCTGGAACTGCGCGACGCTGACCGCGGCACGCTGATAGGCATCGTTCGCCGCGAGCAGCTGCAACGCCGACGTCGACTTGCCGATGTGGACCCACATCTGCGTGACCAGCTCGATGTCGTTCCCGGCGTCCTCGCGGCCGAGCTGGCGCAGCCGGGCGGCGACGTCGGCCGCGGTCGACGCGCCGATCACCGCGGTCATCGCGGTGCCGAGTTCGGCGCCGGACACCTCGGGGGCCGCCTCCTCGACGACATGCCCGAGACTTTCGAGCAGCTTCGCCGCAGCGAGCACCGCGCCGCTGACTTCAGGGTCGACCGCGACAGCCGTCGCCGGCACCAGCATCAGCGCGATCCGCAAGCGCCCCGGATCGCGCCCGGCATGGTCGAGAAAGCTGCCGTCGGGCAGCGGCGCGGTATAGCGGCTGCCCGGCTCGCGGCCGTGGACCGCGTCGAGCAGCGCCGCGGAGTCGCGCACCGTCCGGCTGACCGCGCCGCCCACCGTCATGCCGAGCCAGCTTTCGGTGTGGTGCGGCCCCATCGGCACCCGCCCGCGCGATGGCTTCACCCCGAACAGCCCGCATGCCGATGCGGGGCAGCGGATCGAGCCGCCGCCGTCCGACGCGTGCGCGATCGGCACCACGCCCGCCGCGACCGCGCACGCCGCGCCGCCGCTCGATCCACCCGCGCTATGTCGCAGACCCCACGGGTTGCGCGTCAGCCCGGTCGCCCGGCTTTCGGTGGTGACGGTCAACCCCATTTCGGGCGTCGTCGTCTTGCCGAAGGTGTTGAGCCCCGCGGCGGTAAAGCGCTCGAACAGCGTCGAGCTGTAAGCGGGGCGATAGCCGTCCCACAACCGGCTGCCCTCGCCCGAGCGCTCGCCGGCGATATGCAGATGCAAATCCTTGACGAGGAACGGCACGCCCGCGAACGGGCCTGTAAAGCTGCCCGCCGCGGCGGCGCGGGCCCGGTCGTAGAGCGGCTGCGCGATGAAGTTCAGTGCCGGATTGACTGCCTCCGCCCGCGCGATCGCCGCCTCGAGCAGCTCGCCCGGACTGACCTGCCGCGAGGCGACCAGCGCCGCCTGCCCGAGCGCGTCAAGGCTGAGCACATCATCCATCGCAGGTCCTTACACTGTTCCGAGCGCCCAGCCGGTCCTAGCCGAACAGGATAAATAAGTCGCGCCACGCTTTTTAAAATTCCGTTCTGAAACCGGCTACGCCCGTGCCTCGTATGTATTATCGTGCAATTCTTCATACACGCGGGATCGAGAAACTGGCATGGTTGGACTGAAGTTCGGGACGGTCGCCAGCGCGCTGTGCCTTGCCCTGCCGGTAATAGCGCAGCCCGCCGCCGCGCCCGTGCAACTCGCCAGCCACGATGCCGCGCCCGCTGACATCTTGGCTACCGACGGCGCGCCAGCACCCGCTGCACCCGAAATCGTCGTCACCGGGCGCGCCGCCAACCTGATCGGCATCGCCCAGTCGGCATCGGAGGGCACGATCGGCAAGGTCGACCTTGAGGACCGTCCGATCCAGCGTATCGGCGAGTTGCTCGAAGCGATTCCCGGGCTGATCGCGACGCAGCATTCGGGCGGGGGCAAGGCCAACCAGTATTTCCTGCGCGGCTTCAACCTCGACCATGGTACCGACTTCGCGAGTTTCATCGACGGCGTGCCGGTCAACATGCGGACGCACGGCCACGGCCAGGGCTATACCGACCTCAACTTCATCATCCCCGAGTTCGTATCGTCGATCGACTATGCGAAGGGGCCGTACCGCGCCGACGTCGGCGAGTTCGCCGTCGCGGGTTCGGGTAAGTTCCATACCATCGATACCGCGACGCCGTTCGCCACCGGAACCGGCAGCATCGACGGTGACTATCTCCGCCTCGTCGGCGGCGGCTCGACCAAGCTCGGCGCGGGCGATTTCTTCCTCGGCGGCGAGTACCGCTACGACAACGGCCCGTATGATATTCCCGGCGACCTGCGGCTGTACAACGGCTTCGCCAAATGGACTGGGCCGGCCGGCGACGGCGTCCTGCGCGCGACGTTCGACGCCTATCACGTCAGCTTCCGGTCGGCCGAGCAGATCCCCGAGCGCGCCATCACATCGGGGCTGATCGGCCGGCTGGGCTATATCGACCCGTATCTCGGCGGCGCGACGACGCGGATCGGGGCGACGGTCAACTGGGCGCAGACCAGCGACACGCCGGTGACCGCGCTGGCGTACGTGCACTACTACAAGTTCAAGCTGATCTCGAACTTCACCTACTTCCTCGATCACCCCGATACCGGCGATGAATTCGAGCAGCGCGACTCGCGCTTCGTCGCCGGCGGTCGCGTCGACAAGAAGTTCGCGTTCGACGCCGGCGTGCCGCTCGAGCTGCTGGTCGGCGGCGAAACCCGTTTCGACTTCATCGCACCGGTGAGTATCTACCACACCCAATTTGGCCAGATCCTGACGACCGTCCGCCGCGACAAGGTTACCGAAGGCTCGGCCGCGGTGTTCGGTGAGGCGACGATCCATCCGCTGCCGACCGTCCGCGTCGTGCTCGGTCTGCGCGCCGACGGCTACAGCTTCGACATCCGCTCGGACCTTGCGGCGAACTCGGGCAAGTCGACCGCCGGCATCATCAGCCCGAAGGCGGCGGTGGCGTGGATCCCGTTCAAGCAGGTCGAGCTGTACGCCGACTACGGCCGCGGTTTCCATTCGAACGACGCGCGCGGCACGGCGATCAGGATTAACCCGACCGATGGCACGGCCGCCGATCCGGTGACGCCGCTGGTGCGCGCCGACGGCTACGAGCTCGGTGCCCGCGGCCGGCCGCTTAACGGGCTGACGCTAACCGCGACTTACTGGTGGCTCAACATCAAGTCCGAGCTGCTGTTTCTCGGCGATGGCGGCACGACGCAGCCGATCGGGCCGTCGCGGCGCTACGGCTACGAGCTGAGCGCTTTCTACAAGCCCGCGCCGTGGCTGACCGTCGATGCCGAATACACCAGTTCGACCGGGCACTTGACCGATCTGCCGCGCGGTCAGGATCATATTCCGAACGCGATCGAGACGGTGATCGGGGCCGGGCTGGTCGCCAAATACCAGCGCGCCAGTTTCGGGCTGCGCCTCCGCCACTTCGGCAGCTATGCCACGATCGAGGACAACAGCGTGCGCTCGGACCCGACCACCGTCGTCAACGGCCGGTTGAGCTATGACTTCGGCCGTGTCGAACTCGCCGCCGATCTGATCAACACGCTCGATGCCCGCGACAATGAGATTACCTATTTTTACCCCTCGCGGTTGCCAAGCGAGCCGCTCGGCGGGGTCAGCGATCGCCACATCAAGCCGATCGAACCGCGCCAGCTGCGATTATCGGCGACGGTGCGCTTCTAGAGCCGGCTGCGGTCCGCCGTGAGCGCCACCGCCCTCCCGGGCAGCGGATGCTTTTCCAAGGGTGCTGCGCTATGGCTGAACTGGTCGACGCGCGGCGGTTCGACCCGTCACCGCGCCTCTACTTACACTCCTCGCAACAGGCGCGCCCATGCAACGGATCACCATCTCGCTCGACACCAACCTCGCCCAAGCGTTCGACGCTTATGCGGCCGAACGCAGCTACACCAGCCGGTCCGAGGCGGTACGCGATCTCGTCCGCGCCGCGGTCGATGCGCGCGACATCGTCGCCGACCCGCAAGCGCCGTGCGTCGCGGCGCTGTCATATGTCTACGATCATGAGATTCGCGATCTCGCGACACGGCTGACCGCGATCGGGCACGCCCACCACGATTTGGTCGTGAGCACGACGCACGTCCATCTCGACCACCGCGATTGTCTCGAAACGACGATCCTGCGCGGCCCGGCCTCGCGGGTGCGGGCGCTGGCCGACAAGGTCCGCGCCGAGCGCGGCGTCCGCTTCGGCGCGCTCAATCTGGTGGGGGTCGAGCTTAGCGACACGCATGAGCATGGGGCGCATGACGGGCATCATCACCACGGCCAAGCGCATGCGACGCCGCGCCGGGCCTAAATAGGCCGGGCATAGCCGCCCTTGCCCGCGGCGGCGGTCGGTCGCCTCCTGCAGGGCGCTATAGGCTCTTTCGGTCGGAGCGAAATACCAGCCGCTCATCCCGAGCGAAGTCGAGGGACCTGCCCGGAAATTGTGCGTCCCTCGACTTCGCTCGGGATGAGCGGGTTTGGTTCAGCTCAAGGAGCTGAAGCTAAAATCCCCGCTTCGGCGAACTGAACACCTTCATCACCACCGGCTCGAAGCTCTCTAAGCTGTCGACCTTGAAGTCGGGGTCGAACGCCGGGGCATCCCAGCGGTCGACGAGCTTCTCGGCGAACACGAACCATGGCTGGTCGCGGAACTGCTCGCGCGCGTCGCCGGGCTTGCCGAGATATTCGTAATAATATCTGCCCTGAAAATGCTGGTGCCACATCACCGCGTAATAGATGTCGTCCGACACGTAGGGTTTGAGCACCTCGGCCTGGATCGCGCCGTGGTTGGGGATGCTCATCAGCTTGCCGAGATCGTGCGTCAGTGCCGCGACGACTTCCTCGTCGGTGGCATCGTCGGCGCGCGCCAGCGTCGCGGTCATCAGGCAGTGCGTCAGCTGATCGGCGGCGAACCCGACCTTGATGTCGGCCAGCCGCCGCATCGAGTCCATGATCTGCAGCGGTGCGGCCGAGCGCTGGTGCACCATGTGCTCGCGCGCGATGTGGCTCCAGTCTTCCTGCGTGCCTTCGAGCATCGTCGTGAACATCACACACTCTCCGCTACTTCGGGCTGCGTCCCGTCCAGCGACCGATATTGCGCTCGCAGCGTGACCTTGTCGATCTTCGCGCTGCCGAGCTTGGGCAGCGGCTCCATCGCCAACCAGATTTTAGCCGGGAGCTTGAAGCTCGACAAGTGGCGCGCGAGGAACTCGTGCAGCGCCTCGGCTTCGAGCGGCGCGCCGGGCTTGGGGTGGACGACCGCGCCGACGATCTCGCCGAGGCGCTCGTCGGGCAGGCCGAAGACGCTCGCCTCGGCGACGGCGGGGTGCGCGTAGATGGCGTTCTCGACCTCCTGGCAGCTGATGTTCTCGCCGCCGCGGATGATGATGTCCTTCTTGCGGTCGACGATGAACAGATAGCCGTCGGCGTCGAGATAGCCGAGATCGCCGGTACGGAACCAGCCGTCGGGGCTGAACGCGGCGCGCGTCGCCTCGGGCTTGTTCCAATAGCCGCGGACGTTCGCCACCGAACGGATGCAGATCTCGCCGGTGCTGCCGGTGGCGAGCGGTGCCAGCGCGTCGGTCGCGGCATCACTCTCGACGATCTGGATCGCCACCAGCGGCCGCGAGGCGCGCCCGGTCGAGTTCGGCTTGGCGAGGTAATTGGCCCTGAAAATGCCCGCGCCGACGGCGTTGGTCTCGGTCAGGCCGTAGCCCTGCACCGGGTTGATGCCTGGAAACACCGTGCCGAGCCGGGTGACGTGTTCGGGCGGCCGCGGCCCGCCGCCGCTGGCGATATCGATCAGGCTCGACAGGTCGTGCGCGTGACGGTCGGGGTGCTGCATCAGCTCGAGGCTCATCGTCGGCACCCCGACGAAATAGGTGACGTGCTCGCGCTCGATCAGCCGCAGCGCTTCGCCAGCATCCCATTTGTGCAGGATGACGAGCTTGCGCCCGATCGCGACCGACACCAGCATCACCGCGACCGAGCCGGTGATGTGGAACAACGGCACGTTGAGCAGGGTCACCTGCTGCGCCGGGGCGGGAACCCCCGCCTGCGCGTTCAACTCGAGCAGCGCCAGCCCGACGACGAGATAGTTGAGCGCCCCCGACAATACCGAGCGCTGCGTCGCGACGGCACCTTTCGGGCTGCCGGTCGAGCCGCTGGTGTACATAATCGTGCAGTCGTCCTCGGGGGCGATCGGGGCGTAATACCACGGCGCTGGCGGAGCGGCGGCAAGCTCGTCCTCGATCCGCGCGAAGCCGAGCTGCCCGGCAACGACGGCGCTGGTGCGCACGGTGATCACCGGCGGGCAACCGGGCAACGTCGCCAGCCGCCGCGCCCGCTCCTCGTCGGCGATGACCAGCCGGGTACCGCTATCGGCGATGCCGTAGCCGAGCTCCTCCGCCTGCCACCACGCGTTCATCGGCACCGCGACCGCGCCGAGCTGCATCAGCCCGATGAAGGCGGTGATCCACTCGGGGTAGTTACGCATCGCGATGCCGACGCGGTCACCCTTGGCGATGCCGTGGCGCAGCTGCAGCACCGCGGCGATCCGCACGCCCTCGGCGTGGACCTGCGCGAAGGTGTAGCGCTCGTCGCGGTAGACGAGGAACTCCTTGTCGCCCTGCTGCGCGCAGAAATAGGCGAAATACTCGCGCATGTTGTTCGGCGCGGTCTTGAACACCGGATAGTCGTTGCCGCGGATTTTCGCGGTATCGACCGCGAGCGGCCCGCCCGGCGCGATGATCCGGTCGATGACGGCATCGAGCGCGATATCGAGTGGACTTGGCATGTCAGTAACCCATCAGGCTGGCGAGGCGGTCGCCGTGGAAGGCGATGTCGCCAAACGTCTCCTGCGCGGCGCGGGCGCGCTTCATGTAGAAGCCGATGTCGAAGTCGTCGGTCATGCCGATGCCGCCGTGCATCTGCACCGCCTCGTTGGTGGCGAGCTTGGCGACTTCGCCGACCTTGGCCTTCGCCAGGCTGGCGAACATCGGCGCGCGGTCCTCGTTCGCATCGAGCGCGGTCAGCGCGCGCAGCGTCACCGAGCGCGCCAGCTCGAGCTCGCAGAACAGCTGCGCGGCGCGGTGCTGGAGCGCCTGGAAGCTGCCGATGTGGACCCCGAACTGCTCGCGCTGCTTGAGATAATCGACCGTGCGGGTGAAGCTCTCGTGCGCGACACCGAGCATCTCGGCCGCCAGGCACGCGCGCCCGGCATCGAGCACGCGTGTCAGCACCGCCCAGCCGCCGCCTACTTCGCCGAGCACGTCGGCCCCGTCGACCTGGACGTCGGTCAGCGTCACCGCGGCCGCATTGCGGGTGTCGACCATCGACCGGCGCTTGACCGCGACGCCGGCGGCCTTGGCATCGACGAGGAACAGCGTGATCCCGGCTTCGTCATCATCGGCACCCTCCGTCCGCGCCGCGACGATCAGCGTGTCGGCGACATGCCCGTCGAGGACGAAGCCCTTGTGGCCGTTCAATTTGAAGCCGTTGCCCGACGCCTCGGCGCGGGTCGCGACGTGCGCGGGGGCGTGGCGCGAGGCTTCGTCGGTGGCGAGCGCGCACAGCCACTCGCCCGCCGCCAGCCGCGGCAGATAGTGCGCCTGTTGCTCGTCCGAACCGCCCGCCAGCAGTGCGGTCGCCGCGAGCACCGCGGTCGACAGCAGCGGCGACAGCGACAGATTGCGTCCGGTCGCCTCGGCGATCAGTCCGGCGGCGACATAGCCGAACCCCGAACCGCCATGCGCCTCGGGGACGAGCACGCCGGCGAAACCCATCTCCGCCATCTTCGCCCAGGTGGTGCGATCGAAGCCGGTGGCGTCGTGGCTGTCCCGCAGCCGGCGCAGCTCGCCGATCGGGGCTTCGGTCTTGAAGAAGCCCTCGGCGGAGTCGCGGATCATCGTCTGATCGTCGGTGAGTACCAAGGCCAATACGAAACTCCCCAATCGTCTTTCTTCTTATCTGCCTTGCTGCTCCCCTCCCCCTTTTGGGGGAGGGGCCGGGGGTGGGGTTGTTGTGCAGGAGGCTATCGTCTCTCGCTCATGGTCCCCATCCCCCGACCCCCTCCCCTGAAGGGGAGGGGGAGCAGGAGCAGCAGTGCTTATGCGCTCGGCAACTCCAGCACGCGCTTCGCGATGATGTTCAGCTGGACTTCGCTGGTGCCGCCCTCGATCGAATTCGCCCGGCTGCGGAGCCAGTGGCGCGCGAG
>JANOOK010000147.1:0-2222 GCA_031421275.1 Sphingomonadaceae bacterium
TATCCACAGCCAAAACTTACGCGAATTGCGGTCTGTAATAGTAAATACGACCTGGTTGACGAGCAGGATCTCTACCCCGAAGCCAACCGCCATAATGATCCAATGATATGTCGAGGGCGACCCGAGTCCGGCAAAGATGAGCTTTGTGGCTGACAGCACAGCCATCGTCGTAACCGCCAATGCTGCACCGATGACTAGAGATGGCAATATCCAGCGACGACCTCCAATGCCACCTACGACAATGCCGAGCCCTACGATGATAAAGAGAACTGCTCCGCCCCGCATGAGCGGGTAAGTTTGTGCGAGGTCGTTAAATATTTTCAAGCGAAGCAGTCTAAGGGCCTGCGTCTCTCGGGCGGGAGAGGCAGCGCACCCGCTCGCCGGTCCCTTGCCACGACAGATGACAGGTGTCGGATGCTGGGCCTCAACGGAGCCTCGACGTGAACGTTACATCGGCGAGAGCCGCGTCATGAACCCCTGCGCTCGCGCTTGGACAGTAGACCACCCGATGACGCAGTTCGCCCTGCTCGGCGTCGATCCGCTGATCGACGAACAACCCCGTGTCGCCAAGCACCCAGCGCCAGTACCAAGAATGTTTGCTAACCCTAGGCCGTACCGGAACACAACGGAATAGCTCTGGATGAAGCAGGTAAGCCGCCGCGACCAGATCGAACGAAAAAAATCCCGGCTGGCGGATGTCCTCGCGCCAAAAAGATAACCACGCGCGCGACCGGTCGGCGACCCAGCGCGCCGTTACGCCGTCGCGACCCATGGCATCGAGATCAGCGGCGGTGACGGTCATATTTTGCGCGGCCGCGTACGGAACCCATGTCATTGGCAGCTTGAGCGAGAGCAACTCGGTTACGGCCGAGCGATCTTTTGCAAAGTTGAAGTCCTGGAAAACAGGACCGTGGCCGAAGAGGATGCGAGCGGTTCCCCCTTCGACCGGATGGAACACGTGCCCGGGCTGCTGCCCCATCACCGCGATGATCCGTTGCACCTGCGTTGCAAGCTCCGGCTGGCTGCGCAGCACAGCGGCGATGTTGGTGAGGGGGCCGAGCGCGACGATAACCATCGGTGCCTGCGCAAGAGCTGCGCGTAATGCATTCTCCGCCGCCGTCGGAACGAGCGTGTCGTTTGCGGTTTGGCTCGTCTCCCGGCCGCGATACACCGGCGGAATCGAAAAACCTTCGGCGGCAAGCTGGCCCGTGAGATCCCGCGTGATGCGATCAGTCACCTCAAGCGGCGCGTTGCCAAAGATCGTCGAAATACCAACGACGCGCAGACCGCGTGCCTTGAGCAGCGCAAGCAGGGCTAAGCAATCATCCGGGTCGGTGGTCCGGCTGGCGCCGCATGCCGCGTCAGTGTCGATCCAGACCCGCTGGGCCGTTATGGCGTAGGCACCTGCGGGCGCTAAATTAAGTGATTCGATATCGCTTCGTCCTGTGCGCCACTCGGCCACGGGCAAGGCGAGCACGACGGCGATCACCGCTGCAAGTCCTAGCAGAACCATGAATGTTTTTAGAAACTTTCCCGGTTTTCGCAAGCAGATATTGTTCGATGGAGCGTCAGGTTATGCGGACCATGGGTCATAGCTACCGAAATTCCAAATATGGCCTTCCGGGTCTCGGCAGGAATAAGCGCGACCGCCGTGATCTTCGTTTTTAATGTCAATAACGATCTCCGCACCCGCCGCAACGGCCCTCTTGTAGTGGTCATCCACGTCGGTAACTACAATGTACGCGCTCTGCGAGCCGATGCCGCCACTCTCGGCAGGAGATTTCACGAGCTTATGAAAGTCGTTGTTTGTCGCTGAGCCCAACATGATCATTCCGTTTCCGTAGACAAGCTGGGCGTGAGCGATGGCGCCGCTCTTGTCGGGCACCACAAGCTGCTGCTTAAACCCGAACGCTTTACACAGCCAATCGATGGCGGCTCGCCCGTCGCGGTAGCGCAAGGTTGGAATGACGGTTGCGCTGGAGTTTGAATGGATTGGTTTCATTGGGAGTACTCCGTTGCTGTGGGAATGCAGTGGGAAAACAACAATGTCCTTCTATAATTCGGCAGCAGCGCGGCGACTGAGGCCCGAAAGATTCATCTCCAGACGATGCCGGACCATAGGCAGCAGGTTGATCGTCCCGAGTACGATGTTTCTCAGCAATCGCTGCGGCGCGCTTTTTATGGTCGCCATGTGCGTCAGCCGCCCGGCGAGTTGCAGCACT
>JANOOK010000148.1:0-33544 GCA_031421275.1 Sphingomonadaceae bacterium
GGCGATGCGGTGCTGATGCCCGACGCGCTTGCGCTGCCCGCCCCCGATGCGGGCAGCTGGTCGGTGGCGCGCCGCGGCGAGCGCGTGCTGGTGCGGACCGATGCCGGGACGGGGTTTGCGGTGCCGGCCGAACAGTTCGAGGCGGCGTGGGCGGCGGGCGGCAAGCCCCCGTGCCGGGCGTTCAGCGAGGCGCTGTTCGGGGAGGGCGCGCTGCCCGAGGGCATGCTGCTGCTGGACGCTCCCGAGGCCGCCGATGGGGCCTCGCCGCCGCGCCTGCTCCGGCCGCCGCTCGACCTGCGGCAGGGCGAGTTCGCGCATTCGGCGCGCCCGGTTTCGCCGTTGCTGCGGCGGCTCGGGCTGGTCGTGCTGACCGGGTTGCTGGCGCATGGCGCGATCGCTGCGGCGGATACCGTGGTGCTGCACCGGCTCGCCGAGCAACGCCGCAGCGAGGCGGCAGCGCTGGTCCAGACGGTACTGCCGGGAACCTCGACCGACGGCGATTTCGCGCCGGTGGTGGCGGGGCTGCTGCCGTCGCCGGGAAATGCGGCGCGCGGGCGCTTCCTGCCGGTGCTGGTGCGGGCGTCGCGCGCGCTCGCGCCGCTGGCGAACACCGTCGCGGTCGACTCGATGAGCTTTGGCGACAGCGACGCGGCGCTGACGCTCAACCTCGAAGCGTCCGATCTGGCCGGGCTGCAGCGCGCGCAGGCGTCGCTGCTCGGCGCGGGACTGCGCGCCGATGCCGGTCCGGCGACCTCCGACAGCGGTCGCGCGACGCAGGCTTTCACGGTGTCGGAGAGCCCGTCGTGAGAGTGCCCGCCAGCCTCTCCGGCCAGCTCGCCGGCCGCCTGCCGAACCTCGCGGCGCGGCTGCCCGTTTTCGATGCCGAACGCTTCGAGCCGCTCCGCGATGCGGCGCAGCGCTGGCTGGCGCAGCGCTCGGTGCGCGAGCGGCGACTGCTGGCGGTGCTGGCCGCAGTCGCCGCGGCGGCGCTGCTGTGGGCGCTGGTCTGGCAGCCGCTGGCGCGGGCGCATGCGAAGGCGGTTGCCGACATCCACGCCTATGACGAGCTGATCGCGCAGCTGCGCGTCGCCGGTCCCGACGTGGCGCGCGTCGCCGCGACCCGGCGCGTGTCGGCGGCGACCGTCATCAACGACAGCGCCAGCCGGGCGGGGCTGACCATCCGCCGGCTCGAGCCGCAGGGCGCGCGCACCGAGGTGACGCTCGAGGAGGTGTCGTTCGACAAGCTGACCGGCTGGCTGGCGGGGCTGGAGCACGACGCCGGGCTGACGGTGGCGGCAATCAAGATCGAGCGGCGGCCGGCACCGGGGGTCGTCACCGTGCAGCTGACGTTGAAGTCGTGACGATACCTAATATAGCCCAAAATTACCCGTCGCCCCCGCGAAGGCGGGGGCCCATACACGTCGGACCAGTGACGCGTATGGCCCCCCGCCTTCGCGGGGGTGACGGCGAAAGTGTGCAGGCAAGCTGATGGACGACCTCGACCTCCCGACCGCCCCCGCCGCCAACCTGCTGCCGTACGGCTTCGCGCGCCGCCACGGCGTGCTGCGCGCGAACGGCCACATCAGCCACCGCGCGACCACGCCGCTCGAAGCCCTGCTCGAAGTCCAGCGGGTCGGCGGCCCGGCGGCATTCGCCAGCGTGACCGACCCTGCCTTCGAGTCGCAACTCCGTGCGCAATACCGCGACACCGCCAGCGATGCGGCCGAGTTCGCCGCCGCCGCCGACACCGATCTCAACGCGCTGGCGAGCCGCGCCGCGGCGGTCGACGACCTGCTCGACAGCCGCGACGACTCGCCGGTGATCCGCCTGATCAACGCGCTGCTGCTCGAAGCGGTCAAGGACGGCGCGTCGGACATCCACGTCGAGACGCAGGAGCGGCGCTGCGTCGTGCGCTTCCGCATCGACGGGATCTTGCGCGACATGATCGAGCCGGCGCGCGCGCTGGCACCGCTGCTGACCAGCCGGATCAAGGTGATGGCGCGGCTCGACATCGCCGAGAAGCGCGTGCCGCAGGACGGGCGGGTGTCGTTGCGCGTCGGCGGCCACGAGATCGACGTTCGCGTCTCGACGCTGCCGGCGCAGCACGGCGAGCGCGTGGTGCTGCGGCTGCTCGACCGCGACGCGACGCAGCTCGATCTTAACAATGTCGGCATGAGCGCGCGCGATGTCGCGACGTTCGGCAACATGCTGGCGCGGCCGCACGGGATCGTGCTGGTCACCGGGCCGACCGGATCGGGCAAGACCACGACGCTGTACGCCGCGCTCAACCGGCTGAACGACCGCAAGCGCAATATCATGACGGTCGAGGACCCGATCGAATACGAGCTCGAAGGCGTCGGCCAGATGCAGGTCAACCCGCGCATCGACCTGACGTTTGCGCGGGGCCTGCGCGCGATCCTGCGGCAGGATCCCGATGTCATCATGGTCGGCGAGATCCGTGACCACGAGACCGCCGAGATGGCGGTGCGGTCGAGCATGACCGGGCATTTCGTGCTGACCACGCTGCACACCAACTCGGCGGTGGGCAGCGTCACGCGGCTGATCGACATGGGGGTCGAGCGCTACCTGCTCGCGCCGATGGTGGTCGGGCTGATCGCGCAGCGGCTGGTCCGCAAGCTGTGCGAGGTCTGCCGCATGCCCGGCCACGCCACCGCGATCGAGGTGGGATTGCTCAGCGAGGCGCTGCTCGAAGGCGCGCCGCTGTACCGCGCGGTCGGCTGCCCGGCGTGCCACAGCGAAGGCTACCGCGGCCGCACCGCGATCTACGAGCTGATCGAGGTCGACGAGGCGATGCAGCTGCTCATCCACGACGGCGCGTCGGAGGCGCAGCTGACCGCCGCCGCCCGCGCCAGGGCTCCGGGACTGCTCGACGACGGCATCGCCAAGATCGCGCACGGTGTCACCTCGGTCGAGGAGATCGCGCGCGTCGTGCGCGAGGCCGACTGATGGCGGCGTTCGCCTACAAAGCGGTCGATCGCGCCGGCACCGCGCAGCGCGGCGTGCTCGAGGCGAACAGCCTGGGCAGCGCTAGACGCCTGCTGCGCGAGCGCGAGCTGCTGCCGGTGTCGGTCGCGGCGACCAACGCGCCGGTCGTGGCCGGCACGCGCCCGACGCTCGTCTCGCGGTTCAAGGCGCGGCTGACGCCCAAGGTGCTGGCCGTCACGACGCGTCAGCTGGCGACGCTGGCGGGGACCGACGTGCGCATCGAGGAGGCGCTGCGGCTGGTCGGCGAGCAAGCCGGGGCCGGCCCGGCAGGGCCGCTGCTGCTGAACGTCCGCGGCGCGATCCTCGACGGGCGCAGCTTCGCCGACGCGCTCGGCGATCACCCGGCGGCGTTCCCCGAATTCTACCGCGCCTCGGTCCGCGCCGGCGAGCAGTCGGGCAAGCTCGGCGATGTACTCGGGCATTTGGCCGATTTCGTCGAGAACCGCTACCGCACCGCGAACAAGTTGCAGCTGGCCTTGCTCTATCCGGCGCTGCTGGCGGCGGTGTCGGGGACGATGATGGTGCTGCTGCTGGTCTATGTCGTCCCCGATATCGTCAAGGTGTTCGTCAGCCACGGCGCGGCGCTGCCGTTCCTGACCCGCGCGCTGATCGCGCTCAGCGGCTTCGCGCAGCATTATGGCGTGCTCGTCGGCGGGTCGATCGTCGGGCTGATCGTGCTCGCGCGACGCTGGCTGGCGATGCCCGCCAACCGGCTGGCGTTCGACCGCTGGCTCAATACGACGCCGCCGTTCGCCAGCTTCAGCCGTCAGGTCAACGCCGCGCGTTTCTCTGCCAGCCTCGCGACGTTGGTCAGCAGCGACGTGCCGCTCGTCGACGCGCTGGCGACCGCCGCTGCGGTGACGCCGAACGCTTATGTGCGCGCCCAAGCGGTCGGCGTCGCGGCGCGGGTGCGCGAGGGCACCAGCCTCAACCGCGCGCTCGCCGAAGCGGGGGTGTTCCCGCCGATGCTGGTGGCGATCGTCGCCAGCGGCGAGACCAGCGGGCGACTGGGCGCGGTACTGCTGCGCGCGTCGCGCGATCTCGACCGCGATCTGGAGACGCTGACCGCGACGCTGATGGCGCTGATCGAGCCCGCGGTGCTGCTGCTGATGGGCGGCGTCGTGCTGATGATGGTGTTGTCGATCCTGCTGCCGATCATCGACCTCAATTCGCTGGCGGGCACATGACCGGCAGGTCCAACACCGGCGTCTATAGGTGCATCTCCATCGTCGCCCCGCGCGGCGGCAGGGTGCCGCCGAGCTGCGCCGCACCCGCCGGGGTGATCTCGATGATCAGCGTGCGGTCACGGCTGAGCGTCACGTCGATCAGCTTGAGATTGCGCGCCGTCCACGGCGTCAGGCTGAGCCGCGAGACGCTGCCATTGTCCGTCGCCAGCCCGAGCAGCCGCGGCACCGGCGCGGTCGGCACCGTGCCGCGCGGCCCGCAATGTCCCGCCGTGCTGCTGACTTCGCCGCCAAAGCGGTCCGCCGCGCCGCTGGCGTTGCGCAGGCTGAGCACGGTGTCGCAACTCAGCGGCAGCGCCGGGGCGGCGAGCGCCACCAGCGCCCAGCCGGCGCGGCCGGCGACCTGGTCGACGCTGGTGCCGCCCGGCCGCCAGTGTCCGACGCCGGTCAGCACCGTATCGGGCCCGTCGAGCACCCAGTCGGCCGCCACCGAGCCGCTGCCGATCGACCCCAGCGGCGACCAGTACCAGCGCAGCGCATGGCCGCCGGTCAGCGCCGCACTGCCTTCCCACACCGTCCCGGCAACGTCCTGCACGAAGCCGGTGCGCGGCACGACCAGCCGGGCGGGCAATGTCGCGAGCAGGGTAGCCGCATATGTCACGACGCCGATCACCGCCAGCCAGCGCCAGTTCCGGCGCGAGCGGGCCTGAGATGGACCGGCGTCAGCTGCTGCAAGGCTTGCCGATCGGATTGCTGGCATCGCTGGCTCCTGTCTCGCTCGACGCGCTTTACGCCCGCACCACCCCCGATGCGAAGCGGCCGCTCGCCGCGCTGCTGCTGCCGCTGAGCGGCGAGGGTGCCGACCTGGGGCGCAGCATGGCGCATGCCGGGGGCCTCGCGCAACCGGCTGACACGAAGGACACGGGCAAGAACGCGCTGCTCGTGTTCGACACGCAGGGAACGGCGGCGGGTGCGGCGACGGCGACGCGGGCGGCGTTGAAGGCGGGCGCGCCGCTGCTGCTCGGGCCGCTGTACGCGCGCGAGATGGCGGCAGTCGCCGAAGCCGCGGGCGACGTGCCGGTGCTGTCGTTCAGCAACGATAGCGCGGCGGCGCGCGGCCGCGCGTATCTGTTCGGCATCACCGCAGGCCAGGCGGTCGAGGCGGTGCTGACCTATGCGCGCGCGCGCGGCGTGCGCCGGGTCGCGCTGATCGCCGATCCGAGCGGCTGGGGCGTGCAGGCGGGGGCGGCCGCGCGCCAGCTCGCGGGCGACATCGGCATCGAGGTGGTCGCGGCGACGCAGGCGAGCTGGCGCAGCGACCCGCTGCCCGACGCGGTGCTGGTCAGCGGCGGCGGTCCGCAGCTCGGTGCGGCGGCGCGTGAGTTCAGCGCCGCGGGGGTTCAGGTGCTGGCGACGCTGCAGGCGACCGAGCTGCCGTCGCGCGGGCTCGCCGCGCTCGACGGGGCATGGCTGACCGCGCCCGATCCCGAGCGCTTCGCCGACTTCACGCGGAGCTTCGAGGGCAAGTACGGCAACACGCCGGGCGTCATCGCAGGCCTCGCCTACGACGCCGTCAACATCGCGCGAGCGCTGCGCCGCGCCGGACACGTCGACCGCGACGGGCTGCTTGCCCCGACGGGTTTTAGCGGGGTGACGGGCACGGTGCGCTTCGCCCGCGACGGCAGTGCGGCGCGCGAGCTCGCGGTGATGGTGGTCGAGGGCGGCAGCTTGCGGGTGGTCGAGCGCGGGCAGGCCGGGTGACGACGACCCAACGCGACACCGGCTTCACCCTTATCGAGGTCATCGTCGCGCTCGCGCTGTTCGGACTCATCGCGCTCGCCGGAGTCACGCTGCTCGGCAGCGTGCTGCGGGTGCAGCGCGGCACGCAGGGGCGGCTTGAGCGGCTGGCCGACGAGCAGCGGGCGATGTTCGTGCTCGCCGACGATTTCGGCAGCGTGGCAAATGCGCCGCTGACCGCGGCCGCCACCGGTGTCGAGTTCGCGCGCCGGACGCCGGCGGGACCGCGCGCGCTGCGCTATGCGCTCAAAGACGGCGTGCTCCAGCGGGCGCTCGATCACGGCGCGCAGGTCCAGTCGCTGCTCGGCGGGGTCGCGGCGTTGCACTGGCGATATTATGTCCGCGGCAACGGCTGGAGCGAGCGCTGGCCGCCCGTGCCCGAGCAGCCGCAGGCGTGGCCCGCTGCGATTGCGGTCGACCTCGATCTGACGGTGCCGCCCGGGACGCCGCCGAAAACACTGCGGCGCGTCGTCGTGCTGCCGCTGCGCCCGGCGTTGCCGCCGCCACGACTGGCCTTGCCGGGGCAGGCGGGAGCTGGGGTAGCGGGCCAGCCGGGGCCGCTGACCGGGGCGGTCCGATGATCCTGCTGAATGTCTTCGCGCTGATCGCGTTCGCCGCGGCGGTGCTGCTGACGATGACCGGCGCGCAGGACGCCGGGCTCGAGCGCGGCGTGCGCTTCCGCGAGGCCGCGACGGCACTTGCCGCGGCCCGCGGCGGCGAGCTGTCGGCGATCGCGGCGCTGCGGCGCGACATGCTCGTCGCGCCGCAAACCGACCACTATAAGGAGCCGTGGGCGGCCGTGGCGCAGCGCGACGTGGCGGTCGGCGGCGGGCACTTCAGCCTGGCGGTCGAGGACGCGCAGGCCCGCTTCAACGTCAACAGCCTGGTCGTGGGCGGCGCGATTGCGGACGCGACCGCGGCGCGGGTCGAGGCGGCGCTCAAGCTGCCCGTCGGCAGCGCGTCGGCGCTGGCCGGCTTCCTGCGCGAGAACGGACCCATTCAGCAGCTCGGCGAGCTGCGCCGCGCCGGGCTCGATGCGGCGACGCTGGCGACGGTGGCACCGTACCTGACCGCGCTGCCCGGCGCGACGACGATCAACGTCAACACGGCTGGCGAACCGCTGCTGGCGCTGCTGCTCGGCGATCCGGTCGCCGCCCGTGTGCTGGTCGAGCGCCGGGCCGGGCCGGGCTTCCTGACCGCTGCCGATTTCACCGCCGCGCGCGTCGCGGTCGGTCCGGGGATGGGGTTTACGTCGGACCACTATCTCGTGACCACGACGGTGACGATCGGCGGCACGACGCAGCGGCTGACCAGCCTGCTCGAACGCCGCCGCGGGCCGACGGGCGTGGCGGTGGTGGTGATCGCGCGCGACCGGGGGTGAATCAGGGCACGATGTGATCGGACGAATCTTGATTGTCATTCCGGCCTTCGCCGGAATGACAATAGCGGTTGGGGCACCTCCTTCAGCTCACGGCTGCAGCAGGTACACCGCCCACGCCGCGGCTGCGAGAAACACCCCAAACGGCAGGCGGTCGGTGGCGGTAAAGCGCCGCCGCCACACGAGCACAGCCAGCAGCGCCGCCAGCGCCGCGCCGAGCAGCACCAGCGGCAGCCGGTCCCAGCCGAGCCACGCGCCGCTCGCGGCAAACAGCTGGACGTCGCCGCCGCCCAGTCCGTCGCGATGGCGCAGCTGCCGGTAGACGGCGGCGACCGCCGCGAGCGCCGCCCAGCCCGCGGCGGCTCCGATGACGTTGGTCGCAAGCTGCGCCGGTTCGAGCCACGCACATGCGGCAAGCCCCGCGCCGAGCAGCGGCAAGGTCAGCGCTGACGGCAGCCAGTAATGCTCGCCGTCGAGCAGCGCCAGCAGCAGCAGCCACCAGCCGAGCAGCGTGGCGACCAGCGCATGGGACAGGTCGGCGGTGAGCAGTGCCGCGGCGATGCCGATGGCGGCGCTGGCGAGTTCGACCAGCGGGTAGCGTCGCGGGATGGCAGCGCCGCAGCGGCGGCAACGGCCGCGCTGGACGAGGTAGCTGAGCAGCGGCACCAGCTCGAACGCCCGCAGCTGCTCGCCGCACCCCGCACAGCGCGAGCGGGCGATCAGGAACGGCTGCCGCTGCGGCCAGCGAATCGACACCAGCGCGATGAAGCTGCCGACGGCGGTGCCGGCGATGCCGAGCAATATGGCCGGTGTCGCCGTAGAACTTAGCCCAGAGATGTCGTCGGGAAGCGGCATCGGCGACCATAGCTTCAGTTCATTGCTCGACGTCAAACCGAAGCCGCTCATCCCGAGCGAAGTCGAGGGACGCAGGCTCGACGATCGTGCGTCCCTCGACTTCGCTCGGGATGAGCGGATTTTTCGCTCGGGATAAACGGATTTTAATGCCGCTTTGTACTTGGGATGTCGGGTCTGGCCGACGATAGCGATTCCGTTCGCTGCCGCCGCGGGCTAAGACCCCGCCATGTCCGCCGGCCGCCTTTTCGCGCTTCGCCTGCTGCCGCTGGCGTTGCTGGCCGGCATCGCAGCTTGCGGCCGTGCGCCGCTGGCATCGCCGTCGCCACCGCCGCGAGCGACGGCTCCCGTCAGGGTCCCAACGGCGATGCCGCCGCGCGCCGCGGTCAAACCCGCGTGGACGCCGCGCAGGGTCGTGCCGAACGCGGTCGAGCTGACGGCGGGTTCGACGACGGTCGCGAAAGGCGAGGGGCTGAGCCAGGTCGCCGCTCGGGCTTACGTGCCACTCGGGGCGCTGGCGGCGGCGAATGGTCTAACCACGTCGGCGCGGCTGGTGCCCGGCCAAACGCTGACCCTGCCCGGCGGACGCGTGCATACCGTACGCGCCGGGGAGACCGGGATTGCAATCGCGCGCGCCTATGGGGTCGAGTGGCCGCGTGTCGTCGGTACCAACCGCCTCGCGCCGCCGTACACGCTCGAAATCGGCGACCGGCTGCTGCTGCCGTCGCGGGTGCAGGTTGCGGCGATGAGCGTCGAGGACCGGGCCAAGGCGTTCAGGATCGACGTCGACGACCTGATCACCGGGGCCGAGCCGGCCGCGCTGGCGCCCGCGAAAGCGTCGACCAAGCGGCCGCAAATCGCGCGACCGCTGCAAACGGCGCAGGCTGGCGCACAGGTTATGCAAGCCCCTGTTCCGCCGGTCGGTCCGACGCCGCGCTTCAGCTGGCCGCTCGACGGGCGTATCCTGTCGAGCTTCGGAGCCAAGCCGGGCGGGCGTTTCAACGACGGCGTCAACCTGAAGACCAGCGCCGGCACCGCGGTCCGCGCCGCCGCCGACGGTGTGGTCGCTTATGCCGGTGACGCCGTGGCGGGGTTCGGCAACCTCGTGCTGATCAAGCACGAGGGCGGCTGGGTCAGCGCCTATGGCCATAACGAGGCGGTGCTGGTGGCGCGCGGCGACCACGTCCGGCAGGGCGACGTCATCGCGCGCGCCGGCGCGACCGGCGCGGTCGACGAGCCGCAGCTGCACTTCGAGCTGCGCCGCGGGCGGGCCGCGGTCGACCCGGTCAAGGTGCTGCCACCGCGGGCGTGAGGGGGTGCGATGGTTGCCTGCACGCTCTGCTCGCTACGCAATAACTTCTTGCCAACAATAATTGTCATCCCGGCGAAGGCCGGGACCCATGACCTCGAACGTATTCGAATGAGGTCATGGGTCCCAGCCTTCGCCGGGATGACACGGTGGGTAAGATCGAGCCTTACCTGCTCAAGTGAAGCAAGCAATGGTCTTGCGCGCCGACCGCATCACCCCAGCGCCGCGATCAGCGCGCCGATGTCGGGCACGCCCAGCCCCGTGATCTGGTCATATCCCACCCCCGCCTCGAACGCGCCGTTGCTGCCGCGCACCACGTCGCGCAGCCCGCTGGTCAGCGGATAGAGCAGCGGGTTGATGAAGCCCAGCGCGGGCTTGCCGGCGGTGACACGCGCCGAATTGATCAGCGCACACACCGCCGCCCACACCGGCGCGCTCCAGCTGGTGCCGCCGATCTGCACGACTTTGCCGGACAGCACGAGGAAGGCCCCGGTGTTCGGGTCGGCGGCGAGCGCCACGTCGGGCACCAACCGTTTCGAGCCGCGCGGGACGTGCGCGCCCACCTGCCACGCCGGGCGGTCGAACACCGCGCTGGCACCGCCGCCGCTGCCGCTCCAGCCGGTCTCGGACGTCACCGCGCCGGCGGGGCCGAGCTGCAGCGTCGTGCCGCCGACCGCGGTGACGGCGCTGTCGGCGGCGGGGTATTCGGCCTGCAGCGGCCCGGCGCTGCCCTGCCCGGTAGCGTCGGGGTTCGAACCGGCATCGCCGCTCGACACGAAGACGTTGACGCCGCTCGCCGTCAGCTGGAGGTATTTGGTATGCTGGGTTGCGGTCTCACCGGCAGGGCCGCCGAGGAAGGTTTCGCCGAGGCCGAGGCTGATCGACAGCTGGCGCATGCCGGGGATCGTCGCGGTGTCGGCGATGATGGCGTCGAGCGCACGGTCGAGGTCGACGAACGCCAGGCTGCCGCTGGCGTAGATCCGGATGGTGGCGCCGGGCGCGATGCCGCTGGTCCACTGCGCGTCGAGGCTCTCTTCGCCCTGCGGCGGTCCGAGCACGCCGCCCTTGACGTTGATCTTCTGGATTCGCGCCGGCGTCACCGGCAGGCCGTTGGCGGTCCAGAACGCCGCGAGGTCGCCGTCGTCGGGGAAGGTGTCGATCAGGATGGCAATGGTCTGGCCGCTGCCGTCGGTGCTGACGCCGGTGCCGCCGTAGGCCCTGCGGATCTCGCTGACCAGATACGGCGGCTGGTTCGGAACCGCGACCGACTGCGCGCGAAACCCCGGGGTCGGCTCTGCCCATTCCCCGCGATTGTTATGCAACGGCGCGCGCATCCGGCTGTGCCGCTGCGCCCGGACGAACGGCTGCAGCCCGCCGATGTTGGTGACGGGCGCACCGACGTCGGCGGGCAGGCTCGGCACCGAGCGCGCCGCGACGCGGGTAAAGCCGTCGCGGGTGACCTCGACGAGCTTGACGTCGAGGCTGTCGGCGACCTGCTCGCCGGTGCCGCTGGCATAGATGCCATCGGGCGCGATGTGGTCGATGTGGAAGCCCTGGGCGGTCAGCCAGTCGCGGAGCGCGGCGATCGCGGCCGGAGCGGCGGCGAAGGTGCTGGCCAGCTCGCTCGCCGGGACGATGTCGCCGTGGGCGACGCGAGCCTCGACGGCGGCTTGCGCTTTCAGGTCTGGTCCGAAGGCGAAGTGTAGGGTCAGTCGCACCTTTCCGGGATCGGCGGCGGGCTGCACCAGTGCGCCGAGATCGGTGGCGATGCCGCTCCGGGGCAACGGCACGACACTATCGGGGAAATGCTTGCGGGCGGCCATCGCGATCTCCTTCGGAAAAACCATTGTGATGGCACAGCAAATCCTACTTAGATCATATCGTTTCGCTTACGATATGATTAGTCGATGCCGTACAGCCGCAGGAACTGCGCCACGGCACGTGCCGCCTCGCGCTCGATCACCGCGGGCGTCGGGACCGGCGCCTGACCGAGCATGCGCTGCAGGTGAAGCGTCCCGCGGCACAGGATACCGAAGGTTTCGGCGGCGCGGCGGCTGTCGTCGAGGCGGAGCAGCCCCGCCGCCGCGAAGTCGTCTAGTTCTGCGCTCAACCGGAGGACGGCCGCGCCCGGTCCGGCGTCGTAGAATAATCGCCCGACCTCGGGGCGGCGGCGGGCTTCGGCGGCGACGACCTGCAACATCCGGACCGACCATTCCGAGCCGACAAGCTCGATATAGGCGCGAGCGATCGCGGTCAGCCGCTCGACCATCGGCAGGCCGACGTTGACGTCGAACATTGCCGGGCCGCGCTGCGCGCAGCTTTCGGCGACCAGGGCCTCGAACAGCGCCTCCTTGCTGTCGAAATAGCTGTAGAGGGTTCCTTTGGAGCCGCCGAGCCGCGCCGCGACCTGCGACATCGACGCACCCTCGAAGCCGTGCTCGAGGAACACGTCATGCGCGATTGCCAGAATCGCTTCGCGCCGCTGATCGCGGGTGGGACGGGCGGCAATGTTGGGCAGGCTCGCCATCGTCACTCACTCTGATCCTTGATCGGTTAACTACGCAACTATCGTTACCGCTTCTACTTGACCGTACGGTACGGTCAAGTATATTGCGTGGTGATGATATCGAAACGTCCTGCCGCGGTTCTCGCATGTCTTTTCGCTCTCGCGGGGTGCGTCGCACCCGGTCGCGATGCGGCGGTGCGGATCAAGCCGGCCTCGACCTATGCGGCGGCGAGTCTGACGACTCCGGTCGCGGCGGCATGGCCGAATGCCGAATGGTGGCGGGCCTATGGCGATCCGCAGCTGGACCGGCTGATCGCGACCGCGCTACAGGACAGCCCCGACGTCGCTGCCGCCGCTGCACGGGTCAATCGGGCCGAGGCGCTGGTGCGGACGGCGCGTGCCGCACAGCAGCCGGGCGTGATTGCCAACGCCACGGGCGGCCTCACCAAGCAGAGCTATAACAACGGCTTCCCGGCCCAGTTCGTCCCGCACGGCTATAAGCAGTTCGGCCGCGCCAGCCTCGACTTCAGCTACGAAATCGACTTTTGGGGCAAGAACCGCGCCGGCACCGCCGCCGCGCGCAGCGATGCCGCCGCTGCGGCTGCCGACCGCGCTGCTGCGGTGGTCATGCTGTCGACCTCGATCGCCGCGGAGTATGCCCAGCTGACGCAGTTCGATGCCGACCGTGATGTCGCCCTCGCCTCGGTGCAGCTGCGGGCCAACACCCTGAAGCTGGTCAACGACCGCGTCGTCGGCGGTCTCGACACCCGCGCCGAGTCGCAGGCGGCAGCGGCGAACGTGCCGGCCGCACGCGGCGATCTCGCGGCGATCGACGAGTCGATCGTGCTGGCCCGCAATGCGCTGGCGGCGCTGACCGGAGCCGGACCCGATGCCGGACTGGCGATCACGTCGCCGCCGGCGAACTTCACACGGCGCGCCTTCGGGCTGCCGCCGACGCTCGCGGCCGAGCTGATCGGGCACAAGCCCGAGATCGTCGCGGCGCGCTTGCGGGCCGAGGCGGCGGCCGCGCGTATCCACCAGGCACGGGCGCAATTCTACCCCAATGTCAATCTCATCGCCTTTGTCGGATTGCAGTCGCTTGGGCTCGGTAATCTCGTGAAGGCGGGGTCCGACATCGGCCAGGTCGCGCCGGCGTTCAGCCTGCCGCTGTTCGACGGCGGGCGGCTCAAGGCCAATCTGCGCGGCACCGAGGCCGATTACGCGCTGGCCGTCGCCACTTACGACAGCACGGTCGTAAAAGCCCTGCAGGACGTCGCCGATGCGGCCGCGAGTGCGCGCGCGCTGACCGGACAGCTCGAGCAGGCACGCGCGGCGCTGGCCTTCGAGGAGGATGCCTATCGGGTGGCGAGGCTGCGCTACACCGGCGGGCTGGCGAACTATCAGTCGGTGCTGCTTGTCGAGAATGACGTGCTGCTGCGCCGCCGTGCCTTCACCGATCTGTCGGCGCGGGCGTTCGCGCTCGATGTCGCTTTGATCAAGGCGCTCGGGGGTGGCTATGTTGCCGCCGGCCCGGCGCTCGCTGTTAACTGAGGACTGCCGTTATGGCCGAAGCCGATCCGAAGCTGCCGGGGCGCGATGCGCGGCCGGTTACGCCCGCCGAAGTGCCCGCCGACGGTCCGGCCGTCGAAACGACATCGCCAACCAGCAAGGGTCGTCAGCGGCGTCGGCTGCTCGCAATCTTCGCGGCGGCGGTACTGCTCGCGGCGGCGGCGTACGGCGTCTACTGGTTTCTCGTCGCGCGCAATTACGTTTCGACCGATAACGCCTATGTCGGTGCCGATAGCGCGGTGGTGACGCCGCTGACCGCCGCCGCGGTGGCCCGTGTCTACGTCGCCGAGACGCAGGTGGTCCGGCGCGGGCAGGTGCTGGTCGAGCTCGATCCCGCCGATGCGCAGGTAGCCCTCGATCAGGCGCAGGCGCAGCTCGCCTCCGCCGAGCGGCGGGTTGCCGGCTACTATGCCGAAAATCGCGAGCTCGGCGCGCAGGTCGCGTCGCGCAACGCCGACATCGCTTCGGCCGACGCGCGCATCGCCAGCGCACAGTCCGACCTGACGCGGGCGCGGGTCGACCTGCAGCGCCGCCAGACGCTGAGCGCCTCGGGCGCGGTCTCGGGAGACGAGCTCACCCAGGCGCAGAACCGCTATGCGGCAGCGGTCGCCGGTCTTGCCGTGGCGAAGGCAGCGCGGACCCAAGCGACGGCGCAGGTTATCGCGGCGCAGGGCAGCGAGGCGGTCAATGCCGCGCTGATCGAGGGCACGCCCAAGGGCAACCCCGAGATCCGGGCGGCGCAGTCGGCGGTGGCGAAGGCGCAGCTCGACCTCGACCGTACCGTCATTCGCGCGCCGATCGAAGGCATCGTCTCGAAGAAGAACGTCCAGGTCGGGCAGCGCGTCGCGCTCGGCGCGTCGCTGATGACGATCGTGCCGGTCGACACCGCTTATGTCGATGCCAATTTCAAGGAAGGCCAGCTGACCAAGGTCCGTATCGGCCAGCCGGTGACCTTGACCGCCGATCTGTATGGCAGCGGCGTCGTCTTTCACGGGACGGTAACCGGGCTGGCCGGCGGAACCGGATCGGCGTTCGCGCTGATCCCGGCCCAAAACGCCAGCGGCAACTGGATCAAGGTCGTCCAGCGCATCCCGGTCCGTATCACCCTCAACCGCGACGAATTGCGCCAGCACCCGCTGCGCGTCGGGCTGTCGACGTCGGTGACGATCGACGTGTCGGGTAAGAGCGCGACGGCTCCGATGACGACGCGGACGATCACGACACGCACGGTCAACCGCACCGCCGCTTCTTGACATGGCGACGGCAACCGCGACGATGTCGGCCTCGCCGAGCCCCGGGACGGACACCGCAGTTGGGCCGCTGACGGGCGCATCGCTCGTCGCTGCCGGCGCGCTCCTGGCGGTGGCGAACTTCATGGTCGTGCTCGACACCACGATCGCCAACGTCTCGGTACCGTCGATCGCGGGCGCGCTGGCGGTGTCGCCGGCCCAGGGTACCTGGGTCATCACCTCCTATGCGGTGGCGGAGGCGATCACCGTGCCGCTGACGGGCTGGCTGGCGCAGCGCTTCGGGACGGTGCGCGTTTTCTGCCTCGCGATGGCGGGCTTCGCGCTGTTTTCATTTTTGTGCGGCTTTGCGCCGACGCTGCCGGCGCTGGTGGCGTTGCGCATCCTGCAGGGCGTTTGCGGCGGCCCGATGATCCCGCTGTCGCAGTCGCTGCTGCTGCGGGTCTTCCCGCCGGCCAAACAATCGATGGCGCTTGGACTTTGGGCGATGACGACGGTCATCGCGCCGGTCATCGGGCCGATCCTCGGCGGTACGATCTCCGACAATTATCACTGGTCGTGGATTTTCTTCATCAACGTGCCGGTCGCCGCGGTCTGCTCGTTCTTCGCGTGGCGGGTCATGCAAAGCCGCGAGACGCCGACCGTCAAGCGGCCGATCGATTATGTCGGCTTGGGTCTGCTCGTCATCTTCGTCGGCGCGCTGCAGATCATGTTCGACAAGGGCAAGGAGCTCGACTGGTTCGGCTCGACGACGATCGTCGTGCTCGCGCTCGTCGCTGCGATCGGCTTCGTCGTGTTCCTGATCTGGGAGCTCACCGCCGAGAACCCCGTGGTCGATCTCCGCATCTTCCGGCACCGGGGATTTACCGTGGCGGTGACGACGCTGGCGCTGACCTACGGGGCGTTCTTCGCCAGCCTGGTCCTGATCCCGCTGTGGTTGCAGACCAGCATGGGCTATACCGCCACCTGGTCGGGTCTGGCATCGGCGGGCGGCGTGCTGGCGATCGTCATGTCGCCGATCGTCGCGCAACTGGTAACCCGTATCGACCCGCGCGCGCTGACGTGCGCCGGCATCCTGTGGTTCGCGATGATCAGCTATTGGCGCAGCACGTTTGCGACCAGCGTCGACTTTTGGCACATTCTCGCGCCGACGATCGCGCTGGGCATCGGCATACCGTTCTTCTTCGTCCCGACGACCCGCATCGCGCTCGGCGCGGTGCTGCCCGGCGAAGTCGCATCGGCCGCCGGTCTCTCCAATTTCGTGCGGACCACCGCGGCCGCCTTCGCAGCGTCGCTGTCGACGACATATTGGGAAAACTCGTCGACGTCGGCGCGCGACAATCTGGCGGGCATGCTCAACGGTGTACAGGAGCGGATCAACGACCTTGCCACCCTGGGACTATCGCCGGATCAGGCGCTGCGGCAGATCGACAATCTCGTTCAGCAGCAGAGTGTCATGCTGGCAACCGACCGCATCTTCCTGATCGCCAGCGTCGTTTTCGTCGTTGCCAGCGCGTTCATCTGGCTGGCCCCGCGACCGAAGCGGGCGGCACCCGCCGGAGCCGCGCACTGATCCAGAGGCAAGCTGGCGGTGCCGGTCAGCCCGCCGCCCACTTGCCGATCGCTGCCGCCTGCCGCTGGCGCAGGCTGGCGCGGTAACGGATCGCCCCGGCCGCGACCTTGGCAGGCTGGCGCGAGCTTTCAGCGAGAGCGCGGGCGGCATACGCATCGACCCGGTCGGCAACCGCGGGGTCACCCGAGCCCGAGGCAAGGTTGACGGTGAAGCTCGACCGCGTGCTCGATTCCTGCATCGCATCGACGACGTCGGCATGGGCGACCGCCCAATCGAACGCCAGCGCCGGATGTTCGCGTCCGACCGCCTGGACAATGGTGGCGCGCGTCGGCACGGCGACCTCGTCGGTCAGCGCGATCGCCAGCGCCCGCCGCGCCAGCGCCGGATCCCGCACGGCTGCGAGATTGCGATAATAGAGCTGCTTGGCGACCGGACTGTTCTCGGCCTTGGCGCGGGCGTGGAGCGCGTCCCATTGTGCAGCATCGGCGTTGACGGCGTAGATTTGCAACGCGGCGACGCGGATCGCGCTCGGCACCGCATCCGGATTGGCGAAACTCGCTTCGAGGTAGCGCTTGGCCTCGGCGACAATTCCGGCATCACCGTAATAGCCAAGCCCCGGAATGAGTTCTTCGCGAAGCTGCGCGACGGCGGGGGTATCGTCGGCACGCGCTGTCCAGCCGATCCGATCGAACACCGGCCGCACCAGCGCGCGCGCCTTGGCACGGAACGCAGCCTGCTCGGGGGCCCCATCGAGAACGGCATCGATGCCGGCCAGTTCGCCACCGACCATCGACCACAACAGCGGCGGCGCGTTCGCCGGCAGGCTGCCGATCAATGCGAGGTAGCGCTCGATCGGCGCATCGGCGCTGTTCGCCAGCCCATAGCTGTCGGCGACCAGCCCGAGCTGGTCGTTCAGCCCGAGCCGTCCGAAGCTGCCGCGCAGCGCGTCGAACTGGCTCGGCGTGTACAGCGTGCGGTAATAGCCGCTCTGCCCGGCGTTGACGATCGCCGCCCCGCAGCCGCTCAGGTGCAAGCTCGCCGGCACGCCGCCGGTCACATCGAGGCGCAGGCGCTTCACCGGGCCGCCGACGCTCGCGGAGTTCACCGGAACGATCCACTGGCGCGGTGTCTTCGACGCGGCATCGAGCCCGAAACGCTCCTGCGTCAGCTGCAGCGTCGTCGCCCCAGCCGTGCAAACCGGGTCGCCAACGCGGATCAGCGGGACACCGCCCTGCAATGTGAAGCTGTGCATCAGCGGCGCGACATCCTGATGCGCCGCGCCGCCGACTTCGCTCCACAGCTGGTCGGTGACGGTGTTGCCGTACTGATGCCTGGCCATGTAGCGGCGCACCCCGGCGCGGAAGACGTCGGGTCCGACCGCACCTTCGAGCATGCGGATCACCGCCTCGCCCTTCAGGTAGGTGATATCGTCGAAAGCCTGGTTGATCTGGTCGGGGGTGGTGACGTGCTGGACGATCGGATGCGTCGTGACCTTGGCATCGCGCGCCATCGCCTGCTGGCGCGCGAAGGCGACGCTCTGGCTGGTGGCGTTCCAGCTCGGGTTGAGGTCGTTCGAGATCTTCGACGCCATCCACGACGCGAAGCCCTCGTTGAGCCACAGGTCGTCCCACCACGCCATCGTCACGAGATCGCCGAACCACTGGTGCGCCATCTCGTGGGCGACGACGTTGAAGATTTCCTGCCGCTGGTTCTCGGTGGCGAGCTTGGGGTCGACCAGCAGGACGCGCTCGAAGTAAAAGATCGCGCCCCAATTTTCCATCGCGCCGAAGAACGCGCTGCTGCCCGGCCCGGCGATCATGTCGAGCTTGGGCAGCGGATAAGGCACGCCGAAATAGTCGTTGTAGGCGGCGAGCACGCGCTTGGCGCTGGCCAGCGCATAGTCGCCCTGATCGACGACGCCGCGCCGGGTGATCACGCCGATCTCGGTCTTGCCGGACATCACGGTCTTGCGCTCGATGTCGCCGATACCGAGGAACAGCAGATAGCTCGACATCTTCGGGGTCGTCGCAAAGGTCGTCGTCGTCGCCGTGCGGCTGGCGACGGGCATGTTCGAGAAGGCGGTCTGGCCCTGTGGCGCGGTGGTGGTCAGCGTGAACGGCGTCTTGAAGCCCGGCTCGTCCCACATCGGCGCGAAGCGGCGGGCGTCGGCCGCCTCGAACTGCGTGACGAGCATGCGCGCCTTGCTGCCGTCCTTATTGTCATAGTCGATCGCGAACATGCCGGTCGCCGAGCGGTTGATCTTGCCGGCGTAAGCGATGCTCAGCGCGTGCTCGCCGGCCGCTATCGGCGTCGAAAAGCTGAAAGTGGCCGTCTCACCCGACTTGTCGATCGCGACGCTGGCGGGCGCACGATCGAGGCTGGCGCTGCTGATCGTCAGTTCGGCGGCATTGAGCGTGATCGTCCGCGTCGGTGCGGCAACCTTGATGCGGATCGTCTCGCTGCCGGTAAAGGTCAGCTTGCCCGCATCGGGATCGACGCTGATCGTATATGCCAGCGGGGTCACTCCGGCCGGTAAGCGCCCGGCGACCTGTGCCGATGCCGCAGTGGCGAGCAGGACGGCGGCGAGCGATAGCGGCTTGAGCATGAGGTTCCCCACAAGACGATGTACACCGCCGTAGTCGGGGCACTAATTGCTGTCCAGCCCTTCGCGGCTAGGAGCGTCTGCCTCCTTGCTAGCCTTCTCCCGTCCTTACGGCAGAAGGTTGGATGAGGGTCTTCCTTCCTTGCTACTCCTGACTTCCTTGCTGCTTCGGGCCGTTAGAAAAAACGCAAGACCCTCACCCAGCCCTCTCCCGAAAGGTCGGGAGAGGGCTAGAACAGCAAGGGGTGGTAACTCGCCCCTCACACCCCTAATACGCCCTATGACAGTCACTCTCCCGCTCAGCCCGAAGGTCGGCATGGTGTCGCTCGGCTGCCCCAAGGCGCTGGTCGATTCCGAACGTATCCTGAGCCAGTTGCGCCGCGACGGCTATCGGCTGTCGGGAAGCTATGCCGATGCCGACGTCGTGCTGGTCAACACCTGCGGCTTTCTCGACACCGCCAAGGCCGAGAGCCTCGAAGCCATCGGCGAGGCGATCGCCGAGAACGGCCGCGTCATCGTCACCGGGTGCCTCGGGCATGATGCCGAACTGATCCGGTCGCGGTACCCGAAGGTGCTCGCGGTGACCGGGCCGCAGCAGTACGAGCAGGTCGTCGCCGCGGTCCACGCCGCCGCACCGGCCGCTGCCTCGCCCTATCTCGACCTCGCAGCCGTCAAGCTGACCCCGCCCCACTACAGCTATCTGAAGATTTCGGAGGGCTGCAACCACCGTTGCAAGTTCTGCATCATCCCGTCGCTGCGCGGCGATCTCGTCAGCCGGCCGGCCAATGCGGTGATCCGCGAGGCCGAGAAGCTGGTCGCTGCCGGGACCCGCGAACTGCTGGTCATCAGTCAGGACACCTCGGCGTACGGCGTCGACATCGGCCACGCAGAATCGATGCTGGCCGGCCGCCTGCGGCGGGCCCACGTAACCGATCTCGCCCGTGAACTCGGCCAGCTCGGGGCGTGGGTGCGGCTGCATTATGTCTATCCCTATCCGCACGTCGACAGCCTCATCCCGCTGATGCGCGAAGGGCTGGTGCTGCCGTATCTCGATATTCCGTTCCAACACGCGTCGCCGTCGGTGCTTCGCGCCATGCGCCGCCCGGCGAACGAGGCGAAGGTGCTCGACCGCATCCGCAGCTGGCGGGCGATGGTGCCGGACCTCGCGCTGCGCTCGACGTTCATCGTCGGCTTCCCCGGCGAGACCGAGGCAGACTTCGCCTATCTGCTCGACTGGCTCGAGCACGCGCAGCTCGATCGGGTCGGCTGCTTCAAATACGAAGCGGTTGCCGGTGCGGCGGCGAACGACTTGCCCGACCATGTTCCCGAGGACGCCAAGGAGGAGCGCTGGCACCGCTTCATGGCGGCACAGGCGACGATATCGGCGGCACGGCTGGAGGCCAAGGTCGGGCGGACCCTGGCGGTGCTGATCGATGCGGTCGACGACGAAGGCGGCGCGTCGGGTCGGTCGTATGCCGACGCGCCCGAGATCGATGGGCAGGTCCATCTGCGCGATGCCGGCGGAGTCCACGTCGGCGACATGATTCCGGTGCTGATCGAGGCGGCGGACGACTACGACCTGCTCGGGGTGCCGGCATGACCGACTTCGCCGCGCTCCTGTGTGCCGATGAGGGCCAGCCCGCGCACGCGCTGCAGACCCTCACCGCAGCGGCGTTTCCGGATTGGTTCGCGGGCCAGCCGGCGGTGGTGCAGCGCATGATTGCAGCGACGGACTTCAAGGCGGAAGCCGGCGAGCTGGCGATCCTTTCAGGGGCGGCGGCGGACGGAACTGATCGCTGGAGTGCCGTTATCGGCGTCGGGAGCGCTGGTCTCGGCGAGCCCTGGGCGTTGGCGGCCGCGGCGACCAAGCTGCCCGGCGGCATGTATCGGCTGGTCGATGCCGAACCCGGCCTGGCAGCGCACGGCTGGCTGATGGCGCAGCATCATTTCGACCGCTACCGGAGCAAGCCGCCGCTCCACGCACCGCGAGTCCTGCTGACCGCCGACCACATGGCAGCGACCGATGCGGTCCGGTTGGCGGAAGCGACCGCACTCGTTCGCGACCTCGTCGACACGCCAGCAAATGACCTTGGACCCGCTGAACTGGCCGCGGCCGTGATCGCGGAGGCGGAGCGCTTCGGCGCGACGGTGACCGTCGTCGTCGGCGACGACCTGCTCGCTACTGACTTCCCGGCAATTCACGCCGTCGGCCGCGCCGCCGCACGCGCGCCGCGGCTTATCGAACTGCGCTGGGGCGACCCCGCCGCGCCCAAGGTGACGCTGGTCGGCAAGGGCGTGATCTTCGATTCTGGCGGCCTCAACATCAAGTCGGGCAGCGGCATGGCGTTGATGAAGAAGGACATGGGCGGGGCCGCGCATGCGCTGGCGCTGGCGCGGCTGATCATGCAGGCCGGGCTGCCGGTCCGCCTGCGGCTTATTATCCCAGCGGTCGAGAATGCGATCGCCGGCGACGCTTTCCGGCCCGGCGACGTCATCACCACGCGCGCCGGGGTCAGCGTCGAGATCGGCAATACCGATGCCGAGGGTCGCCTGATCCTCGCCGACGCGCTGACGCTGGCACAGGACGATCAACCCGAACTGCTGCTCGATTTCGCGACCCTGACCGGGGCGGCGCGCGTCGCGCTCGGCCCCGAGCTGCCCGCGCTGTTCACGCACAGTGACGGGCTTGCGGCCGAGTTGCTGGCGGCGGGGACGAGCGTCGGTGACCCGCTGTGGCGCCTGCCGCTTTGGCTACCGTATCGAGAGATGCTCAAGTCCTCGATAGCCGACCTGAACAACTCAGGCGAGAGCAGCTTCGCTGGAGCAATTACCGCAGCGTTGTTCCTTAATCATTTCGTTCACATAACGACTAATTGGCTGCATCTAGACTTGTATGCCTGGCGGCCGAGTGCCCAACCCGGGCGACCGAAAGGCGGCGCTGCGATGTCACTGCGTGCAAGCTGGAAATTGTTACGGCAGCGATACGTCGTTTAATTGTCGCTGTTAACTTTGTATGCAACGAAATCTTCACACCGATTGTTTCACTACCGGACAGCGGATGAGTATTATCCGCTGTCAGTGTCAGTCGACGGTGGCGAGGTCGTGTTATGCGTACTGTGTTGATGACGGAGCAGCCGCTCGAACCGCTCTCGGCATGGATGGGGACATTGATCGGTTATGTCCAATCGGCACGCCCCGATCTCACCAACCGGCAGATGGCGTTGCTGATGATCGTCTATCTCGTGCCGAGACCGCATACCGTGCGCGGACTGGCCGGGCAGCTCAAGGTTTCCAAGCCGGTCGTGACCCGCGCGCTCAACACGCTCGGCGCGCTGGGTTATCTGCGGCGGCAGAAGGATGACAGCGACCTTCGTAATATCTTCGTCGAGCGGACGCAGTCGGGAAAGGCATTCCTGGAAGAATTCTCGAATCTCGTTACCCGGACCGACGTGGACGAACCCCGGCAGCAGCGGGCTGCCGCGCACTAACGACCCGGCCGACGTGGCAGGTGGTGGCGCGTGACAGCGCCGGTTGCGTGGTGCTGTATGCAGCCCAGAGCGTCGCTCCGAAAAGCTCCCGACGCGGGCGCGGAGCAGACGAGCGAATTGCTGTTCGGTGAAGTCGTCCAGCGCGACCGGCGCGAACGCGGCTGGTCACAGGTTCGCGCAATCCGGGACGGTTATACCGGGTGGATCGTCGACGCGGCGATTGCGCCCGCTGCGATCGCCGCCTCGCATCGGGTCAGTCAGCCATCGGGGCTGGTGTTCGCGCGGCCCGATATAAAATCGCCGTTGCTGCAGCGTTTCTATCAGGGATCGCTACTGGCGCTCGAGCCGGTCGACGGCGTCTTTCACCAGGTCTGCGGCGGCGGCTTCATCCATTATCGGCACGTTTCCGCGCGCTTTGTTGTCGACAGCGACCCGGTCGCGATCGGAATGCGCTTCGTGGGGACGCCGTATCTGTGGGGCGGCCGGACTTGCGATGGGATCGATTGTTCAGCGCTGGTGCAGACCGCGCTGCAGGCTTGCGGGATCGATTGTCCGCGCGACACCGGCGATCAGCGTGCCGCATTCGGCCATGCCGTCGTCAGCGGCGAACCCCGGCGCGGCGATCTGGTGTTCTTTCCCGGCCATGTCGGCATGATGATCGATGGGTCGCAGTTGCTCCACGCCAACGCGTTCTGGATGACCACCATCGTCGAGCCCCTCGCGGCGGTGATCGACCGCTTGCGGCCGAGCGTCGACCAGCCGATCCTCGCTGTCGTCAGACCGGCTTAGCCGATCGCGGCAGGCGCTTTGACGCCTTTCGGTACCCCTCTTGTTGACGGCTGACCGCTTGCCTATAAGCCGCCGCAACAGGCGGCAAGTTGGGCGGGGCGGTTGACGATGCGAGGTGTTGACGACAGTCGGCAACCGCGGATCGAAGCCGGGAGGAGGATGATCGATGCCGCAGCGTGCGACCGAGTTCGGTGACAAAGTATCCCTCTTCGGCATCGATATCGACGGTAGCCCGTTGGCACTGACCGAGGTCGAACTGCACGAAAGCTATGTGCCGAACTCGAGTGAGGCGTTCATGAACGCCTTGCAGCTGGATTACTTCAGGCGCAAGCTAAAGTGCTGGAAAGACGACATTCTGCGTGAGGCCCGCGAGACCCTGGCGACGTTACAATCCGAATCCCTACGTGAGCCCGATGTCAACGACCGGGCCTCGAGCGAGACCGACTGGTCGATCGAGCTGCGGACGCGCGACCGTCAGCGCAAGCTGATCGCCAAGATCGACGCGGCGCTGCGCCGGATCGAGGCGGGCGACTATGGCTATTGCGAGGTCACCGGCGAGCCGATCTCGCTGCAACGGCTCGAGGCGCGGCCGATCGCGACGATGACGCTCGAAGCGCAGGAGCGCCACGAGCGCATCGAAAGAGTCACGCGCGACGAGTAGCCGGCGAGCGGGAGACGGAAGCGAGTGGACGACTTCGACGTGCGCGCCCGGCTTACCGCTCTGCGGCAGGAGCATCGCGACCTCGACGCGTCGATCGAAGCGCTGCGCGAGGTGGGCGGGCACGATCAGATCCAGCTGGCGCGATTGAAGAAGCAGAAGCTCCGCCTCCGCGACGAGATCGAGACACTGCACGATCTGCTGGTGCCGGATATCATCGCGTAGCGCCGGCTAACTCCGGCAGCTTATCTGCCCGCCCGCGGTGACCCCGCACTCGGCGCGCTGCCCACCGCGGTTCAAGCGCACACTCGGCGTGCCGCCGCGCACCGCGCTGCCGACCTCGCCGGTGCTGTGGACGACCTGGCCGTTGACCGCCTCGATAAGATCGCCCACCTGCAGCAGCCCGAGCTGTGCCGCGGGTGCGCCGGCGGCGATCGCCGTCACGACGACACCATGCTCGGGCAGCCCCGGCCCGATCTCCTGCGCGAAAGCGGGCGACAGATTACCGACCGTCACCCCGGTGAGCAGATTATCGCCGCTGATCCGCGTCAGCGCGCGCGCCGGGGTCTCGGGCGGCCTGGCGAGCGTCATCGCGACGGTCTCGACCCGCCCGGCGCGCAGCAGCGTTGCGGTCAGGCGCGTGCCGACCCCCTGCGTCGCGATCCGATACCGCAGCATGCCGGGGTCGGCGATGTCCTTGCCGTCGACGGTCAGCAGGATGTCACCGACGCGCATTCCGGCCTGCGCCGCAGGCGAACCCGGCGTTACGTCGGTCACCAGCACGCCGCCGGGCCGGTCGCGTCCCGCAAGGCGCGCGCTGTCGGCGGTGACGGTCTCGCCTTCGGCCCCGATCCAGCCGGTGACCAGCTTGCCGGTGCCCGCCGCGTTCAGGAAGACGCGCACCATGTTCGCCGGGATGGCAAAGCCGATGCCGTTCGAGCCGCCGCTGCGCGAATAGATCGCGGTGTTGATACCGACCAGCTCGCCGCGCAGGTTGAGCAGCGCGCCGCCCGAGTTGCCGGGATTGATCGCCGCGTCGGTCTGCAGGAAGAACTGATAGTCCGAGACGCCGGCACCGGTCCGCGCTGCCGCCGAGACGATGCCATGCGTCACCGTCTGGCCGACGCCGAACGGATTGCCGATCGCCAGCACGACGTCGCCGACCTCGGCCCGGTCCGAATCGCCGAGCGGGATCGTCGGCAGCCGCGAGCCCTTGGTATCGATCTGCAGCAGCGCGAGGTCGCTGCGCGCATCGGCGAACACCACCCGTGCGCGGTACTCGCGGCGGTCGGCGAGCCCGACGAGGATCTGGTCGGCATTGGCGACCACGTGATTATTCGTGACGATCAACCCGTTCGACTGGACGATGACGCCCGAGCCGAGCGACTGCTCGACGCGCGGTTGCGGGGCACCGCCGCCAAAGAACTGCCCGAAGAACGGATCGTCCATCATCGTCGCCCGCGTCCGGTTGACCCGCGCCGAGTAGACGTTGACGACCGCCGGCCCGGCGCGCTTCGCGACCGGCGCGAACGACAGCTGAAGCTGACCGACGCTGGTGGGCACACTGCGCTCGAGCGCGACGGCAACCGGCGGCGCGACGACCTCGGCGGCGACCGGACCGCGGCTCGTGCCCGTCTCGATGGCGAGCGCGACGCCCAGCCCGGCGAGCGCGCTGCCCGCAATGAGTGCGACGGTTCGGATCGATCGAGCTAGGCGCATAGCTTCCCCATGGCTGTCGTACGGATGGCAAATGGTGGCTTAAGCCGCCCTGAACAACTGGCGCGCGCTGACGACATCGCTGGCGAGCAGGGCACGATACAAATGCGGAAACAGCGCGCCGCCGCGCGATTCCTCCCAGCGCAGGTCGTCGCCGAGCGCGGCGGTGTCGACGCCGACCAGCCACAGCGCCCCGACATCGGCGAACCACTTGGCGCGGGTCGCCTCCCACTGCCCGGCGGCGGACAGATGGATGAAGCCGTCGCGACGATCGTCGGCCGAGCCGGCAAAGCACCCGTTAGTGACGAGCGCGCGATACTCGGCGGGACGAAGTAGCTTGAACACTTCAGACATGGCTCGCTCCGCCGCCTGCACCGACGGCCCCGCCCGTTAACCGCGTCTTGCATTTTTGTGCAATCGCGCGCATATCGTTGGCAGCCGAAGTTGCTTGCTACGGATCGCGGCGCTTTCGCGCACCTCTTTCGTCACTTGCTGCCCAGGTGTCTGCGCGCAAATTCGCGCGCGGACCTCGATGACTATCTAAGGACTTTCTACATGGCGATCGGTACCGTCAAATTTTTCAACAGCGCCAAGGGCTACGGCTTCATCGCTCCGGACGGCGCTTCCAAGGACGTTTTCGTCCACGTTTCGGCCGTCGAGCGTTCGGGCCTGAACGGCCTCAACGAAGGCCAGAAGGTCAGCTTCGACGTCGAGAACGACCGTCAGGGCCGCAGCTCGGCCGTCAACCTGCAGATGGTCTAAGCCTATATGGCAAAAGAAGAAGCGCTTAAGGTCGAAGGCACCATCGCGGAAATCCTTCCCGATGGCCGGTTCCGGGTCAAGCTCGAGAACGAACACGAGATCATCGCCTATACGGCGGGCAAGATGCGTAAGAACCGCATCCGCTCGATCGTCGGCGACCGCGTGCACGTCGAGATGACCCCCTACGACCTCGACAAGGGCCGCATCGTCTTCCGGGAGAAGACGGTCAACCCGCCGATGAACCAGCGCCGCTTCTTTCGCCGCTGATCCTGTCCCGGGGCGGTTCGCCGCCCCGGGATTAATTTAGCCGAGGGCCCCGGCATGACCGATATCGCGCCACTCGCTGCAAACCGGACCGGCATCGCGCTGGCCTCCGAGCCGGCTGCTGCCAGCGCCGAAGAGACTACCCTGCGCGCCCGCGATTTCCGCACCGTGGCGTTCCGCGAAACCGACTACCGTACCGGCTCAGTGACTAGCCGCGACGTTGATGCGCCGGTGATCAACCGCTTCAGTGACCATGTGCTCGTGCGCCTGCCGGACGGCAGTAGCTTGCGGGTCCAGGAAAAGCGCCGCTAACCCCGCCGACCGCATTACCGGTCAACGACGTCCGAAAACCGCCAGACATGTGCCGCGGACCACGCTAACCCAGGCGCATGCTTCCCGATGCCACCACCTGCTACGCCGCGCTGCTCGCCCGCGACCGTCGCTACGACGGGCGCTTCTACACCGGCGTCCGCACCACTGGGATCTATTGCCGCCCGATCTGCCCGGCGCGTCCGCCGAAGCCCGAAAATTGCAGCTTCTATCCCCGCGCCGCCGACGCCGTCGCCGCAGGCTTTCGCGCCTGCAAGCGTTGCCGTCCCGATGCCGAGCCGGGCTCGCCCGCATGGTCGGGCAGCGCTGCGAGTGTCCGCCGTGCGCTCACCCTGATCGACGCCGGCACGCCGACCGGCGAAGCGCTCGGCGACCGGCTCGGGCTTGGTCAACGCCAGGTGCGGCGGCTGTTCGCGAAGCACGTCGGCGCGTCGCCGGTGGTGATCGCGCAGGCGCAGCGGCTCGCCGCGGCCGTCAAGCTGATCGATGCGGGTGCGCTGTCGCTCGGGGAGGTCGCGCTGGCGAGCGGCTTCGGCAGCGTCCGGCGGTTCAACGAAGCCTTCGCCGCGGTTCACGGCGAAACCCCCGGCACCTGGCGGCGGCGGACCGGCCAAGGAGCGATCATGCGACTGACCCTGTCCGAATATGCCGCGCCGTTCGCGACGCTGCTGCTGATCACCGACACCGACGGCGCGCTCCGGGCGCTCGACTTCGCCGATTACGAGGAGCGCATGCGACGCCTGCTGGCGCGCCATTACGGCAGCTTCGAGCTGGTGCCCGGCGCGGCTCCGGCCGCGCTGACCGCCGCGCTCGACCGGTATTTCGTCGGCGACCTCACCGCCCTCGACACGGTCCCGGTCGCGACCGGTGGCAGCCCATTCCAGCGCCGCGTCTGGGCCGCACTCCGCGCCATCCCGCCGGGAGCCACCACCAGCTACGGCGCGCTTGCCGCCGCGCTCGGCAACCCCGGTGCCAGCCGTGCCGTCGGCCTCGCGAACGGTGCCAACCCGATCGGCATCGTCGTCCCCTGCCACCGCGTCATCGGCGCGAGCGGTACGCTGACGGGCTATGCGGGCGGGGTCGAGCGCAAGCGCTGGTTATTGGCGCATGAGGAGCGCTCGCGAGGGATTTAGCCACCGCCCGACGTATCTGCGTCCGGTGCAGATACGGACGTCGGGGGCCGGAGTGAACAGCCAGTTTTCAGACCTGAACGCAGCTGGCACGGCGGCACACATCGAACAGGCATACCCGACGCTCGCGACGTCCAGCGTCCGTTATATGCCATATGCTGTCGACTGGCGCTTCCTGCCCGAGCCCGCCTTGCTGGTGAAGGACATCGCGCGGCATGGGCTGGCGATGGCCAGCAACGCTGCCGCCGTTTCCCGAGGGACGCGCATGATGTGGGTCGGCACGCTTGGCCGGCGGACGCTCGACGCTGTGCTCCGCGCCGGGATGATCTTCGTGCACATCCCAAAGACCGGCGGAACATCAGTTTGCGCGCACCTGTACGGACGTAACCTGCCGCATTACACGCGGCGCTTCTACGCTGCCGCTTACGGCGACCGTATCGCCGGACTGCCGACGTTTTCACTCGTCCGCAGTCCGGTCGGCCGTTTGCATTCGGCTTACCGCTTCCTGCGTGCCGGCGGCACCGAGCTGATGGCGGCCAGTCGTTTCGACTGCGCGCGCCTGCCAGCGTCTGCCTCCTTTGCCGCCTTCGTCGCTTACCTTGTTGAGCATCCAACGACGATCGACCGCTTTCTGCTGCTTCGCCGCCAGAGCGATTTTCTCCTCGACGAAAACGGCCAGCTCGAGATCGATCGGGTGTTCGTGCTCGACGAGAGCGGCAATCCACCTGCCGAGCTTCTTGGCTATCTTGGGATCGAGGCTCTCCCGCATCTCAATGCGTCGCCGCCCGCAACCGAGGCGTTATCCGGCGAGCTGCGCGCGATGATCGAGGTCCTGTATGCCGCAGATTGTCGATTGATCGATACAGTCAGCAAGGGGACGATGCCGTCGTCGCTGGCGTCGGCGGTCGATCCGGTTCCCGCATCGCCCTTCAGTTTGGACAGAGCGGATCGACAGCGCGCACCGGTCAGCTGATCCGAGTCGAGACGCAGCCCAGCGCTTGCCGAGCGTCGTGTAGCGCCGCAACGGACGCGCGAGCTGACCGTATTTGCTCCCTTCAACTTCTACTCTCGAACTCGATGATCACCGCGTCCACCGCCAAGCTGTCGCCCGGCGTGGCGAGCACCGCCTTGACCACGCCCGACTTCTCGGCCCGCAGGATGTTCTCCATCTTCATCGCCTCGACGGTGGCGAGCGGCTGCCCGGCCTCGACGTTGTCGCCGGGGGCGACGGCGATGCTCATTACCAGCCCGGGCATCGGGCAGAGCAGGAAGCGCGACAGATCGGGCGGGACCTTATCGATCATGTGGAGCGCCAGTGCGGCGGCGCGCGGGGTCATGACGCGGACATCGTGCGCGCTGCCACGGGTAGTCAGCCGGTAGCCGACGGCGAGCCGGTCGACGGCGACGACGATCGTGCGGCCGTCGAGCCGGGCCTCGAACTGCGGCTCGCCGACGCGCCAGGCGGTGGTCAGGCGGAGCTCGCGCTGGTGGTCACCCGGCGGGCCGATCAGCAATTCAAACGCATCGCCGGTCGCCAGCACCGACACCGGATAGTCCACCTTGACCGCGGGCTTGCCGCTGCTGACCCGCACCACCCAGTCCTCGCCGAACATCGCGCCGTGGCCGTTCAATTGCCCATCGATGAGCTGGGCGCGTTCGGTCTCGACGGCGTTGATCACCGCGGCGGTGGCGATCAGCGCCTCGGTGACTGCGGGCGTCACCGGCGCGCCGTGGAAGCCGGCGGGATATTCCTCGGCGATGAACGCGGTGGTGACCGCCTCGCCGGCGCGGAAGCGCGGGTGCTGCATGACCGCCGACAGGAAATCGATGTTGTGGCCGATACCGCGGATCAGATAGCGGTCGAGCGCCTCGGCCTGCAGGTCGATTGCCTCGATACGGGTAGGGGCGTGGGTGATCAGCTTGGCGATCATCGGGTCATAGAAGCGGCTGATCTCGCTGCCCTCGACGACGCCGGTGTCGACGCGGACGCTGCCCAGCGGTCCGCCACCGGCCGCGGGCGGGCGGCACTGCTGCAGCCGGCCGATCGACGGCAGGAAGCCGCGGTAGGGGTCCTCGGCATAGACGCGGGTCTCGACGGCGTGACCGGTAAGCCGCACGTCGGCCTGGGCGAAGCCGAGCGGCTCGCCGGCGGCGACGCGGATCATCGCCTCGACAAGGTCGATGCCGGTGATGCTCTCGGTGACCGGATGCTCGACCTGCAGCCGGGTGTTCATCTCGAGGAAGTAGAAGCCGCGGTCGGCTCCGGCGATGAATTCGACCGTGCCGGCGCTGTAATAGCCGACCCGCCTGGCCAGCTCGACCGCCTGCGCGCCCATCGCCGCGCGCAGCTCCGGCGTGACGAACGGCGAGGGGGCTTCCTCGACGACCTTCTGATGGCGGCGCTGGATCGAGCAGTCGCGCTCGCCGAGATAGACGAGGTTGCCGTGGCTGTCGCCGAGCACCTGGATTTCGATGTGGCGCGGCTGGGTGATGAATTTTTCGATGAACACCCGGTCGTCGCCGAAGCTGGCGAGACCTTCGCTGCGGGTCGACTGGAAACCCTCGCGGACGTCGGCCTCGCTGTACGCCAGCCGCATGCCCTTGCCGCCGCCGCCGGCGCTCGCCTTCATCATCACCGGGTAGCCGATCTCGGCGGCGATACGGACGGCGTGCTCGGTATCGTCGATCTCGCCGACGAAGCCCGGCACGACGTTGACCCCGGCGGCGAGCGCCAGCTTCTTCGACTCGATCTTGTCGCCCATTGCGGCGATGGCGCTGGCGGGCGGCCCGATGAAGGCGATACCGGCCGCGTCGCAGGCTTCGCGGAAGCTGGCGCGCTCGGACAGGAAGCCGTAGCCGGGATGCACCGCCTGCGCGCCGGTGGCATGACAAGCCGCGATGATCGCGTCGCCGAGCAGGTACGATTCGGCCGCAGGCGGCGGGCCGAGACGCACCGCCTCGTCGGCCATCTCGACATGCAGGCCGGCGGCGTCGGCGTCGGAATAGACTGCGACCGTGGCGATGCCCATCTTCCGCGCCGAGCGGATGACGCGGCAGGCGATCTCGCCGCGGTTGGCGATCAGGATCTTGTCGAACATCAAGGATTTTCTTTCAGGTGATCGGCGATCTCGTCGAAGAAGCGTTCGAGATTGTGGATGACGTTGACCTTGAACTCGTAGTTCACCGCCGGCGACGACGAGTCGATGATCTTCGATTCATCGACCTTCTCGGTATAGATCGACGCCAGCGTCTTTACATATTCCGGCGTCAGCTCGATCTGGTTGAGTTCGTCGAGGATGCGAAGCTGGATGATCATCAGCTGCCGCACCAGCATCTCGAGCGCGGTGATACGCGCCACCGTGACCACCGGATCGAGCTGGACTTCTTCGCCGTCGGCCATCTGCACGCTCCTTGCCCGCCCGGTCCTAGCGCAAGCGACGCAACAACGGCTAGAGCCTGACGGATGGCTCGCACCCTCACCGCCCGCATCGAACGCTTCGCGACGCGCGACGACTTCATCATCGCGCGCGGGACCAAGACCCATGTCGATGTCGTCGTGGTGGAGATCGCCGACGGCGCGCACCGCGGTCGCGGCGAGGGTACCGCGGTCTACTATCGCGGCGAGAGCGCGGAGTCGGTGGTGGCGGCGGTCGAGGCGCAGCGGGCCAACGTCGAGGCCGGCGCGACGCGGGCCGAGCTGCTCGCCCTGCTGCCCGCAGGCGCAGCACGCAACGCGGTCGACGCGGCGCTGTGGGACCTCGAAGCCAAGGCGTCGGGGATTCCGGTGTGGCAGACGCTTCACCTGCCGACGCCGCGCCCGATGCTGACCGCCTACACGATCAGCCTCGGCGCGCCCGGCGCGATGGAGACGGCGGCCCGCAAGGCGGCGCATTACGAGCTGCTCAAGCTCAAGCTGTCGGGCGAGGGCGACCTCGAACGGGTGGCCGCGGTGCGCCGGGGAGCGCCCGATGCGCGGCTGATCGTCGATGCGAACGAAGCGTGGGCCGGGCAGGACATCGAGCGGCTGGCGCACGGCTTGGACGCGCTGCGCGTCGAACTGATCGAGCAACCGGTCCCCGCCGGGCAGGACGGGCTGCTCGCCGATGTGCGCTCGCCGGTGCCGCTGTGCGCCGACGAGAGCGTTCACGACCGTGCCTCGCTCGACGCCGTGATCGGGCGCTACCGCTTCATCAACATCAAGCTCGACAAAGCGGGCGGGCTGACCGAGGCACTGGCGCTGGCGCAGGCGGCGAAGCAGCGCGGGCTCGGGCTGATGACCGGCTGCATGCTGTCGACCTCGCTCGGCATCGCGCCGGCATTCTACGTCGCGATGCAAAGCCAGTTCGCGGACTTGGACGGGCCGCTGCTGATCGAGGACCGTGCCGATGGGCTGAAGTTCGAAGGCAGCGACGTGTGGCCGCCGGAGGGGAAGCTGTGGGGGTGAACCGGGGGACGTGCGTGAGAGGAGGGTCGGTCGGCTGTAGGCGGCTTGGGGTGGAAAGCAGCCGAGCTGCTTGTCGGCCTCAAACGGTCATTTTTTCCTCATGCTAAGTGCGACACTGGTTAGGAAACCACCAAACACCGGAAGACCGCAAGCAGTCATGATCGCCAGCACCGTCCCCGCCATTGCATAAGCGAATGGATCATTTCGCAGCGCCTCAACAGCTCGCTTTGCATACTGTGCTGCTTCAGTCGCGAGGCCATTATGGAAGTTTTCCGAAAGAGTCTCTTGGTCGGCAGCAGCTAACAACTCGCCAAGCATACTATGTAGCTGCCGAAGACATTGGAGAGCGGCGACTTCGTCGTCGAGTGGCAGACCACCATTGTGTCCGGGCTCTTCCAACGACGCGATCAACTGTTGAACGGCATTTTGAGCAAATGGAATGAGAGTTCTTACCGCTTTGATGCGATCCGGGCCTGTGTTTGCCCCCGTCCACGCGGAGGAAGACACTGGCTTGATTTCAGCTGCAGCTGCTGCCGCAATATCTCTGGAATGGTTGCGCGCGCGAGTGTGAGGTGATGGGGCAATAGGCTCAGGTTGTGAAGCAGTACTAGGTGTTTCCGCTAAGCCGGACAGCGAAATCGTGCTCGGCTCAAGACTGGGTGTCAAATCCCGCTTAGGTTCAAGCGCACCAGCAGCCCAGCTACCCGCTGCGACCGGTTGAATTTTTTCAAACTCGACTGACGCCGAGGCTGCATCCGGCTCCGGCTTGTCTAAAGTTATAGGTGCCGGAGAAACCCGGATCAGTGACGTCATTATCTTACGCCCCGTCCCGGCCACCCGCCCTCAGTAAACCTCGAACAGCCCCGCCGCGCCCATGCCGCCGCCGATGCACATCGTCACGACGACGTGCTTGACCCCGCGGCGCTTGCCCTCGATCAGC
>JANOOK010000149.1:0-4184 GCA_031421275.1 Sphingomonadaceae bacterium
CGGGCTGCAGCCCGAGCCGTTGCAGTCGGTCGACGCGGACATTTCGGCGAAGGTCGAGGCGCGCCAGGCGGCCCGCGCTCGGCGCGACTTCGTTGCCGCCGATCGTATCCGCGACGAGTTGGCTAAGGCGGGGGTGGTCATCGAAGACGGTGCGAGCGGGACGAGCTGGCATTTTGTTTGAGGTGCGGCGGTTTCGGACGCCGCCAACGATCCCTCATTATACACAACCGGGATGTATTCAGTCCGAGTAAAGCGCCGCGACTTATGTATGCGGCACAAACTGGAGAACGACTTTGATCCGTCTGCTATTGCTCGCCGCTCTCGTCGCTGCCCCAATTGCCGCCGCGCCGCTCGACGAGGTCGCCGCAGCTCTCCGCGCGACCACCACGATGACCGCCGATTTCACGCAAACCGCAGGCAACGGCACCGTGTCGACCGGCAAGCTGACGCTGGCGCGGCCGGGCAAGATCCGCTTCTCGTATGACAAAGTGCCGCTGCTCGTTGTCGCCGACGGCAAGCGGCTGGTGTTCGTCGACTATGCGGTCTCGCAGGTTTCGGAATGGCCGATCGGCAGCACGCCGCTCGGCATTTTGCTCAATCCCGATGCCGATCTGACGCGCGTCGCAAAGGTTACCGGTACCGCCAACGGCGCGCCACAGGTGACCGCGCGCGACCCCAAGCATCCTGAATACGGTGTACTCTCACTGGCGTTCAGCCGCGATGCGGCAGCCCCGGGTGGGCTGGCGCTGACCGGCTGGACCGCGACCGACGCGCAGAACAACGTCACCGAGATCCGCCTGCTCAACACGCACTACAATGGGAAAGTCGCCGCAAGCAGTTTCAGCTTCCGCGACCCGCGCGTGAAGCAGATACCCGGTAAGACGTTCTAATCTGGCCGCGAGCGCCGAAGCTGTCGGCACCGTTCATCCGCGGTCAATCGGCTCGCAGCTACACAACACCGGCGGTGAGCGAGCCGGTGCGGGATTTGCCCCCTGTTGCCCGTATCGGTCTGCCCCGTTGCGTGACGAGCGCAGACCGGCCCCCGCTCCATGCCCCCGGAGCGGGGGCCAACTTATCTTCGGTGCAGCAGGTTCAGCGGCGGTTTGCCGGCCCCGACCCGAACCAGATTATCGGCAAACAGTTTGAAAATGCGCCGTGGGGTGTCGGCCGAACTCCATGCGATATGCGGCGTGATCCGCAGATTGGGCGCGCGCCACAGCGGGTGACCGGCTGGCAGCGGCTCGGGATCGGTGACATCGAGGCTGGCCCCGCCGACCTGCCCGCTCGCCAGCGCGGCAGCGAGCGCCGCCGGGTCGATGATGCCGCCGCGCGCGATGTTGACGATGTGAATGCCACGCTTGACCTTGGCCAGCGCCGCCGCGCCGATCAGTCCCGCCGTATCCGGGGTGAGCGGCGCGGCAATAACCAGATGGTCGGCGCGCGCCATCACGTCGTCGAACGACGCCAGCGTGATGTCGGGTGAGGGGCTTGGAGCGTCGCTGCGGCGATGCGCGAGCACAGTCATGTTGAATGCCGCGGCAAGCTTTGCGACCTGCACACCGATGTGGCCGACGCCGATCAGCCCGAGCGTCTTGCCGTCGAGGCCCGCGAGCGGAGCGGCGATGAGAGCGGCCTGCGACGCCCATGGCTCGCCGTCGCGCACCACCATCGCCGGCAGCCGCTTGGCGTGCGCCAGCATCGCCGCGAGCACGAACTCCGCGATCGGGATCGCCGCCGTGCCCGCGGCGCTGGCGACCTGGGCGACGTCGAACAGCCAGTCAGGATAGCCGTCGGTTCCGCTCGACGCGAGCTGGACGAAGCGGACCTTGCCCGGCCAGCCTGCCGGGCGGGGCGCGCCGGCATGGCTCGCCATGTCGGACCCGTGCAGCGCGAAGATAACGTCGACATCGGTCGGCAAAGCCCAGCGGTTTGCCGGATCGACCGCGCGGATTTCGCCGACGAGCGGGTGGCTGCTGAGCAGCGCTGCCGTCGCTGGAGCGAAGTGATGGGCGATGGCAAAGCGGTCGGGCATGGCGGCTCCTGTAAACCGGAAATAGAAAGGGCAGCCGAAGCTGCCCTTTCGTCGTTCATGGGGACGAGCTTGCGCCCGCTCCGCCTGAAGTGCGCTCGCTACAGGGCGGTCAGGTTGATCGCCGCCTGCTTGCCGCGCCGGTCGAGTTCGAGTTCGAAGCTGACACGCTGGCCTTCGTTGAGGCCTGCCATGCCAGCGCGCTCGACCGCCGAGATATGCACGAACGCGTCGGGGCCGCCGTCTTCGCGCTGGATGAATCCGAAGCCCTTGGTGCCGTTGAAGAACTTGACCGTGCCGTCGACGCGCTCGCCGGGGTTCGACGGGGCACCGCCGCCACCGCCGCCATTGCCGCCGAACTCGCGGCTGGCACCGCCGTAGCCGCCGCCGCGCGGACCGTCGTTGCCACGCGGCGCGAAGCCGCCGCCGCCATCGCGCGGCGGGGCACGGTCGGTAACCGGCATCGGCTCGCCGTCGATGACGAGGTCGGTCGCCGAAACGCGCCCGTTGCGCTCGGTCAGCGTGAACTCGAGCGGCTGGCCGTCGGCAAGCCCTGTCAGTCCAGCCTGCTCGACCGCGCTGATATGGACGAACACGTCCTCGCCGCCGTCATCGCGGACGACGAAGCCGAAGCCCTTCTGACCGTTGAAGAATTTGACCACGCCCTTGGCGGTGCCGAGATTGATCCCCGGACCCATGTCACGCGGCGGGCGCGGGCCGCCGAAGCCGCCGCCGGCCGGACGTCCGCCGAAACCACCGCCGCCGCCACCGCCAAAGCGCGGCGGGCCACCGGCTCCGCCGCCGCCAAAGCGGTCACCGCCGCCGCCGCCCCCACCGAAGCGGTCGCCGCCGCCTTCAAACTGGTCGAAACCGCGCTCGCGCTTGTCGAAACCACCACCACGTCCGGGCCCGCGCCCGCGTTTATCAAAACTCATTGCCTGCTAGTCTTTCGCGCTGTGTCTGTTGCCGTCCGTTGGGCCCCTGCCGATGCCGTGGCGCCACACGTGTTTGTGCAACGACGGGACAAGCCAAGCTGCTCCAAGTCGATACGTATATTATTTTGCACACTGCTGCGAGAGCTTTATTAATGCCGAATGGCTGGCGTTGGCGCGAACTGGCGGACACGGCGCGCCGGCTAGCAGCCAACTCTGATCGAGGCGGAGATTAGCCATGCAGACTCTGCGTACCCCGGACAGCCGCTTCGAAAAGCTCGACGGCTGGAGCTTCGCGCCGCATTACGCGACGATCACCGATGCTGACGGCACGACGCTGCGAATGGCGTACGTCGACGAGGGGCCAAGCACGGCGCCGCCGGTGCTGCTGCTGCACGGCGAGCCGTCATGGTCGTATCTGTACCGCCGGATCATCACCGGGCTAGTCGAGCGCGGCCACCGGGTGCTGGCTCCCGACCTGATCGGCTTCGGCCGCTCGGACAAGCCCACAGCGCGCGAGGATTACACCTACGAACGCCATGTCGCGTGGCTGCAGGCGTGGTTCGACGCGCAGGACCTGCACGGCGTGATGTTGTTCTGCCAGGATTGAGGTGGGCTGCTCGGGCTCCGGCTGGTCGCGGCGAACAGCGCGCGCTTCAGCGGCGTTGTCGCGGCGAACACCGGGCTGCCGGTCGGGACGGGGTGGAGCGAAGGCTTTGCAGCGTGGCTGAAGTTCAGCCAGGAGGTCCCTGTGCTGCCGGTCGGGCGCATTCTCGACGGCGGCTCGACACGGGCGTTGAGCGACGCGGAGATCGCGGCGTATGATGCGCCGTTCCCCGACGAGAGTTACAAGGCCGGGGCGCGGCAGTTCCCGGCACTGGTGCCGCTTACGCCGGAGCAGGCCTCGGTGCCCGAGAACATTGCCGCATGGGCGCAGCTCGAGCGCTTCGACAAGCCGTTCATCACGGCGTTCAGCGACAACGACCCGGTCACGCGCGGCGGCGAACGCATCATGCACGAACGCATTCCCGGCACGAGGGGGCAGCCGCACGTCACCTTGCCCGGCGGACATTTCCTGCAGGAAGACTCGCCGCACGAAATTGTCGCGATCGTCGATACACTGGTGCGCGCGACCCACTGAGGGTCCGCCCGCGGCCGTGGCAGCGCGCCGCCGTTCGCCGCAGGACTGCCGCTTTCCTGCCACGACCTGTCGCTAACTGCCG
>JANOOK010000150.1:0-6813 GCA_031421275.1 Sphingomonadaceae bacterium
CCGACGAACGCTGGGGCGACCGCATCGTCGCGGTCGTGGCGGGTCAACCGGGGCTCGACGCGGACGCGATCATGGCCTTCGCCAAAGACACGCTGTCGGGGGTTAAACGCCCCAAGCAGGTGCTGATCTGGCCCGAGCTGCCCAAGAGCGGTGCCAACAAGATCCTGCGACGGACGGTGCGCGATACGCTGATTGCGGCGTTGGTTCCGGTCAGCGCCTGATGGCGGCAATCGAGTTCCTCGACGAGACGATGCGCGACGGGCAGCAGAGTCTGTGGGGGCTGCGGATGCGCGCCGGCATGGCGCTGCCGGTGTCGCCGCTGATCGATCGCACCGGTTTTAGCACAATCGACCTGACCGGCGGTGGCATGCTCGACGTGCTGACCCGTTATTGCCAGGAGAATTACTGGGAGGGGCTCGACTTGCTGGTCGCGTCAATGCCGCGCACGCCGGTCCGCGCCGGGCTGCGCGCCAACGCCAATGTGACGTTCAGCATCAGCCCGCGCGCGTTGATGGACCTGTGGGTGCGGCGGCTGTGTGCCCACGGAGTACGCTCGTTCTGGATTTACGACGTGCTGTTCGGCATCGACAACATGCTGCGTTTGGCGAAGGTCGCCAAGGAAGGCGACGCGCAGGTCGCGGCGGCGGTGATGTTCGCGCTCTCGCCGGTCCACACCGACGCTTATTACGCGCAGAAGGTCAGCGTGCTCGCGGCGAGCCCCGACGTCGATACAATTCTGCTGTACGATACCGCCGGGGTGCTCGAGAAGGAGCGGCTGCAAACGCTGATGCCGGGCATCGTCGCCAATGCGCACGGCAAGACGATCGAGTTCCATTCGAACAACCTGCTCGGCATGTCGGCGAAGGCCTATCTCGACGCGGTCGATCTCGGCGTCACCGTGCTCCACACCGCGAGCCGCCCAATGGCGAACGGCCCGTCGGTACCGTCGACCGAAATCATGGCGCGCAACGTTGAGCTGAAGGGCCACACGCACCGGCTCGACACCAGCTTGTTGCAGCCTGTCGCCGATCACTTCGAGGCAGTCGGCAAAGCGGCCGGGTTCCTCGTTAACCAACATGCCGAGTATGATGTGTTCTCGGTCGAGCACCAGATTCCCGGCGGCATGATGGGCACCTTCAAGGCGCAGCTAGCGCAGCACCGGATGATGGACCGGCTGCCGCAGGTGCTAGCCGAAGTCGCCGCGGTACGCCGCGAACTGGGCTATCCCGGCATGGCGACACCGTTCAGCCAGCTCGTCGGCATCCAGGCGGTGCTCAACATCGTCACCGAGGTCCGCTACGGCACGGTTCCCGACGAAGTCGTCCAGTATGCGGCGGGTTTCTACGGCGACACCGTCGCGCCGATCGACGGCGATGTGCTCGACCGCATCATGGCGAGCCCGCGCGCCAAGGACGTCCTCGACCACCCTCCCGCTGACCCAAGCCTTGCTGAGCTCAAGCAGCAATACGGCACCGATGACGAAGACGAACTGATTCTGCGCGCGACGGTCCCGGAGGCCGACATCGACCGGATGCGCGCCGCCGGTCCGGTCCGGCGCGATTATCCGCTGCTGTCGTCGCCCGAACTCGAGCAGGTCCGCAAGCTGATGCAGGTCGCGACGATGCCGGTCGTCGAGATCAAATCGGCGGGCCTCAGCGTCAGCCTGCGCCGCGCTAGCTGAACCTCAGAGCGCGGTCAGGCCGCCGTCGATGATGTGTTCGGTGCCGGTGATGAAACCGGCTTCGTCCGAAGCGAGGAAGACGACGAGGCTGGCGACATCGTCGACCTCGCCGACGCGCTTGATCGGCACCGAGCCGCTGGCGATCTCGATCTGCTCGGCGTTGAGCGCGGCGGTCATCATCGGCGTCCGGATGTAGCCCGGATGCACCGAGTTGGCGCGGATATTGTGCGCTCCATATTCGATCGCGACCTGCTTGGTGAGACCGCGGACTGCGAACTTGCTTGCCGCATAGGCAACGTTCGGTGTCCCGTAGATCGCGACGATGCCCGAGATCGACGAAATATTGACGATCGAGCCGCCGCCGGCCTTGAGCATCGACGGGATGACGTGCTTGATGCCGAGGAATACCGCGGTCAAGTTAATCGTACAAACTTTGACAAAGTCGGCCTCCGACAGGTCCGCACATAACGCGCCGGGACCGAGAATGCCGGCGTTATTGACCAGCGTCGTCACCGGTCCGAAGCGGCTTTCCGCGGTGGTCGCCACATCCGACCAGGCGTTGGCATCGGCCACGTCGTGCTGCATGAAAAACGCATCGGGACCGAGCTCGGCGGCAAGCGCCCGACCGGCATCGGCATTGATGTCGGTGAACACGGTCTTTGCGCCCTCAGCGACGAAGCGGCGCGCGTGCGCTGCGCCCATGCCCTGCGCCGCACCGGTGATGATCGCGACCTTGCCGGTTAACCGTCCCATCGTATTGCTCCCCAAAGTCGAACCTAATTCCAATGTTGTGACCCGATCAATGATGCCACTGTGCTGGAAGAAGCATCTTGACGTAAATATCCGACGAATGATCTATTATTTGTTTGCTATCGGCGTTATCGATCGGAAAAGCAAAGTGCCCCAGGCGGGCGTTTGCATGACCGAGGTGCAGCATGGAAATCGACGTCCTCCAGCCTGCGGTTGACCAGCTGGTTGCCCGTCCGGACAACGTCCCCTTCGACCGGGTGTTCGACTTCGATCTGTATCGCCCGCTGCCCGCCGGTACCGACTATCATCGCAGCTGGCGCGCGGTCATGGACGACAGTCCGCATGCGCTGATGTGGACGCCGCACAACGGCGGGCACTGGATCACGCTACGCGGCGATCTCGTCGACACCGTGCTGTCGGACTCGGAACGCTTCTCGAGCCGCACTGTGCTCGTGCCCAAGGACACTGCCGGCGAAGCCTATCGGCTGATCCCGATGTCGCTCGATCCGCCCGAACATCGGCCGTTCCGCAATCTACTCAACGACAATCTCTCGCCGCGGGCGCTGAAGGGCACGGAGGATAAGATCACCGCACTGACCGTGCAGTTGATAGATGACTTTCGCGCCAAAGGCCGCTGCAACTTCATCCACGACTTCGCCGAGCAGTTACCAATCCGGATATTCATCCAGATCGTCGACTTGCCCGTCGACGATCTGCCCAAGCTGAAGCACCTCGCCGACCAGTTCACCCGGCCCGATGGCTCGCTGACCTACCCCGAGGTCGCGCAGCTGTTCCGCGAGTACATCGGCCCGGTAATTGCCGCCCGGCGCGGCCGGGACGCGCCCGACATGATCAGCCAGATGGTTAATGGCAAGGTCAACGGCCGCGACCTGACCGATCTCGAAGCGGCCAACATCTGCATTCAGGTGCTGGTTGGGGGGCTCGACACGGTCGTCAACTTCATGGGTTTTTCGATGCTGTTTCTCGCGCAGCACGACGAGCTGCGCCGGACTCTCGTCGCCGATCCGTCGAAGATCGACGATGCCCTGCTCGAGTTTCTGCGCCGCTTCCCGCTGGTCGCATCGGGTCGCGAGGTGAAAGCCGATTGCGAGTTCGAAGGTGTCCAGCTCAAGGCCGGCGACATGGTGCTGGCGCCGACCATCCTGAACGCGCTCGACGACGCGGTGAACCATGATCCGTTCGCCTTCGAACTGGGCCGCGTCGCCCGCCGTCATTCGACGTTCGGCAAAGGCTCGCACACCTGTCCCGGGGCGCATCTGGCCCGCATGGAAATGCGCATCGTCCTGCAGGAGTGGCTGGCGCGGATTCCCGAGTTCCGGGTTGCCGCCGATAGCCCGGTCAGCTTCGGCAGCGGCGTCGTCGGGACGGTCAATCCCTATGTCCTCGAATGGGACGTCTGATCGGCTTTGTGTTCTTGCGTCAGCATGTCGAGCACGCGTTCCGCAATGGCGGCACCGGCCTTGGTCAGGTTGCGCGGACGGCGGTAGAGCAGCCAGGTGATAATAAGCTGATTGCTGCCGCCGACGAGCAACGCCGCGGTCTCGTAAGGATCGCGACTAGCGGACCAGCTGCCTTCCTCGACGCCCTGCTTGATCAGAAATAGCACGACACGGGTGAAGTCGTCGATCGTGTGGCGCAGTTCGGTTTCGCTGACGAATACACTGGGCCATATTTCAAGATACAATAGCCGCGCCCACTCGGGATGCTCACGGGCAAAGTCGGTCGACATCGTCAGATACAGCGTCAGCCGCTCGTGCGCCGTGACCTTGCCGACGACTGCGGTGCGATACGATTCGAAAAAAGCCTCGAGGAACGACAGCGGCACATCGTACGCCAGATCCTCCTTGCTCCGGTAATATTCATAGAGCGTCGATGTCGAAATACCGGCTTCGGCAGCAATATCCGCGATGCGCGACCGCGAGATGCCGTCTCGCGAGAACACGCGTAGAGCCGCTTTCAGGATTTGCTGCTCGGTGCGCTTGCTGCGGTCCTGCTTGCGTTCGGTGACGCGCTTGGGCCGGTGGACGATCTTGTCGAGCAACGCTGTCCAGGCATCGCCCGACACCGGTGCCGGCGGCGCGATGGCCGGCGCTGGCACTTGGCTGACTAGCTGCTGCGAATCGTTGACGCGTCTAACCGTCGGCGAGCGGCGCTTTGGTACACTTGTCGCCATCTGATGCCGTATCCGATCAATTCTATCCGACAAGACGTACGACGTAACAGGCTCTGACGATGTCACCAAGCATCTGTTTGTTGGTCGTTGTTAGCGCGTTAATCCTTGAGCGGGATGGTGGGTACCAAAGTTGCAGCACCATACCTCTGCTAAATCCGACGAAACGTCGTGATTAGATTGACGACGGCTCGTTCGCGTTTTAGAACTGTTCAAACGAGGCAAGCTGGCGCTGTCGCAACATAAGCCGCAGCCAGCCAAGCAGGAGGGGAGGATCATGACGGATGCTGCCTTCCTCGCCGACCGCCTGATTGCGGCTTACAATGCCAAGGATTTCACTGCGCTGGAGGCTGGGATTGCGCCCGATGTCGACTTCGCTCATTTCAACCGGAAATTTGTCCTGACCAGCCGCGCGGCGTTGCTCGACGTCCTGCGGGGTTTCGCCGCGACCTATGTGCCCGACCGGCAGTTCGAACCACCCGAGCGCGTCACCGTCGCCGGCAACATCGTTGTGCGCGAGGCCTGGTACACCGGCACGCCCGCGGTCGACGTGCCGGGCTTTGGTGCCAAGGGCGAGGCTTTCAGGCTCAAATTCTGCAGTGTGATGCGCTTTGACGCTGCCGGTATGCTGGTTGAATGGAAGGACCACGGCTGACGCTGGCCGGCATTGTGAACGGATTTCGAGAGGAAGAGTGATGCAGATCGGAATGTTTCAAACGCCTTTCGTCCGGCCCGAACGGACGCCCAAGCAGGTTTTCGACTGGGCAGTGCGCCAAGCCGTCGTCGCCGACAAGGCTGGCTTCAGCGAGTATTGGGTCGGCGAACACAGCACGCTGAACTGGGAGGGCATCCCGAGCCCCGAACTGGTGATCGCCGCCGCCGCCGCCCAGACCAGCCAGATCAAATTCGGACCGTTGGCGCACCTGTTGCCTTATCATCACCCGGCAACGCTGGCGATCCAAACGGCATGGCTCAGCCAAGTCCTCGAAGGGCGCTACATGCTCGGCGTCGCGACCGGGGCGTACCCCACGGACGCGGCGCTGCGCGGCATCACCGATATGTCGAAGAACCACGCGATGATGCTCGAGGCGATCGACATCATGCAGCGCGTCTGGAGGGCCGAGCCGTTCACCTTCGAGGGCGAGTTCTGGAACGCCGGATACCCTGCAGGCGACGGCAAGAAGCCATTGCGCGACACGCGCCCGTGGGGCGGTACGATGCAGATGGCGATGACCGGGCTGTCGGCACCCTCGGCCTCGATCGGGTTTGCCGGGACGCACGGCTTCATTCCGGCCTCGGTCTATGCCGGTAACGATTTTCTCCGCAGTCATTTCTCGACCTATCGCGAGAAAATGCAGGCGGCAGGCCGGGTCGCCGACCGATCGATGCACCGCGTCGTTCGTGATATCATCGTCGCCGAAACCGACGCCGAAGCCCGCAAGCTGGCGGTCGAGGGCGGCATCGGCCGTGCCTGGAAGGAATATATCAAGCCGACCTACGAGCGCTTTGGCGTGCTCAAGGGCTTGCTTCATCACCCGTCGGTCGATCCGGCCGACGTCGATGCGGAATATCTGGCGGAACACGTCTGGATCGTCGGCTCGCCCGATACCGTTGTACAGAAAATGCGGAACTGGTTCGACGAGCTTGGCGGACCCTTCGGAACGCTGCTGATCTACAGCCACGACTATATCGACAACCCGCTGCCGTGGGAGCGCTCGATGGAGCTTCTCGCCACCGAAGTCGCACCGCGACTGGACATGATCGAGCAGAAAGCTGCGGCCTGAGTGGGCCGCCTCGACGGCAAAGTCGCGCTGGTGACCGGAGCCGCCCAAGGCATGGGCGAATCCCACGCGCGCGTCTTTGTCCGCGAGGGCGCCAAGGTCATTTTGACCGATATCAATGCCGAGCGCGGTGCGGCGCTCGCGCACGAACTTGGCGACGGCGCGCTGTTCCTGCCGCATGACGTCTCCAAAGTCGTCGACTGGCAGCGTGTCGTCGCCGACGGCTCGGCGCGCTTCGGCCCGGTGACGGTGCTGGTCAACAACGCCGGCGTAATCGGGCCGGTGAAGCGGTTGCTCGAGTTCAGCGAAGCCGAGTTTCTGCAGGTCTGTGCGGTCAACCAGCTCGGCGTCTTCCTCGGCATGCAGGCAGTGGTACCCGGCATGATCGCGGCGGGCGGCGGCTCGATCGT
>JANOOK010000151.1:0-6741 GCA_031421275.1 Sphingomonadaceae bacterium
CATGCCAATGGCGCGGCGTTCCGGGCCGACTGGGCGCGCGTCATCGAGGGCGTCGCCGAGCGCGTCCGTGAGTCCGCGCTCGACCGGGCGTTCACCGGCCACAGCGTGCCGATGTTCCACCGGGGCAATTACGTCGGCGACAAAACCGTTTTCAACGACGGGCTGCTGATCGCGCTGATGCGGCTGTACGATGCGCCCGCCTATCACGCCGGGCTGGCGCGCGAGACCGAGGCAGCGAAACTGCTGCCGCCGCCATCGAGGCACCCCGCCGAGCTGCTGGTCAGGTTCGAAGGTGCCATGGAGAAAGTGCTGGCGAGCCCCGCGGCGAACGACGCAGCGCCGGCGACGCTCGACCTGGAAGACGGCGTAAACGCTTCGACGATTCCTGTAGGCACCGGTCGAGGAGTCGCGAAAGAACGAGCAAGTATATGATATGATACGCTTTTGAAATCACGACAGCGTCACCAAAGGCCGATGCCAACGACCGGGTGTCGATACACCAACCCCGCTCATCCCGAGCGAAGTCGAGGGACGCACAATTTTCCGGGCAGGTCCCCCGACTTCGCTCGGGATGAGCGGGGTTAGTGTCGATCTAAAGTCGCTTTCACCCAAGCTGAATCGTCACCCCCGCGATGGCGGGGGCCCATACACGTCAAGCGGTCGACGCGTATGGGCCCCCGCCTTCGCGGGGGTGACGAGCTTCGGTTGAACCTTGGTAGAACAAAGCCTAACAGCAACCGACCCTAATTGTAGCGTAGCCAACCCGGGATCAGGAACGCGTCGATGATCCACCAGATGCCGACGAGGCCCCAGATCAGTGCGCCGAGGCCGAAGAGCCAGAAGGTCAGCCAGCCGAGGCCGTGCAGGACCAGCATCAGCACCCCGCTGCCGACCCGCCCGGTGACCATGCGGTGGACCCCGAGGTTGCCGAGGAAGAACCAGACCAAGTAGACCACGATGGTCATGCCGGTGGCGTCGGCTGGGTTGCGGTAGCGGTCGATCACGGCCATGCGGGCGTCCTCAGCTGTGTTGCGTGGCTAACATAGTAGGCCGGGCGGCGAAGTTCAAACACCACTGCCCTACCCGCATTGCGCGCGGTGCATCAGCTTGGCGTCGGCGAGGACCAGCGCCATCATTGCTGCCGCGACCGGGGCGGCGCGGATGCCGACGCACGGATCGTGACGGCCCTTGGTGACGATCTCGGTCGCCGCGCCCGAGCGGTCGATCGTCGCGACCGGCGTCAGGATCGACGAGGTCGGCTTGAGCGCCAGACGCACCATGATCGGCTGCCCGGTCGAGATGCCGCCCGCCGTGCCGCCGCTGTGGTTCGACAGGAATACCGGGCGGCCGCCCGGCCCGGGGCGCATCGCGTCGGCATTGTCCTCGCCGCGCAGGCGCGCGGCGGCGAAGCCATCGCCGATCTCGACGCCCTTGACGGCGTTGATGCTCATCATGGCGCTGGCGAGTTCGCTGTCGAGCTTGGCGTACACCGGCGCGCCCCACCCGGCGGGAACGCCGGTCGCCACGCACTCGACGACCGCGCCGAGCGACGAGCCCGCCTGGCGCGCCGCGTCGAGGGCTTCGCCCCACGCGGCCGCGGCGGTCGCATCGGGGCAGAAGAACGGGTTGCAAGCTATTTCATCCGCGTCGAACCGTGCCCGGTCGATCGCGATGCCGCCGAGCTCGACGAGGTAGGCGCTGATGCTCACCTCGGGGATGACCAGCCGGGCCACCGCGCCTGCCGCGACCCGTGCCGCGGTCTCGCGCGCCGACGACCGCCCTCCGCCGCGCGGGTCGCGCAAACCGTATTTGGCGTCATAGGCATAGTCGGCGTGGCCGGGGCGGTAGCTTTGCGCGACATCGCCGTAGTCCTTCGAGCGCTGGTCGACATTGTCGATCATCAGGTGGATCGGTGTGCCCGTGGTGCGGCCTTCGTAGACGCCCGACATGATGCGGACGAGGTCGGGCTCGGCACGCTGCGTCGTGAAGCGCGACGTGCCGGGGCGGCGCTGGTCGAGGTACGGCTGGATGTCGGCTTCGGACAGCGCGAGACCGGGCGGGCAGCCGTCGACGACCGCGCCGAGTGCAGGGCCGTGCGACTCGCCCCAGGTGGTGAAGCGGAAAGCGTGGCCGAAGCTGTTGTGGCTCAACCCCTACATCCCCGGCCGGCGACGGCGAGCTTAGACGACACTGATGTCAGGCGCGTCCTCGGCTTTCATCCCGATCACGTTATACCCCGCATCGACGTGGTGGATCTCGCCCGTCACCCCGCTCGCCAGCTCGCTCAGCAGATACACCCCCGCTCCGCCGACATCGTCGATGGTGACATTGCGGCGCAGCGGCGAGTTATACTCGTTCCACTTCATGATGTAGCGAAAGTCACCGATACCGCTCGCTGCCAGCGTCTTGATCGGGCCGGCCGAGATGGCGTTTACCCGGATGCGCTGCGGACCGAGGTCCATCGCGAGGTACTTGACGCTCGCCTCGAGCGCCGCCTTGGCGACACCCATGACGTTGTAATGCGGGATGACCTTCTCGGCCCCGTAATAGGTGAGCGTCAGCAGCGATCCGCCATCGGGCATCATCGCGGCGGCGCGCTGAGCGACGGCGGTGAAACTGTAGACGCTGATATTCATCGTCATCGCAAAGTTGTCGAGACTGGTATCGACATAACGCCCGCGCAGCTCGTTCTTGTCGGAGAAACCGATGGCATGGACGAGGAAGTCGATCGTCGGCCATTTCGCCGCGACCTCGGCAAAGCAGCGGTCGAGCGAGGCGGTGTCGGACACATCGCACTCGACCAGGAACGGCCCGTTTGCGCCGTCGACTCCGGTGCTCAGACTGGTCGCCAGCGGGCGCACGCGCTTTTCGAGCGCTTCGCCCTGATAGCTGAAAGCGATTTCGGCACCTTGCGCGTTCAACGCCTGCGCGATGCCCCAGGCGAGGCTGCGATCGTTGGCGACGCCCATGATGAGGCCGCGCTTGCCCGCCATGAGCTGGCCCTGCATCGGCTGCGGCGCGACCTGCAACATTCAACTTCCCGTGATCTGATCTGCCCGTCGCTTCTGGCCGACTTTCGGAATAATCGCCAGTGCTGCGTTGAGCTGCGCGCCTGCGACCAGTCCGAGCCCGATAATATAGAAAAACAGCAGCGCGACGATGACCCCCGCCAGGCTGCCATAGGTCAGGTCGTAACTGCCGAAGCTGCGCAGCACCACCGGCAGCAGCATCGTCGTGCCGATCCACACCACCGTCGTCAGCGCCGCGCCCGGCCAGATCGGGCTGCTGCCAGCGCGGTAACGGCCCGGCGTCAATACGTAGAAGATGCCGTACAGCGCCAGCATCAACACACCGGCAGGCAGTAGCCGCCCCAGCCCGAGCAGCCGCGCCGTGGCCCCGGCAAACGGCAGCAGGTTGACGACGAATTGTTCGACCCCGGTCAGCAGCACCTGCACGGCGAACGCCACGACCATCAGCAGCACGGCGGCGACGATCAGCAGGATCGCACTGATCCGGTAGCGCCAGACCGGCCGCGACGCGGCCGTCCCGTAGCTGCGCCGGATCAGCTCGCGGATCGTCTCGATGAAGCCCGATACCGTCCACAGCGTCACGAGAATGCCGAACGTCAGCAGCCCGCCGCTGGCGCGGGTCGCGAGCACCTTGCGCACCGGGGCCGCGATCAGCGCGCCGACGTCGGGCGGCACGGTCCGCAGGAACCCGTCGACGGCCCGCAGCCCGTCGTCGGTGCGACCGAGCGCGCCCGCCACGGTCGCGACGACGATGAAGAACGGGAACAGCGTCAGCAGCGACAGATAGGCTAGATTGCCGGCGTTGGTGAAACCGTCGTTGAAGGTGCCGGTGGCGATGCGCAGCACGATGCGCATCGTTCTGGCGGCGCGCAGCCGGATGATACCGCGGAACAGTGTCGCCTGCAGCTGCACCTGCCGCCTCGCCTAGTCGACCCCGAGCGCAGCCCGCGGATTGCGCTCCGCATCACCCGCCCAGGTCTCGGCGAAGGCCTTCAGTTCGGCGTCGTCGGCGGGCAGGTCGACCGCCAGCCGCACCAGCTGGTCGCCGCGGCTGCCGTCGGCCCGCGTGAAGCCGCGGGCCCGAAGCCGCAACGTCCGCCCCGAAGTCGAGCCGGCAGGGATACTCAGCGTCACCGGGCCGTCGACCGTCGGCACCCGGGCCTTCGCGCCGAGCACCGCCTCCCCCAGCCGTACCGGCAGGTCGAGACGGATGTCGTCGCCGTCGCGCACGAAGAAACGGTGCGGCGCGGTCTCCAATGTCACCAGCGCGTCGCCGGCACCGCCCGGCCCCGGATCTCCCTGACCCCCGAGCCGGACCTGCTGGCCCTCCTCGAAGCCCGGCGGCAGCTTGAGGTCGAGCGTCTTGCCGTTGCGGAGCGAGATACGCTGCGCCTTGAGCGAGGCCGCGTCCTCGAACGGCACGCTGAGCTTATATGCGACATCGCCGCCGCGCGCCGGCGGGCGGGGCCGTGCCGAGCCGCCGTTGGCGAACCCGCCCGGTCCGCCGCCGCGACCGAACAGCTCGGAGAACAGGTCGCTCGGGTCGCCGCCGCCGAACTCGAAGCTGGTCGAACCCGCGCCCGGCCGGGCGCCGCTGAAGCCGCCGCCCCCGAAACCGCTGCCGCCGCCGAATCCCGGCGGTGCCTTGGGCTGACCGTCGGCGTCGATCTCGCCGCGGTCATAACGCCCCCGCTCCTTCTCGTCGGACAGGATTGTGTACGCCGCCGAGACTTCCTTGAACCGCTCGAGCGCCTTGGTATCATTCGCATGCCGGTCGGGATGGTTGGCCTTCGCGAGCTTGCGATACGCTTTCTTGATGTCGGGCGCGCTCGCCCCGCGCGGCACGCCGAGTACGGAATAGAGTTCTTTCATGGTCGCTTGCGTCACCACAGCCGGACCACCCTGTAAATAGGGCCGTGCAATTAGACGTGCAAAGCGGGGGACGGACCGGTGCCCGCCCCCCGCCCCGGTTCAGAGCGTCAACGGCAGCTTACGCCGCGTGGCGCGCCTCGCCGTCGTTGCTGGCGGGCTGCGCCGCGGGCTTGGCCTCGACCTTCGCCTCGAGCGTCGGCGCTGCCTGGCCGCCGATCGCGACGGTGCGCGGCTTCATCGTCTCGGGGACTTCGCGGACGAGGTCGATGTGCAGCAGACCATCCTTCAGGTCGGCCGTCCGCACCTGGACGAAGTCGGCAAGCTGAAAGCGGCGCTCGAAAGCGCGCATCGCGATACCACGGTGCAGATACTGCCCGGCGGCGGCGCTCTCGTCGGCCTTGCGACCCGCGACGGTCAGCACATTCTGGTGCGCGGTGATGGTCAGTTCGTTCTGGTGGAAGCCGGCGACCGCGAGCGTGATCCGGTACTGATCGTCACCACGGCGCTCGACGTCGAAGACCGGATAATTCTCCGAAGCCTCGGCGCGGGCGCTGGCTTCGAGCGCATCGAACAACCGGTCGAAGCCGATCGTCGAGCGGCGATAGGGCGTGAAATCGAAAGCGGTACGCATGACAAGTCCTCCATTGAGCAACATGAGGCCGGACCCGTTACGGCGTCCGACAGCGCTCAAATGGGAAGGCTCCGGCGAGCGTCAAGGCTTCGGACCTGCCGCCCGAAGAAAATTCGACACGCTGTCGATAAACGCAGATCGGTCGTCGGCGCGGCGGTTGAGAAAGCCTGTCGTAGCTCGAAGATCGCTCTCGCATTCGCGCTTTGGCGACTCTCATCCGAAAATAAACTTGTTTGGTTTCAGGTTCTTAGTGGTTCTTTCGTGACTCCTGAGCCATGCTGGTGAGACGTCCCTGCCAACCCTGGTTCAGTAAAGGCAACCAGAGATCGTCACCCCCGCCTGCGCGGGGGTGACGATCTCCGCCAAGATAGAATGCACTCGAGTGGCTCATGGAGCGTCCTGTGTTAAAGACGTAACGCGGCGTTCGGCACTTTTCCGGCAAGCCCCGGTCTGACCCTGCCTCAGCTATCGACGTCCAATCTAGACGGTGCTTAATTATTCTACCTGGTTTCTTATGTCAAGATGTATTGGCCATATTGGCTAAGAATCCATCTTCGTGCTGTTTGCTTCCTGCCACCCTCCCTGACGCCCCGGCTTCTTTCAAACGGCGGCCGTTACCAGAACCGGCTGCCCGGGATGCCCTTGAACGGGCCGGCGAGGGCGGTCGTGATCCAGCCGCCATAGAAGCCGCCGGGCTGCGGGGTGACCGGCTCGCCGTCGACGGTGCAGGCGTCGAACGGCGCGGCGTAGAACGCGATATGGTCGCGCAGGCTGATGAAGCCGGCGGTCGGATCGGAATAGCTCCACGCCGCGGTAGCGAGGCGTTCGCCGGCGACGACGACATCGAAATAGCGCGCGTTGCCCTTCCATTCGCAGAAACTGCCGCCGGTTGCGGGGTGCAACAGCGCCATATCCACGTCGTCGCGCGGAAAATAATAGCTCGGCGGGTGGCTGGTTTCGAGCGTACGAACGGCCCGGCTCGTCGCGGCGACGATCACGCCGCGGTGAACGATCCGCAGCGCGTCGGTGCAGGGCTCGGCGACTGCCGGCCGGGGATAATCCCAGACGCTCTCCTGGCCGGGCCGCACCACGTCGCGCCAAGGTGCCACGATGGTTTAGAACTGCATGACCAACTCCTTGATACCAACGCCCGACGCCGGCGTCGGGCGCTGGCGAGACGTTCCCGGCATCTACCACGGGCGGCGATGT
>JANOOK010000152.1:0-7850 GCA_031421275.1 Sphingomonadaceae bacterium
GGTCGTTACAAGGTCGAACCTTACGTCGTCTGCGCCGACGTCTATTCACAGGCCCCGCACGTCGGACGCGGCGGCTGGACATGGTATACCGGATCGGCGGCGTGGCTGTATCGTGTTGCGCTGGAGTCGGTGCTTGGCTTCAAAGTCGCCGGTGCGACGCTGCGGATCGACCCGTGCATCCCGCGGGGCTGGCCGGGGTTCGGCATCGTCTACCGCTACCGCTCCGCGACCTACGACATCGTCGTCGACAACCCCAGTGGTGTCTGCCGCGGGGTCGTCGCCATCCGTCTCGACGACATGGTATTGCCGGTTTCGGCTCCGGTGATGCTGGTCGATGACGGCGCGACGCATCGCCTGCACATCACCCTCGGCTCCGTTCCATGAGGTCATCATGTCCGAAATAATCAGTCCGCTCGCAGGCAAGCCGGTCCCGCGTTCGCTCCTCGTCAACATTCCGCGGCTGCTCACCGCCTATTTTACGCTGGTGCCCGATCCCGCAGTCGCGGCGCAGCGAGTGTCGTTCGGCACCTCGGGACACCGCGGATCGGCGTTCGTGACGGCGTTCAACGAAGCCCATGTGCTGGCGATCACCCAGGCGATCTGCGCGTATCGCCGCCACGCCGGGATCGACGGCCCGCTGTTCGTCGGCATGGACACTCATGCGCTGTCGGAGGCGGCGTTTGCCAGCGCGATCGAGGTGCTCGCCGCCAACGGCGTCGAAACAATGATCGACCATGGCCATGACTACACGCCGACGCCGGTGATCTCCCACGCCATCCTCGGCTACAACAAGGGGCGGACGACGGGCCTCGCCGACGGGATCGTCATCAGCCCGTCGCACAATCCGCCCGATGAGGGTGGCTTCAAATACAATCCGGCGAACGGCGGACCGGCGGACACGGCAATCACCGGGTGGATTGAGGCGGCTGCCAATCGCTTGCTCGGGGAGGGCAAGAAGGAAGTCCGACGGCTGCCTTCCGCGCGCGCGCAGAAGGCCAGCTGCGTCCATGAACACGACTATGTCACGCCGTACGTCGCTAGCCTCGGCGACGTCATCGATATGACGGCGATTGCCTCCGCCGGCGTGCGCATCGGCATCGATCCGCTCGGGGGGGCGGCGGTCCATTATTGGCAGCCGATCATCGACCGCTACGGCATCAAGGCAACCGTGGTGAATGACGCTGTCGATCCGACCTTCGCCTTCATGACGGTTGATCACGACGGCAAGGTCCGCATGGACTGTTCGTCGCCCTACGCGATGTCGCGGCTCATCGCACTCCGCGACAGCTATGATGTCGCCTTCGCCAACGACACCGACGCCGACCGTCACGGCATCGTCTGCCCGTCGGCCGGGCTGATGCCGCCCAACGAATATCTGGTCGCGGCGATCGACTATCTGTGCCGCAACCGGGCGGACTGGAAGAGCGACGGCGCGATCGGCAAGACTGTTGTTTCGAGCGCGATGATCGACCGCGTGACGGCAAAGCGCGGACGCAAGCTATTCGAGGTTCCGGTCGGCTTCAAGTGGTTCAGCGCCGGGCTGATCGACGGGTCGCTCGCGTTCGGCGGCGAGGAGAGCGCCGGGGCCTCCTTTCCGCGCCGCGACGGCACAGTTTGGACGACCGATAAGGACGGCCTGATCATGGGCTTGCTCGCCGCCGAAATGACAGCGCGGACGGGCATGGACCCGGGCAAGTATCACGCGCAGGCGACGGCAGATCTCGGCACCTCGCATTATGCCCGAACTGACGCCCCCGCCACCGCGGCACAGCGCGCGCAGCTGGCGCAGCTGGGGCCGGACGCAGTCGGCCTCATGACGCTCGCCGGTGAGCCAGTGCTTTCCAAGCGCAATCATGCGCCGGGCAACAATGCCTCGATCGGCGGGATCAAGGTGGCGGCCAATGACGGCTGGTTCGCCGCACGCCCGTCGGGGACAGAGGATGTTTACAAGATCTACGCCGAGAGCTTTCGCGACGACGGCCATCTCAAACAGATCCAGGAAGAAGCGCAGGGCTTGGTCGATCACCTGTTCGGTCAGAGCTAGCGACAGGATAGGTGATTTCCGAACCTGCCGCTCGCCAGGCAAGGGCCTAAGTTGAACTCGTACCAAACTATTGCCGGTGCGCACCCGAGCCTAGGACATCGCCATGATCGAAGACGTGAATCCGCCCACAATTAGCGTAGCGTCAGCTGCGCCGATCTCCCCGAATAACGGCGGCGAGCAGCGGCAGCTGCCGATTCTGCGTCTGTCGCCAAACTACAGCAAACCATCACCGGCACGCGCGCCGCTGTTTCGCCGCTAATCGGTCGTTGGCCTACTCGCACGAGCTCAGAGAAGAGGTCCGATGCGACCGCTGATTGCCGGGAACTGGAAAATGCACGGACTCGGCGCACAACTGACCGAGATCGCCGGCATCGCCGCGGCGGTCCACCGGCGGCCACCCGCCGCCGATGTCCTGATCTGCGTACCGGCAACTTTACTGTCGCGCGCGGTAAATACTGCAGCCGGTCGCATTGCGCTTGGCGGTGAAGATTGCAGCGCCGAAGCCTCCGGCGCCTTTACCGGCGATACAAGCGCCGAGATGCTGACGGACGCCGGCGGAGTCGCCGTCATCGTCGGTCATTCGGAACGGCGCAGCCTGCACCACGAGACCGACGCGATCGTCGCCGCCAAGGCCAAGGCGGCGTGGCGAGCTGGACTGTCGACAATCGTCTGCATAGGCGAGTCCGGAGCGCAGCGCCGGAACGGCGACGCGCAGCTCGTCATCAGCCACCAAATTGCCGGCAGCTTGCCTGCCGACCTTGCGCGCTCGGGTACGGTATCGATCGCCTATGAGCCGCTCTGGGCGATCGGCAGCGGCGATGTGCCGGCTCCGGCGGAGATCGTCGAAATGCACCGGCATGTCCGGGCGTGCCTGATGACGCTCGCCGGACCTGCGGGCACCACCATCCGCATCCTCTACGGCGGCTCGGTCACGGCGCACAACGCCGGTGAGGTGCTCGCGCTGGCCGAGGTTGATGGGGTGCTGATCGGCGGCGCGAGCCTGCTCGCTAAAGAATTCGACGCCGTCCTGCGCTGCGTGCCGGAGCCGCGGTTCGCGCATGCTTAGCTTGTGGGCCATCCGGTTCGCCGTGACCGGACACATTGTATCGCCCGTATGGCTGAGGTGACGTGGGCGGCCGACGGCAGCGATGACGCTGTCGCCTCGTTAGTCGCCAGCGTGATTACGCAGCCTCGCCGCGTCACGCTGTGCCTGCCAGGAGGGGCGACGCCCTTGCCGGTGTTCGAAGCGCTCGCAGCGATGCGGTTGCCTTGGGACCAAGTGACGATCCTGCCCGGCGACGGGCGCCAGGTGCCTTACGATCATCCGGCGAGCAATTTCGGCCGTTGCGCGCCGCGTTCGGTGCGAAGGGCGCGACGATCGAGCCGCTATCGCTGGGAATGTCACTGCCACAGTTCGCCCTTGTTTGGCTCGGTCTGGGGACCGATGGCCATATTGCGTCGCTGTTCCCGAGCAGCGACCCTGACGCAAGCGCACCGCCGCGGGTAATCGACCTGACGCCGGAGCCGCTGCCGTCAGGCGCGCCATTTTCACCCTTGACGCTCACGCTCGCGGCGCTGGCCAACGCTGATGGGGTGATTGTCGTCGCGCGCGGGGCCAAGAAGCGGCAGTTGATCGATGCGGCGTTGGCCGGCGCCGATCTGCCGTTGACGCGACTGTTCGCGATGACCCCGGTAACGCTCTATTGGTGCCTCTGACGGCCATCGCCTGCCCGGCGGTCACTATCCTCTGCGATGACTCAGCATGCATTCGAAACCTCTCGATGAACTGCGTCGCTCCTGACCGCGGCCAACAGCGGCGGTCCGCGTGTGGGTAGATTCCGACCCCTCCGGTCCGACCGCGCGCGCTCTACTGTGTCCGATGCGCGGGCGGCTCTGCAGCCGCCGCGCCGCGCGTCGCCGACGAAGAGGAAAAGGATTAGCCGCCATGGCCAAGCCAGCAGCCCAACCGGCGAAGGTACAGGGCGGCAAGCCATGAAAATCCACATCAAGGACTACCGCGTTGAAAAAGGCGAGGAAGTCGATCTGACGAAGCGGCCGACGCGGGTTGACCCGGTTTACAGCTCCAAATCGGACTATGCGAAACTTCTCGCGCACCACGTCGAGAAGCTCAGCGCATTGCAGCGGCTGCACTATGCGTCAAGCCGCAACGCTATCCTCCTGATCTTCCAGGCGATGGACGCCGCCGGTAAGGACGGCGCGATCCGACACGTCATGTCGGGCGTCAATCCACAGGGCGTCCAAGTGTTCAGCTTCAAGCACCCGAGCGCTGCCGAGCTCGAACATGATTTCCTATGGCGGACGACGCGCGACCTGCCCGAGCGCGGGCGGATCGGCATCTTCAACCGCTCTTACTACGAGGAGGTGCTGATCGTTCGCGTCCACCCCGAAATCCTGCGCAGCGAGGACATCGTCGATGCGCCCGGTCATAATGCGAAGGTGTGGCACGACCGCTACCGGTCGATCGTCGACCTCGAACGCCACCTGCACGCCAACGGCACGTTGATCGTCAAGATCTTCCTCCATCTGTCGAAGGAAGAGCAGCGACAACGCTTCCTCGCGCGGATCGACGATCCCGACAAGAATTGGAAAGTCAGCCCGGGTGACATCGAGGAGCGCAAGTTCTGGAACGAGTACCGTACCGCCTATGAGGAATGCCTGAGCGCGACCAGCACTAGCAATTGCCCATGGTATGTCGTCCCGGCCGACGACAAGGAGAACGCGCGGCTGATCGTGTCTCAAATCGTCGTCGATACACTCGACTCGATTAGGATGCGGTATCCGGAGATGACCGCTGAACGGACGCGGCAACTGCAAACCATTCGAGCCGAACTAATGGGCTGAGTGAAAACGGTATTGCCGCGCGTCGGCCAGTGATGCTCACGACGCAGAATCGGGCAGGGGAGGCGAGTGATGCGCTCCAGTGCGGAGTGGGTATTTTCCGACGCTGATGCAATGCCCGTGGCGGCGCTAGAAGCAGTGTAGCCATCAACCGCGCCGGGACGCTTCAGCCTTCAAATGGCACGGAGCTTGAATCATTCTTACTGCACAGATTCGCAGATGCTCGGCACACGCATGGCTGCGGTGACTGTAAAGGCAGGCAGGATAAGATCGACAAGGCGCCTAATGACGATGGATGCACAGCTTAGCTGCGGTCGGCCCCCACGCCCTCTCTCTGCGCGTTGCAAAGTGCCATGCCATCGCGTTCGGGCAGGTCGATAGTGACACCCATCACTAGCAGCGATCTTCCCGGCGACCAGATCGACGAGAGTTATCCCCGTCGCCGCGAATTCATCTATGTTGCCACTGGCAGTTTTGCCGCCGTCGGCGTCGTGGTTGCAGAGTGGCCGTTAGTCGATTCAATGAACCCGCCGGGCGACGTTCTGGCTCTATCAACAACCGAGGTCGACATTTCTGCCGTGGCTGTCGGGATGCAGACTGTTGCGGTCTATCGGGGCCAACCCCTATTTGTGCGGCACCTGACGCAGCGGGAAATTGACGAAGCCAATTCAGTACCGCTCGCAAGCCTGCGCGATCCGCAGACGCTGGCCGAACGTACTAAACCGGGTCGATCTGAATGGCTCGTCACGAAAGGCATCTGCACCCATCTCGGATGTGTTCCCCTGGGTGCTCGCCCGGGCGAGAATAAGGGGAAATTTGGTGGTTACTTCTGCCCCTGTCATGGCTCGGTCTACGATACGGCAGCGCGGATACGCGAAGGACCGGCACCGCTGAATCTCGTGGTTCCAGACTATGTTTTTCTGTCCCCGGCAAAGCTTCTGGTCGGCGTCAAAAAATGACCGGCGCTCCGATCCCTTAGTCAGGTCGGCGGCGAACTTTCGCCTAAAATCGGGCGGCAAGGCCAGTCAGCGGCAACGCTCTCAAGGATAGTTCACCATGGATTCGCAATGCTAGACGGGATCATGCTGCTCTGGTTTCTGTTGACCGCGATGGCCGTCGCATTTGTTGCGATCGACATCCGCACAACACCAGCATCGCCTGTGTTGAAATGGGGCTTTGTATTGTTGACGCTCTATACAGGTCCCATTGGGGCCTTTCTCTACGTTCTCGGCTGCCGCGAACCGTTAGACCTGATGCATGAACGCTATGTTGCAGCCCGCTGGCGACAGGTCCTCGGCTCCACCATGCACTGCGTTGCCGGCGACGGCCTTGGCATCCTTGCCGGCGCGGTGATTGGCGCCACCCTCGCCCTGACGTTTCCTGTCGACGTCGTAATCGAATACGCCCTTGGGTTCGGCTTTGGTTGGACCATCTTCCAGGCGCTGTTCATGCGCGACATGGCGGGCGGTTCGTACCGGCGCGCGCTGGCCAACACATTCTTGCCGGAGTTTGTGTCGATGAATGTGCTGATGGCGGCAATGATGCCCGTCGCAGCGCTGGGCCGCATCCTGGTGAGTGGCATGCCGAGCCCGCTAACGCCCGAATTCTGGTTTGTGATGAGCATGGCGTTGCTTGCAGGATTTATTGCGGCCTATCCGATCAACTGGTGGCTGGTCGCCAGAGGACTCAAGCACGGGATGCTGACCGTGCGTGGTTCGGACGCACCAAAGGCGGGCGAACCACCAATCCATGCCGGATCAGGGTCCATGGGCCCAACATCGCGCAAGGAGCACGCTGGAGAGTCGACAGCGCCAAAAAGCGAGGTCATTCTGATGACGACGCTATCGATAGTCCTCTTTGCGCTCGGAATTGGTGCGATGATGCTGCTTGAGAAGCTTATATAAATATTATCGGACAATGCTCGGCAGTAACCGAATGACAAGATCGCCTGCAGGGTCGCCGTAGTAGTACAACTGTCGTTTTCGTTTACCCATAGAACAGGTCAGCATAGGTGCGAAAATTAATCATTAGACATATGTAATTAGCGATATCCTACACCTATCACATAATCGCGTAACATAGCGTCCTCGTATTCCGAGTCACCGAGAAGATGTTGCAGAATGTCACGGGCGTGGAGTAGCCCCAAGGGCCGGCTTTCTGGATCGACGACAGGAACGTGCTTTAGATCGCGAGCTTTCATGCGCTGCCAGACGTCACGGAGCAGACTTTTCGGTTCGCAGACCACGACGTCCCGCGTCGTCACCAGCGCCGCGGCCGTTGTGCAGACCGTCCCGTGACATTGGCTGATTTGTGCTACGATGTCTGTCTTTGTTATAACTCCAATCAAGTGGCCTGTGTAATCGCACACGATCACCAAGTCAGACCCTGCCTGCAACAGCTTCGCCACCTCGATCAGGGAGGTGCCCTCTGCAACCGTTACGAGCCTGTCACGTGCTTCGGGGAGCAGCGCTTCGACCAAGGTCGCGTTCATTCCCGGCCAATCCACCATTCGCCTATCCTGTCCTGAAGCCAATTGCGTAACTCACAATTGCCTTTCTGGCATCTGCCCGTTTCAGGCGCTTGTTCGTGCACCTGTTAACCATCAACCGGCGAATGCTATGCGCAGGGTCGCGACGACGCCCGCAGTAGCGAGAGTGAAGCAACCAAGTCGCACGGCCAGGACCAAGGCGAGCTTTCGTCCGGAGTGAACGTAATCAGAGGTGGCTCGGTTTGTCTGAACAGGCCCGCGCAATTGCTAAGTGGAGCGGCTGCCGGTTTCATGCCGCTGCGAGAAGCGGCTGGTTGCAGTAGACGTGATCGGGCGTCTTGCGGTCAAGCGATGAGTGCGGGCGTCGGCCATTGTAGAAAGTCAGATACCGGCCGAGCGAGGCGCGCGCTTCGCTGACCGAGCCGTAGGCTCGCAGGTAAACCTCTTCGTATTTGACCG
>JANOOK010000153.1:0-1761 GCA_031421275.1 Sphingomonadaceae bacterium
CGAGATGACCTGGCGCACAGCGTTGTGCGGCGCGTTCAACCGCTTCAACGACATCCTTCAATTCGACATCGAAGACGGCGTCGTGGTGCGCGACGCTGCAGAATAGGCAGGCGTGACTTGCCTCGTTCAAGCACCAAGCCATCGCCATTCCGGCCGTCTTCATCCCGTCGGTGGAGGCTTACATTTCGTGACAAATATGGTGAGCCCATCGCCCCAGCGTTGCGAGCTTTTCGTCTCGGGTTCAGTTCTCGGGTGTGGCTGGTAACGCCTCGAAAACCGGAATCCATCAGCTATACGACAAGGTCAGCGCCGCGCCGAAGGATAGCCGCGGTGTCCAACGAAACTGCCGGGCAAAGAATTTAGGGTGAGCGTCTCTGTTAACGCGGGCAACGCTGCAATTGCTGTCATTGCACGTTCGCTTCCAGCACTCTGCGACGAGAGCCACTGGCTTGACCGTCGGGTGCATCGCGATCTCGTCCATGCGATCCGGCGGATCTGTGAAGATGACGTCGATCGTGTCTCCGTCGAGCAAGCGGGCATAGGCGGTCGCGTCTTGCGCATCGCCGCAGATCAGCCGGTGACGGCCGAGGTACCAGACGTCGCGATGGCCCCCTGTTTGGCCCGTGCTCGGCGTCTTGATGGGCACGCTTTTGGCCGCATGCTTGGCCCGTTGGGGACCACGTGTTTGCGGCGTGTTTTTCCACGTGTTATTTTGACGGGGTGCACCGGCCAAGGATTCGTAACTCGCTGCAAACGCGGACGAAATTGCTACCTTTGCCGAAAGCGTCGCGGAATTCGCCCTCCAAAATGCGAGAAAACACGCGTAAATGAGCGAAATGGGCGTCTGCGCCGCAGAGACGGGTTCGCTTTTGCCTGCTTCCACAGCCACCTAACATGCTGGAAACGCTGCATATTTCTGGTCTCTGTGTACGGCTTAATAAGGTCGTGTTTTCCGGGGGTTAGCGTCTGGTCAATCGCAGCACTAGCAAACGGAGACGCGGATCGCGGCATGATTGCGGGAGGTTGCGCGAAACGTCTCTACGGACGACTTTCGGGGAAGGCGGTTGGGGTTTTTGCTCGGGACGTTCGGAGCGGCGGCTCAGACGAAGCGGAGAAACGCGCGCTGGCGGGCCCAGTCGAGCGGCAAGTCTCTCGACAGCTGCAGCAGACACTTGACGCTGAGTCCGATCGGTTGCCGCCCGGCCAAGATCGCATCGACGATGTGCGGCGCGAGATAGGACAGCCGCATAAGTGAGGTCATCCGCCCGTTACTCTTGCCGAGACGTGCGGTGATCACATTGATGCTTTCCGTCGTGTCGGCGAGCAGCTCTGTCCTGGCGGCAACCGCCTCCTGCAGCAGACGGACAAGATCGAGATTGATATCCACGTGGCTTTGTTCGCCAATGACGAGGCGCTTGCCGCGCCCGATACGACGCAGCTTGGCAGCAATCGACAACACGATGGTTTGCTCCGTCTCATTGCTCAAACCGACCGCCCCAAGCGTACGCGCGAGCTGGCCGGTAGTAACAGCGACCTCGATCAGATCTGCCGATAGGGTAAAGCGGGCAATCATCTGTCGCGCGAGCGCCCGCACGTCTTCCGGCGGCATTGTCAGCCACTGCCGGTCAAGCTCGGCGGCGCGCCGGAGTACGAGGTCGAGCTGCTTTGCCGTAAGATCAAGCGGTTTGAGCGCATCGGCGATTTCCCGTGGCGACGAAATCATCGCATGAAGTCGATCGAGCACTAGACCGTCGATCTCGC
>JANOOK010000154.1:0-5201 GCA_031421275.1 Sphingomonadaceae bacterium
CACCAACGCGGTTTTCCCCCCCGCCCCCCCGCCGCCGCCGGGGGACGGGGCTGCAAACCGTCGCCTGGGCCTGAGCTAGCGGTAGCGCCAGCCGTCGTGGTCACGGTAACGCCGCTGCCAGTAGCGACGTCCGTCCCAATAGCCGCGGTGGGCATAGAAGTTGCCGATGACGAGACCTGGTGCAACAACGACCGGGCCGGGGCCGCGATTGGGGCGGCAATGGCCGTACGGGCCGCGATGCCCGCCCCGGCCGCAGCCATCGCGCGCCGTGGCGGGCGAGGTCACTGCGAGCATCATGCCCGCGGCCAATGCGATGGCAAGAATTTTCTTCATGATTACCTCTCGTCTGAGACCGATGGGATAACGTCCCGACAGCCAATTGGGGTCAATCCCGCCATTCTGCGGACGGCTGCCGATGATCTATACGCAGCGTGCGGGCAAAACACCCCAATCGAGTGCCAACCTTGACCTCGGCGCCCCTCTACCCTACCGACGCCCTACACCACCCGCCCAGCGCGCGGTGACATAAGCGTCCACGGATGCACGCCGGCCTGCGAAGACTCGCACGCCGGCGCGTTGGCCGTTGGCAGAAGGGATATGATGTTCGACAGCCTTTCCGATCGCCTCGCGGGCGTCTTCGACAAGCTTCGCGGCCGCGGCGCGCTGACCGAGCTCGACGTGCGCGCGGCGATGCGCGAGGTGCGGATCGCGCTGCTCGAGGCCGACGTCGCGCTGCCGGTGGTCAAGGACTTCATCGCCACGGTCACCGAGCGCGCCGTCGGAGCAGAGGTCGTGCGGTCCGTGACGCCGGGCCAGCAGGTCGTCAAGATCGTCAACGATGCGCTGGTCGAGATGCTGGGGTCGGAGTCGGTCGGCCTGAACCTCGACGTGACACCGCCTGCGGTCATCATGATGGTCGGGCTGCAGGGCTCGGGCAAGACCACGACCAGCGCCAAGATCGCCAAGCGGCTGACCGAGAAGTCGGGCAAGAAGGTGCTGATGGCGTCGCTCGACGTCCAGCGCCCAGCGGCGCAGGAGCAGCTGCGGGTGCTCGGCGAGCAGATCGGCGTGGGGACGCTGCCGGTCATCGCCGGGCAGCAGCCGGTCGACATCGCGGTGCGCGCCCGCTCGGCGGCGAAGCTGCAGGGCTATGACGTGCTGATCCTCGACACCGCCGGGCGGCTGCATGTCGACGCGGCGCTGATGGCCGAGATGCAGGCCGTCGCGAAGGCGGGTGCGCCGGCCGAAATCCTGCTCGTCGTCGACAGCCTGACGGGCCAGGACGCGGTCAATGTCGCGTCGTCGTTTGCGGGCCAGGTCGAGCTGACCGGCGTCGTGCTGACCCGGATGGACGGCGATGCGCGCGGCGGCGCGGCGCTGTCGATGCGCGCGATAACGGGGCGTCCGATCAAGTTCGCCGGTGTCGGCGAGAAGCTCGATGCGCTCGAGGACTTCGATCCGGCGCGGGTCGCCGGCCGCATTCTCGGCATGGGCGACATTGTCGGGCTGGTCGAGCGCGCCAGCGAAAGCTTCGAGGCCGAAGCGGCCGAGAAGATGGCGGCCAAGCTGGCCAAGGGTCAGTTCGACATGGAGGACCTGCGCACCCAGCTCGGCCAGATGAAGAAGATGGGCGGCATCGGCGCGCTGGCGGGGATGCTGCCCGGCATGGCCAAGGCCAAGCAAGCGATGGCGAGCGGCGCGGTCGACGAGAAGGTGCTGGGCCGCATGGAGGCGGTGATCTGCTCGATGACGCCGAAGGAACGCGGCAAGCCCGAGCTGATCAACGCCAAGCGCAAGATCCGCATCGCCAAGGGTGCGGGCACGACGGTGCAGGAAGTCAACAAGCTGATGAAGATGCACCAGGAAATGGAAGGCATGATGAAGCGCGTGCGCAAGATGGGCGGTATGAAGGGCATGGCCGCGATGCTCGGCAAGATGGGTGGCGCAGGCGGTGCCGCGGGCCTCGCGGGCATGCTCGGCGGCGGCGGCGGAAACATGCCGCAAGGCTTCGATCGATTCAAGAAACGCTAGACGTAACCAGACGCTTACAATCCAGACGCTAATCAAAACCAAGAAGGATATATTATGTCATTGGCAATCCGGCTCGCCCGCGGCGGCATGAAGAAAAAGCCTTATTACCGCATCGTCGTCACCGACAGCCGCAATGCCCGCGACGGCAAGTTCCTCGAGAAGATCGGCACCTATAACCCGCTGCTCAACAAGGACAACGCCGAGCGCGTCAAGCTCGACACCGAGCGCGCCACGCACTGGCTATCGGTCGGCGCGCAGCCGTCGGACCGGGTCGCGCGCTTCCTCGACGCGGCCGGGCTGCGGACCCGCGCGGCACGGGTCAACCCGACCAAGGGCCTGCCGGGTGCCAAGGCCAAGGAGCGCGGCGAGGCGAACGCGATGAAGGCGGCCGAGGCCGAGGAAGCCGCGACCAAGGCCGCTGCCGACGCCGCTGAGGCGAAGGCTGCCGCGGCTGCTGCCGCCGCCGAAGCCGCCGCGATGCCCGCGCCTGAGCCGGAACCCGAGCCGGTCGAGCCGCCGTCGGACTCGCCCGCCGTGCCCGAACAATCCGGCGATGCACCTGCCGAGGGCGCGGTCGAGGCGGTCAACGAGCCGGCGAGCGCCGAGGCACCGGCAACCGCGCCTGTCGAGCCCGCCAGCGATCTCGAAGCGGCAACCGAAACCGACGCGACGCCGGGCGGTCCGGCGGTCTGACCGATGCCGGACGTTCTGGAAGCGATCCCGGTCGTCCGGCACGTGCCCGACCCCCGCGTCGCGCTCGCCGCGGTCGCGGGCGCGCACGGCATCCAGGGCGAGGTCCGGCTCAAGCTGTTCGCCGACAGCCCCGCCAGCCTCGAACGCCACAAGGTGTTCGAGGCCGGGGGCCGGACGCTGACATTACGTTCGCTGCGCCCCGACAAGGCCGGGGCGATCGCGCGCTTTGCCGAGGTCGCCGATCGCACTGATGCCGAGGGCCTGCGCGGCACCGTGCTGACCATCGCGCGCGCCGACCTGCCGCCGCTCGCCGAGGGCGAATATTATCACGCCGACCTGATCGGGCTGCCGGTCGTCGACACCGAGGGCGCGAGCGTCGGCGTCGTGGTCGCGGTCGAGAACTTCGGCGCGGGTGATATTCTGGAGATTGAGAAGCCTGATGCGACCCGCTTTATGGTGCCGTTCTCGCCGGCGGCGGTGCCGGAGATCGGGACAGCGGTGGTAATTGACGCGGCGTTTGTCGGCTAGTATATACGTCGAGTATATACGGAGGCGGCGATGGCGAAGACCAAAATTTTCAAATCGGGTAACTCGATGGCAGTTCGGTTGCCCGCGTCGTTCAAGGCGATGCCGGGTACCGTCGTCGAGGTCCGCGAGGCGCAGGGCCAATGGATTGTCGAACCTGTCGGCGAGCCGAAGCGCTATATCGATGTCGCAAGCTTCTACGGGCTATGTCCGGGTATCGAGCCGATTACCGATCGCACTTTCGACGAGCGACCGTCGGAGCGCTACGAGCGCGAGCAGCTCGAGGCCGTGGGCCGGGAGCAGTCGCGCGGTGGCCGCTGACCCGCGTTACCTGATCGACTCCAACATCGGCATCTACCTCATCCGCGGCACCGCGCCATTGGCAAGCAAGCGGCTGGCAAAATGTGAGTTGGGCAGCGTTGTCACCTCATCGATTTGTCTCGCCGAAATGCTGCTGGGGCGCGGTACCAACGAGCGTCGCGCGGTGGCAGCGATGCTTCACTACATCGAGATCATGCCGTTCGACGCCGATGCCGCCGAGACCTACAGCACGTTGCAGTTCAAGCGCCGGAGTTACGACCGGTTGATCGGCGCGCATGCACTGACCCTCGGTCTGACGCTGATCACCGCGAACGAAGCCGATTTCACCGACATACCCGGCTTACTCATCGAGGACTGGACCTGCGAGTGACCTTCGCCGCCACCGTCCTCACCCTCTATCCCGAGATGTTTCCCGGGCCGCTCGGCCACAGCCTCGCTGGGCGCGCGTTGGGCGAGGGCGTGTGGAGCGTGACCGCCCGGAACATCCGCGACTACGCCGCCGACAGGCATAAATCGGTCGATGACACCCCGGCGGGCGGCGGTCCGGGCATGGTGCTGCGCCCCGATGTCCTCGCGGCGGCGGTCGACGCCGTCACCACTGGTGCGCCCATTCTTGCCATGACCCCACGCGGCAAGCCGCTCACGCAAGCCCGCGTCCGCGAACTCGCGGCGGGTCCCGGCGTCACCATCCTGTGCGGCCGCTTCGAGGGTTTTGACGAGCGCCTGTTCGAGGCGCGCAGCATCGAGCCGGTCAGCATCGGCGATTATATCCTGTCGGGCGGGGAGACCGCGGCGCTGGTACTGCTCGACGCTTGCGTCCGGCTGCTTCCCGGCGTAATGGGCGCGAGCCTCAGCGGTGAGCAGGAAAGCTTCGAGGCTGGCCTGCTCGAATATCCGCACTACACCCGGCCTGCCGAGTGGGAAGGGCATCCGATCCCCGAAGTCTTGCGATCGGGGGATCACGCGAAGATCGCCGCTTGGCGGAAATCGCGGTCCGAAATGGACACACGGCTACGGCGGCCGGACCTGTGGGAGCGCCATACCGGCACTCGGGTCCATCCGCCCTCTGGCGCGCGGGAAGAAGAGGACGAATGAGATGAATCTCATCCAGACACTCGAGAAAGAGCAGATCGAAAAGTTCATGGCCACCAAGGCCATTCCGCTGTTCCGCGCCGGCGACACGCTGCGGGTCGGCGTCAAGGTCGTCGAAGGCGACCGCAGCCGCGTCCAGAATTACGAGGGCGTCTGCATCGCGCGCTCGAACAAGGCGTTCGGCAGCAGCTTTACGGTCCGCAAGATCAGCTTCGGCGAAGGCGTCGAGCGCGTCTTCCCGCTATACTCGCCCAACATCGAGACGATCGAGGTCGTCCGCCGCGGTGTCGTCCGCCGCGCCAAGCTATATTACCTGCGCGGCCGCAGTGGCAAGAGCGCGCGTATCGTCGAGAAGCGCGACGCGCGGGTCGAAAAGACGGCTTAAGCTGCGACCCGGGCGTCATTCCCGTGAACGCGGGAACCCATCTCGTGGCTTTGCCGGACTGAGCCGCTTTCCGGTTAGCTCAGGAGATGGGTTCCCGCGTTCGCGGGAATGACGGGTGAAGGCACCGGACGACGCCACCCTGACCCGGTCCTGC
>JANOOK010000155.1:0-16380 GCA_031421275.1 Sphingomonadaceae bacterium
ATCCCCGCCTGACGGCTGATAGCCGCTTCCGCACCCGGCGTCTTCGCCTGTTCTCGTCGTGCCCGGCGGTTAGCGGACGAGCGTCGTCCGGCGGTTGGGTGTCGGGTTGCCCTCCGACGCCCAATATTGCGTGCCGAGCGAACTTGGATATGGCGTCGTCTTGACCTTGTCGGGGTTTAAGTATTTGACGTCGATCGGGATATTGTGGGCCGGATCGATGTAGAAGGTCGTCTCCGGAAAGGCGACCGGGTGATCCGACTGATTGGGATATAGCGTGAAACTGTTGTTCGTGGAGCCGCGGTAAATCTTTGCGGTGATCGGTCCCGCCAGGTTTTTCCAGTTGAACGCGGCGGGGATGACGAGGAAGGTTCCGCGGCAATAGGTGTCGACCTGCAGCAGCGAGCCGTCGCTGTTGAACAGCACGAACGACACGTCCTCGCCGTCGGTCGGCGACCACAGCTTGATCACCGGGTTCCGATTGCCGTCGGTGGGATTGTCGTAATAGTAACTGGTCTTGTCGTCGTGGCCGGGGGTTTCCCAAGACATGTAGATCGCCGGTACGGCGGGGGGAAACGGATCGTCCGCGATCCGCGTCAGCGGATAGTCGAGGTTCGAGCATTTATAGCCCGTCGATGTGGCAGACAGCGGCCGGTGCGTCATGCCAAGCAGCGCGCCCATGGCGAACTGGTGATCCTCGCGCGCCGTCACCCGGATGGCGTTACTGAACGGCAGGCCGGTCTGCCCGGCGATCGGCGGTCCGAACTTGTCGTCCTTCTTGCTGGTGATATCCCACCAGCCCTGCTCGATGTCACCCGGGGTGATCGAGTTCGGCAGGTCGTTCTTGCCGGCGAGGCGTAGCGCTTCATCGATCGGTGCCTGCTGGCCACCCCCCCCCTCCACGCCGTCCTCTTCTTTTTTATCGCCCGACTTCGGATAGCTCGGCTGGTACGGATCAAGTTTCTCGCGCGCGCCGCCAGCAGCGGAATCGGCCATTGCCTGGAGTTGCGACCCGCGCACCTTCACGAACGCCGTCTCGACCGCGAACGCGACACCGATCAGAAGTGTCGGAAGCATGACCGCGACCATTACCGCCGTGGCCCCGCGCTTGTCGTGCAGCAGGCGCTGCAGGTAGTGCCGGATCAACATGCGCCACCGCCGGACTGCAAAGGTTCCTTGCGCATCGTGACATGTGTCGTCAGCTGACCGGAGAGGAGCGGGAGGAACGAGATCACCGAGGCCTTGGCAGGATCAACGCTGATCGTCATCGAGACGTCGTCGCCGATGGACGACGTGAATTTCCAGTCGCCCGCATTGACCCACGCCGGCAAATTGTTGCGCGCCTGCGCTTCGGCACGGCCTGTATCGGTGAAAGTGCATACTGCCATGGCGCGGGTCGCATCGCGAGCCGCCCCTGCCATCACCGCATAGGAAAACATCAGCAGGCTCACCTGTAGCGTGCCGAACAGCATCAGCAGCAGGACCGGCAGGACTAAAGCGAACTCGACGGCGCTCGCCCCGCGAAGACACGCCCTCAAACTGGAAATTGCGGCGTTAACGTGAACTAGCGACTCCGGCATAGCTGCACCTTAGTTAAATCCATAACGCCGTATTAACGATATCAGTAGCCGGGCGCAAGGCATGTATCTATGCTGTCGTATGTCGGACATCGCGGAATTTCCGAATTCTAACATCCCGTTGTTTTTCAGTAAGTTAGCCTGGGATAGAGATAGTTAACATCTCGGTGCAATGCGGCATTTGTACAGCAGTAACAATAATTGAAGGAATTGTTGGAAAAGTTGTTGCCTTTCTTAAAAGTCGTTAGTACAACGTTATGAAGATGGACGACGGACTGGCAGATCGTGCTTCGGAATGGCCGGTGTTTCAGTTTCTACCCGTTCGTCTCTCGCCCGTATGGTCGGGTGGGGCAGCTTCCCGGTGGCAACCGGATTTAGGGGAACGAACGTGATCAAGCTTCTTCGTGGTTTCAAGAACGACAAGTCCGGCGCGTCGGCGGCCGAGTACGCTCTCATGGTCGCCCTCGTCGGTGGTGCGATCATCCTGACCGCAACCAGCCTTGGTACCAGCATCAAGGGCGTGTTCACGACTATGGGTACCGCGGTGACCGCTTCCGGCACCAATATCGGCAAGTAAGCGAATAGGTGATCCGCGCTCATCGACTGAGCGCGGATCATCATCGTCTGCGGCGTCCTCGCATGATTGGACATCGAATAATGCGCAGTTATCTGAAACTTGGCCGATCCGGCGCGGCGGCGGCCGAATACGCTCTTGTGATAGCGTTGGTTGGAGGTGCTGCCATATTTGCGCTTAACGCGCTCGCCAAAGGAATGAGCGGGGTTTTTACAAGCGTCGCAAGCTATTTGGTCATTAAGTAACGATAGGATTGGTGCGGACTTCAACAGGTCTGCATCGCGGAAGCGTCAGAAGTATTCGAGTGTGCTTTACCGGATAGTCGGGGGGTGAGGGCGTGAACAGATCGTCGGTTATGATGATCGCCGCTGCGGCGGTTCTTGGCTTGATCGCAGTCGTGATCGCCCGCGCCACGTTGGGCGGTGCAAGCGCCGCCCCGGTCCCGACCACTTTTGCCGCCGTCGCAGCCGCTAAGCCGCTGGCATTCGGCGACAAGATCGCTGCCGACTCGCTCAAGCTGGTGCAACTGCCGATTGACGCCGTCCCGCAAGGCGCGTTCAAGACAATCGATCTCGCCGTCGGCGACGGCACTCGGGTCGCGCAGCGCGCGATCGCGGTCAACGAGGTCGTCGTCCCGACCGCGATATCCGGCACCGGCAACCGGCTCAGCACGATGGGTGTGATCGGCAGCGACATGCGCGCGCTGACGGTCAACGTCACCGAATCATCGGGGGTCGGCGGCCTCGTCGCGCCCGGCGACCACGTCGATGTCTTCATTACCCGCACACCGCCCGAAAAAACCGTCCACTACGACACCGTCGTGACGATGGACCCCGGCGAAATGCTCGATGCCGGCCCCAACCGGCCGGTGGCGAAGGACAAGGCCTCGGTCCGTCATGGCCCGCTGGCGCAGGGGCCGCAGCCGCTGATGCGCGCGGCCGCTCCCGAAGGTGCCAAGCCGCAGCCGATCACCGACCTGCTGATCCAGGATGTCCGCGTTCTCGCGATCGGCCAGAACATCAACGTCAGCTCCGAAAAGCCCGAAGTCGTCCATTCGGCGACGCTCGAGGTGACCCCGTCGCAGGTCGCCAAGCTGACGCTCGGCCAGAGCGTCGGTTCGCTGGCGCTGGCGCTGCGGCCGCTGTCGGACAAGGACCATACCGCGGTGGCCTCGCTGCACGTCGAGGATCTCCACGATGGCCCGGCACGCGCGCCGGCCGCCGCGGCGGTGCACACCGTTCGCCACGTCCGGCGTCGCGCCGCCGCCCGGGCCGCCCCGGCTGCGGCCGGCGTCGAAGTCGTCCGCGGCGGTGAATCAACCCATTATGCGGTGCCCAATTGATGATCGTCAGACCCGCCGTGCTCGCGATCGTGGTGGCCTTCGCCGGCTGTAGCGCCGCCCCGCTTGCGGCCGCGCCGACGACCGACTCGCGCGCCGGCGCGGTGATGATCGTGCCACTCAATAAAAGCCAGACGCTGCGGATCGACCGGCCGTTCGCCAAGGTCCTGGTCGGCAACGACGAGATCGCCGACGCCATGCCGACCTCGGTCAGCTCGATCTACGTCCAGGGCAAGGCGATCGGCGCGACCAACCTGACCATCCTCGACCGCAGGGGCGCGCTGGTCGCGGTCGTCGACATCGTCGTCGGACCGGACGCCCAGGGGCTGAAGCGCCAGCTCGCCGAGCTGCTGCCGACCGAACACATCGGCGTCACCGTCTCGAACGACTCGCTGATTCTCGACGGCCGCGTGTCGAGCGCCGGCGCGGCCGAGCGTGCCGCGACGATCGCCGAAACCTATGCACCGAAGAAGGTCGCCAACCTGCTGTCGGTCGACGAGCCGCAGCAGGTCCTGCTCGAGGTCCGCTTCGCCGAGATGACCCGCGGCACGGTCAAGCAGCTGGGGATCAACAACTTCAGCTTCTTCCAATCAGTGCTGGGATCGGCGACCAACTCACCAACTGTTATCGGCGGTCCTCCGTCGGGGCTTGGCTCGTCTAACCCCGTGAACCCGTCCAGCGGCTCAGTGTCGGTGCCTGCGGTCAACACCACCTCTAACCCCTACGCAATTAAGGTCGGCTTGCTCGGCACGGGTATAGCCTTCCAGATCGACGCGCTCGAACAGCAGGGGCTGGTTCATACGCTGGCGCAGCCTAACCTCGTCGCGCTGTCGGGCGAAAGCGCGAGCTTTCTCGCCGGCGGCGAATTTCCCATCCCGAGCGGAGTCGATGGCTTCGGCCGCATCTCGATCGAATTCAAGCAGTTCGGAGTCAGCCTCGCGTTTGTCCCGACCGTGCTTGGCGACGGCCTGATCAACCTGTCGGTCGCGCCCGAAGTCAGCTCGCTCGACCCGGCCGCCGGTATCCAGATCGGCGGCATCCAGATTCCGGGGCTCAAAGTCCGCCGCGCCAAGACCGCGCTCGAACTGCGCGACGGCGAGGCGTTCGCCATGGCAGGGCTGATCCAGTCGGACTTCAACGACACCGTCAAGGCGATCCCGCTGCTCGGTAAGATCCCGCTGTTCGGCGCGTTGTTCCGCTCGACCTATTTCAATCGTAACGAAACCGAGCTGGTGATCGTCGTCACGCCGCATATCGTCAGACCGACGCGGCCGAGCCAGATCGCCCTGCCGACCGACCGCGTCATGCAGCCGAGCGACACCGACATCCTGCTCAACGGCCGGAGTGAGCGCGCCGGCCCGAAACGGCTGGTGCCGAGCGACATTAAACCCGGCGGGATCGACGCCGATATTGGGCATGTGCTAAGATGATCAGATACATGTGCCTCGTAACCGTGGCGCTAGCCGGTCTCGCCGGTCCCGTCCACGCCGGTCCCGATCGCAATCTCGGTGCCAGCGTCCGTGCCAACATCGTGACGCAGGCGGTCGACATGGACCCGGACTACCGCGGCCGCCCGCTCGTTGGCACCAGCGGTCGCCGGGCCGCCGACGCGATGATCCGCTATCAGACCGGCAAGCTCAAACCGCTGCTGCGGACCAACGGCAAGTCCGACCTCGGTGGCCAGGGCGGCGCCGGGGACGAGCCGACCGTGTCGATCCCGCTGATCTCGACCGGACCGAAATGATGTTGCCCGCTCCAGCAGCGGCGGGCGGGCCAGGGTAATGAGTGGAGTACAGGCCATCAGGCCGGAGGTTGCGATGCTTACCACCGACGTGAAGATGCGCGTGCTGCTGGTGGTCGACCCGTCGACCCCGCCGATGCTCGTCGGTACCGGCGGCTGGAGCCAGCCGAATGTCACCGTCGACACCAGCGGTCTCGCCGGGCTGTCGCTGGCGGGGGCGGCGCTGCGCCAAGCCGACGTCGTCATCGTCGAGATCGACCCGACTCAACCGGAAGCGCTCGACCGCTTCGAACGCTTCGCCCGCGACCAGACCGGGCATTTGGCTGTCATCGCTGCGGTCCGTGACCTGACGGTTGCCGCGACCCGGTTGGTTCTGCGCGCCGGGGCCGCCGATGTCGTGCCGTTGCACTTCACGGCCGCCGAGCTGGCCGCAGCCCTCGCGCCGTTGCGCGAACCAGCCCGAACCGGTACCGCACCGCAGCGACTGCCGCGCGGCAAGATCGTCGCGTTCGTCGGCGCGATCGGCGGTTGCGGGACGACGGCGCTCGCGGTGCAGGCCGGGATCGCCTGGTCGGCGACCGCGCGGGTGTGCCTGATCGACCTCGACGTGCAGTTCGGTAATGCCGCACTCTATCTCGACCTCGGCTCCAGCCTGAGCCTCGCCGATGTCCTCGATGCTGATTCCCGGCTCGACGTCGATCTGCTGCGCACGATTGCGCAGACGCATTCGTCGGGCCTCAGCGTGATCGCCAGCCCGACCGAAATCCTGCCGCTCGACACGCTTTCGCCCGACCGCATCGACCAGATGATGGCATTGGCGGCGCAGGCGTTCGATATCGTCCTGATCGATCTGCCCGGCGCGTGGACGACGTGGTCGATGCGCGTCGTCGAGGTCGCCGACCTGACGCTGATGGTCACCAGCCTGACGGTGCCGGGTATCCATCAGGCGCGCCGGCAGAGCGAGATCATCGCCGCCAATGGCTTCAGCGATCGGCTGCGCGTTATCGTCAATCGGGTCGTTCGGCCGACGTTCGGCAAGCTCGACCTGACCGAAACCCAGTCGCTGCTGGGCCGCCGCATCGATCATGCCATCGCCAACGACTATCCGACGGTCAGCGCGGCGATCGACAGCGGCAAGTCGTTCGCCGCGATCAAGTCGAAGAGCCGGGTCGAGAAGGACGTGCGGGCGATGGTGGCAACCCTCGCCGAAATGCTCCGCGGCGAGAAGAGCGCATGATCTGGCCGACCCGCAAGCCGGCTGCCCCGGTGATCGCCGGTGAACCGCTGTCGGTCGCGGAGGTCTCGCGACCGGCAGCGATCGAGCCGCGCCCGCGCAAGAGCGTCGAGACCGATCGGCTCGACAAGATGACCGAGATGAAGGTCGACCTCCATCAGAAGCTCATCGAGCGGATCAACCTTGCCGCACTCGAGACAATGTCGCGGGAGCAGGTCGGCCGCGAGATCGGCGAGATCGTCGTCGACATGCTGAAGGAGGTCAACCATGCGTTGAACCTCATCGAACGTAAGCAGCTGGTCGAGGACATTCTCGACGAACTGCTCGGCCTCGGTCCGCTCGAGCCGTTGCTCAAGGACCCGTCGGTTACCGACATCATGGTCAACACGGCGTCGATCGTCTTCGTCGAGCGCAGCGGCCGGATCGAGGAGACGCGGGTCAGGTTCGCCGACGAACGCCACCTGCTCCGCATTATCGGCAAGATCGTCAGCGGGGTCGGGCGGCGCATCGACGAAAGCTCGCCGATGGTCGATGCGCGACTGCCCGACGGCAGCCGCATTAACGCCATCATCCCGCCGCTCGCCGTCGACGGTGCGATCCTGTCGATCCGCAAGTTCTCGAAGACGCCGATCGATATGGACAAGCTGGTCAGCTACGGCTCGATGCCGCCCGATGCCGCGATGGTCCTGCGCGGCGTCGTGGAAAGCCGTCGCAACGTGCTGATCTCGGGAGGAACCGGATCGGGCAAGACCACCATGCTGAACGCGATGTCGGCGTCGATCGACGGCAGCGAGCGCATCGTCACGATCGAGGATTCAGCCGAACTGCAGCTCCAGCAGCGGCATGTCGTGAGGTTGGAAACGCGCCCCGCGAATGTCGAGGGACGCGGCGAGGTTGCCCAGCGCGAGCTGGTCAAGAATGCGCTGCGAATGCGCCCCGACCGCATCATCCTCGGGGAAATCCGGTCGGGTGAAGCGTTCGACATGCTGCAGGCGATGAACACCGGACACGACGGTTCGATGACCACCGTCCATGCCAATACGGCGCGCGATGCGCTGAGCCGCGTCGAGCAGATGATTGGCATGAGCGGGATCGACATTTCGCCCAAGTCGGCGCGCGAGCAGATCGCCTCGGCAATCCACGTCGTCCTGCAGCTCGAGCGGCTGAGCGACGGCCGGCGGCGGCTGACCTCGCTGGCCGAGGTAACCGGGATGGAGGGCGAGATGATCCTCATGCAGGAGATTTTTCGGTTCGAGCGGCGCGGCATCGATAGTGCCGGCATGGTGATCGGGGAATTGCGCCCGACCGGCGTGCGGCCGAAATTCATGGAGGTGCTAAGCGCGCGCGGCATCAATATCGACACGCGCGTCTTCGATCCGTATCGCCGTCTGGAAGGCGCGGCATGAACTACTTCGATCCGCAGCTGATTTTTTACCTTGCCGTGTTCCTCGGGACGATGCTGCTGGCGCAAGGCACGTATATTTACGTCGCCGACAAAAACCGCGTCGGCAAGCGGGTCAACCAGCGCATGAAACTACTGGCCAGCGGCGCATCCAATGCCGAAGTCCTGTCGGCGCTACGCCGCGACGGTACGAAAGCGAGCTCGCTGTTCGCACCACCCCGCATCGTCGAATACCTCGAAGTCCGCCTGACGCAGGCGGGGATCAAGATGCCGGTGCAGCGCCTGATCGTGCTCATGCTGACGGCGACGCTGACGATCGGCGTGGTCTTTCCCGTACTCGGCAATATCACCGGCCGCATCCACTCGGTTTCCGGTTATCTGTTGCTGATCGCCTTTGCGGCCGCACTCGGTGGTGTCCTGCCTCTCGTCCTGCTTGCCCGGAAGGCCGACGCGCGCATGGCAAAGTTCGAGGCGCAGTTCCCGATCGCGCTCGACATCCTGGTCCGCGGCTTGCGGGCTGGTCATCCGGTCACCAGCGCGCTCGAGCTGCTGGTCAGCGAAGTGCCCGATCCGATCGGTTCGGAGTTCGGTATCGTGGTCGCCGAGATGAACTACGGCTATGATCTGCGCGGCGCGCTGGTCAACCTTTCGGCGCGGGTTCGGACGCAAGACATCCAGATGTTCGTTGTCTCGGTATCGATCCAGGCAGAAACCGGCGGCAGCCTGGCCGACATCCTCGATGGCTTATCGCGGGTCATCCGCGACCGCGCCCATATGGCACTGAAAGTGCGTGCGTTGTCGAGTGAGGGCAAGATGACGGGTACCATCCTGAGCCTTTTGCCGGTCGCGACCTTCTGCTTCGTGTTCGCGACGCAGCCGCACTTTTACCTCGACGCGCTCGACAACCCGATGTTCTTGCCCGGGGCGATGGCTGTCGGGGTGTGGTATGCACTCGGCGTCGTGATCATGAAAAATCTGATCAAGATTAAGATTTGACAGATTATGATGCTTGCCCTGCTGGTTGTCATCATCTTCGCCGCACTCGTGCTCGTGGCGCTTGCGCTTCGTCCGACGGTGAGCGCCAATGATAACTTGCGACGCCGGCTCACTTCAACAGCGGATTCAGCGGTCGAGAACGGTCCCACGCTGATTAACGATTCGTCGCGGTCGCTATGGGCGCGCCTGGTCGTCGCCGTGGAGAACCGCGGCGTCTCACTGACGGACACCGAGGGCGGGGCGTTAACGGAGAGGCTGATGCTGGCCGGCTATGACGACCCCTACGCCGTGCGCGCCTTTGTCCTGATCAAGACCGCGCTGATCTTCGCGTTTCCGCTTATTGCCTATCTGGCGATGTCTTTGACATCCTTCCCGTCGGCAATGAAAGTCTATATTATCATTGCTGCGGCAGCGTCGATTGGTGTGTACTTGCCCAACTACGTCGTGAGTTCGAAGGCCGCGGAGCGTCGCAAGGAGATCCTAAACGGCTTCCCCGACGCGCTCGATCTCATGCTGGTTTGCGTCGATGCGGGCCTCGGAATCGATGCAAGTTTCTCGCGCGTTGGTTCGGAGATAACGACCTCGCATCCGCTCCTCGCCGAACTGCTTGCCGTCGTATCGCTGGAGTTGCGCGCCGGGCGAAGCCGCGACGTCACGCTCCGCAATCTCGCGCGGCGCTCGGGTTTGCCCGAGCTTGTCTCGTTCGTGACGCTCCTCAATCAGTCCGCCAAACTCGGCTCGAGCGTCAGCCAGGCGCTGAGGATTTACGCGAGCGAGATGCGCGACGCGCGGCGAATGCGGGCGGAGGAGAAGGCAGCGCGCCTCCCCGTCCTGTTATCGTTGCCGCTTGTCTTTTTTCTACTGCCAACGATGGTGGCGGTTCTGATGCTACCGGCCGGCCTGACCGCCTACGCCAATCTGAATCACATTGATGCCACGAACTAGCGCCCCCCTGCGCGTCGGCGCGCTGCTGTGCTTTGTCCTCGCAGACGGCGTTGCGGCGCATCCACAGCCGCCGCGCGCGATCGACGGTGTTCGCCTGATTGGACCGGTGGAGGCCTCACGCGATGCCGATGCTTACCAAACCGGTAAGCGATTGCTGGCGAACGGCGATGCCGTCGGAGCTTTAGCCGCGTTCCGCGAAGCGACGAAGGTATCGGCGGAGACGGCCGACGCGATGAATGGTATGGGCGTCTGCTATGACCAGCTCGGTCGTCCGGATCTCGCACGGATGTCTTACGAAGCGGGATTGGCGGTCCATCCCACGTCACCGCAGCTGCTGAATAACCTGGGCTATTCGCGCTTCCTCGCTGGTGACTATGCTGCGGCGATTCCGCTGCTGCGCGCGGCGGCGGCATCCACCGAGCCCGCCGCTGCTGCTGCCGCCAAGGCGACGCTAGCCCGGCTTGCCGCGCCGGGAAGGACCACGACGGAGACCGTCGCAGAGCCACAGCCGGTTGCCCTTATCGAACTGACGACCGACGGCGAACAGCGGCTGACGTTTGCGCCCGCTGCGGCTGCGGCTTCGGCCGCAGGGACGGACCTGGACGGTGCCGACGCAATGGTCGTGGTTGCCGCGACCTGGACGCCAGCCGACGACGAAGCGCTTGTCGCGCGTGTCCACGGCGAAGAAGCAGCAGATGCGGCTGAGCGCGACCTCGCAGATGCGCGCGCGTCGGCGTCCTCGGCTTCGCCGCCGGTCGCCCTAGTAGAGGCGGCCTTGGCCCGCCTGTCGGTCCCAGTGATCCTGCTTCCTCATGCCACAGGCGACCCGCTCGGTTCCCGGACGCTGACTAATTCGAGACTGGTGCTGAACGATAGCGACGCCGGCGCACCGGTCCTGCGGCGGCGCGGCGCGACGGCGCGCTATGGCGATACTGCGGCGGTCGGCGAAGGACCGAAGCAGCGGGATCCCGCCATGTTCGACAGCGACGATCTCGAACTGAACGCCTTTGCCGCGCGCGTCAAAACCGCCGTCGCCGTCGTGAAACCTGCACCGGCCGAACATGGGCGCATCGCTGCGATGTTCCGCACGTGAGACGCGCGCGCTTTGCATGGTCGGTCGGGCTAACGCTCGGGTGCGTCGCGGTGTCTGCCGCTGCAGCACCACCAGCTGGTAATATTTCAGCCTCTCCCGACATCGTTCGCACGCGTATCGACGCGGCGGTTGCGGCCGGCGCGCTCACGGCTGCAGACAGCGCCTTCGCCACGGGAGCAACAGAAGCGGCGTTGACGGCCTATACCGCACTCGTCGGCGACCCGACCGTCGCTGCTCGGGCGCAGCTCGGGGTCGGTCTCGCACAACTGCGCCTCGGTCGCGAGACCGCCGCGATCGTCGCGCTCGACGCTGCGAGCAGGCTCGACCCGTCGTTGGTCCGGGCGTGGATCGCGCGCGGCGTTGCGGCCGATCATCAGCGCGACTGGACCAGTGCCGAGCTTGCTTATGGCCGTGCGCTGACATTGGACGGGCGATCCGCTGCGGCGCTGACGAACCGTGGCTATTCGAGGCTGTTGCGCGGTCGCCTCGACGAGGCGGTGAGTGATCTGTCGCAGGCTTTGGTGATCGAGCCCGGGCTCGCTCCCGCGGCGAACAATCTGCGCCTCGCGCGCGCCATGCTCGGCGATTACAAGAATGCGTTCGCCGGCTCGACCAAGGCGAGTCTGGTCAACGATCTTAATACGGTGGGGTTCGCAGCGATGAGCCGCGGCGAATATGGTATCGCCGAGACGTATTTTACCCGCGCGATGCGCCTCAGTCCGCAATTTGACCGGACGGCATGGGACAATCTCGTCTACCTCAAGCAGCTCGCCCATCAACCGGCCGTTCCCGGTCCGCCGCAACGATGATGCACATCCTGACGATCGTAACGGCGCTGGCTGCGCTTGCGCTGGTCTGCGGCGTGGCGATCATCGACGTCGTTCGCTACCAGATCCCCGACGAGATATCGATCGGGGTGCTGATCCTGGGAATTGTTTTCGGCATCGCCACGCCCGGCTTCGCGTGGTGGTCGCACGCTGCCGCACCGGTGATCATGTTCGCCTTCGGTCTGCTGGCATTCGGCCGCGGTTGGCTCGGCGGTGGCGATGTCAAGCTGATGACGGCCATTGCGGCGTGGGCGGGTCTTACCGGTCTGCCGGTGGTATTCCTCGCAACGTCGGTGGCGGGCGGTGGCCTTGCGCTAATTATGATGTTCCGGCGTCGTTTCGCCGGTACGACGGCTGTGGCGGCGACGCATGTGCCCTATGCCGTGGCCATCGCCGTCGGTACGTTGTGGTGGCTGTGGGCAACCGGAGGACCGCTCGCGCCGGTTCATGCGACCGGCGTCCAGCGCCCGCTCGCCCGTGCGATCGCGACGTAGAGCTTACCGATGTCGGACGACACGACGGTCGCCAGCAGGGCATCGCCGTCGGGGTCGGTCATCAGGCGCCGCGCCAGTTGCTCGAACAGATCGAGATAGTGCGAAGCTTCGTCGTTGAATTGCGGGTCGTGCGCGAAGTGCCGCGCGATCTTCACCGACATCGGGCGATCGATCAGGCGGACCGCGCGCCGTGCGAAAATACTCCGGTCGCCCTTTAGATAGCGCACCCATGCCTGTTCGCCCGCATCCATCGACAACAGCCGGGTGACGTCGACCGATGCGGTCGCCAGCATCGCGATCAGGCGCGACGATCGCGCCGACAACGTATCCCGAGCCCGAACGTCGAGCCGGGTTTCCATCTCGCCGACCTTGTCGTTGACGCCATCGACCAGCGTGCCGACCGCCCGCACCTGCACAGCGATCCGCCTCGCAGCTGCTTCGGCAAGCTCGCCGGCTTGTCCCGTTGCAATCCCGATCGCGGCGAGCTCGCCGCGAATAGGCTGGCCGAAGGCGGCTTCGGCTATTTCGGCGCCGGACTTGCCGAGCGCGTCCTCGGCCTCGCGGATCACCGCCGTCAGCATATCGCGGAGCGCGGCGGTATTTGCCTCGGCCAATCGATGGGCCCGCTCGAAGGTGCGTCCGAGCTCGTCGGCCGTGCCGGCGCTGACCTCGGCCGTAGCCGCAGCGAGCGTATCGAGCACCTCTCGCGCCCGGTCGAAAGTCGTGCCGAGCGTCGCTGCCGCAGCAGCGAACGCCGCGCGCTCACCGGCGAAACGGTCGGAGACGGCAGCGATTGCCGCCGATCCCTCGGCGGTTTCCGCCTTCAGCAGCGTGGTCTCGCGGAGCAGTGCCGCGGCGCCCTCGTGCATTCCCGCAAACGCCGCCGCCGTTACCCCGAAGTCCGCGTTGAGCCGCGCCGTCAAATCCGTCGAGGCGATCCCGATATGCGCGACCTGAGCATCGACATCGCCGAGCGACGTATGCACCTCGCGAATGGGCTCGTTCAGGTGCTCGATCGACGTGCGGACTGCCCCGATCTGGTCCGCCATCGCCGCCAACCGGGTCTCGCCATCGCGCTCGGCAAGCCGAAACTGCTGCTCGAGCACGCCGAATTCGGCTTCGACCGTTGCCGTGACGCGGCTGCTCTGATCGCCACAGGCGGTGATCTGCCGGCCGAGGTTGTCGATCACCGCAACCGTCGCGGTTATCCGGTCGTCGACGAGCCGCAGGTCGGCGTCGCCGAGTGCCGCCAGCTCGGTTCGTGTCTCGCCGACGAGCACGGCGACGGCCATGACCGTCTTGGTTCGATCGGCAAGCGCGTCGCCGAGAGCCTCGACATCGCGCGTCAGGGACCCGCTGCTCGCTTCGAGCGCCTGCAGCCGGTCGGTCGCGCCCGGCAGCCCGGATGCCAGCGCTGCCTCGAAATGATCGGCAGCATCCTGCAGCCGCTGCATCTGCCCATGAAGGTGATCGACTGCCGCGCCGGACGCCGCCAGCGGCTCGCGCAGGCCGGCGAGCGCGGTATCGAGCGCGCCCGCTCGGCCGCACAGATGATCGAACGCGGCATCGTCCAGCTGCTTGGCGGCGGCGAGGCGGCCCGGCAGCGCATCGAGGTGAGCCTCGGTCGCCTCCCGGACGGTTGCACTGTGGGTATCCAGCGTCGCCAGCAGGTCGGTCAAACGCTGACCTGAATCGGTCAGTTGATCCAAGCGGCGACCGATGGTTGACGTGCCGTGCTCGCCCACGGCGTCGAGCGCGGCGCGCGCGACTGACAGCCGGTCATCCATCGTCGCCATTCGTGCGGCGATCCTGTCGCCGACGCTATCGAGCAGCGTGGTCGCCCGGCCCGACGCGCCGTCGACCGCCGCGTCGAGCGCATAGGCGCGTTTGGCGATCCGGGTCGTCATCTGCCGCGATTGCTCGTCGACTTCGGCAAGCTGCCGGTTGAGGCTGGCGATCGCGCCGTCGGCCTGGGTGGCGACTTCATCCCCCCGCACCTGCACCGCGCCGAGCAGGGCTTCGATGATGCGGAGCTGCTGGGCAGTTTCGGTCTCGAGCCGGCCGCCCATTGCCGCGATCATGCCAGCCAGGCGTTCGAGCTCGGGCAGGGTGCCGACGAGGCGCGTCGCAACCTCGTTGGCCGACCTGCTTGACGTGGCCATGTCGGCCACGGTGGTGTTGAGCTGAGCCGCACCCGCAGCGAGCGCGCCTCCGTCGGCGGAGGCGCGCGTCAACTCCCGCATGTAGTCGATACAGCGCGACAAGCTCGCTTCGACGGTGTGGAGTTGGTCGCTGGCCGCATGCACGGCAGTTTGCACGTCGGCGGCGCGGGCTTCGAGCTCGTCGATCTCGTCCGGTCGTGACGCGCGCGCCACGCCGACCACGAACAGCGCGACGATTAGCGGCGGCGCGACGGCACCGATCAGATCGACGGCCTCGCCCAGGTCGAACGGAAAAGCGAACCGCCGCGCGACGCTACCGGCGAGCCACGCCAGGCAAAGCGTCAGTATGACCCCTAACGACCAGCGGCGACGGGGGTGAAGCGAAATTACGGCATTTGCGCCTGTCACGGCTTCTCCAGGATGCTCGCGTCGACCTGCTGCGCGGCTTTTCAGTCCGGCGTCGACGCAGTAGGACAGTGCGACCGTCGTTTCATCGACGCAACAGCATATGTGCGTGTCGGTCGGTTATCTGTGGATAACCGGAGCCTGGCGTTCGGCCACCTTGGCGGCTCACACGCGGATGTCGGCGTCGGGGTCGCCGGCGGCGAGCGCGGCCATCCACGTCAGGATGAGGTCGCGGGTCAGATAGCGGCCGTGGCGGGCGCGATCTTCACGCTCGACGATCGGAAAGGTCGACAGGATGTGCTCGGCGTCGGCCCGGCTGAGCCCGTAGAGGTGGAAGTGCAGCGCATCGAGGCGCGCGCGGCGGGTGCGGCGCTCGTCCTCGTTCCACGCGAACGGCGGGCGGACGCTGCCGGCCGCATCGACATAGCCCATGTCGCGCGCGAACGGGGCCATGTCGTGCGCCGTGTAGGTCAGCGCGAGCACGTCGGCACGGACGATCTCGGCGGCGGTCTTCGGGCCGAAAGCGCGGTCGTAGGCGGCGGGCGGGAGGACGGGGAGCTGTTCCCAGATAAACCAGTTCAGGTTCTGACCCTGCACTTTTTGCCGCGCCACAAAGTCGAAGGGCAGCGAGTTCACGCAGCCCAAGACCAGTGCGCGATCGGCTGGCGGCAAGTCGATCAGCGCCATCGAGTTGCCGACGCCGGAGAACGGCAGCATGGCAGCGATTATGGTGCGGGCGTTGGTCGGTGCCGTCACCGACTTGAAGCCGATGCTGTACTCGGCGGTGCATTGTTCAGCGACGTCGCTGGCAGGCACGAAAAACTGCGGCACCGGAGACCATCTTGAGTCGGCATACTCCATCGGCGTGGTCGCGACGGGTTGGGCCGGGCGGTGGAGGTTGGCAGCGTTGACCTCAACGCTCGCGGCGCGATGGTCGAACGCCTGCACCATCTTGCCCTCGTACAGTGGCACCATCTCGACCGCGCTCGCACCCGCGCCGCGCCGCCAGCGATTGCCCGCGATTGGGTAGAAGCCGTCGGTCTCCAACTCGGCGCGGGTACGGAAGCGGTGGCTGTCGTTGGTCATGTGGAACATCGTCATGTAGCGCACCGGCCAGCTCGCGGCGGGCGGCAGGGCGCTGCGGTCGACGAGTACCGGCACGCGCGCGTAGATGCCAAGCGTCAGGTCGGCATCGCGGCGGGTGCGAAATACCGGCGCGGTCCCGGTATTCGGGTTGACCCGCGCGAAGTCGGCGGGGCCGAGTTCGAAGCCGTTGGCGTCGACCGCCGCGTCGGTGGCCGCGGGCAGGAAGAAGCCGAGCTGGGCGGCTGCAAAGCGCCGCTCGCGGCCGCCGAACACCAGCGCGCAGAATTTGAAGCGGCTGTCGACCTCGGGGAAGAACAGCTCGCGGCCGCGCGCGCGGTTCTCGAAGTCGAGGACCGCGCCGAGCCGGCCGCCGATGCTGATCGAGCGGAAGAACGCCGCCGCGCCGAGGTCGCCCGCGATGCCCGACGGGGTCAGCAGCCCGACGATCCCGCCGGGCTTGATCAGCGCCGCGGCGCGCTCGACGAACACCGAGTAGAGATTGACGTCG
>JANOOK010000156.1:0-8365 GCA_031421275.1 Sphingomonadaceae bacterium
TTGCCGCCGGCTGGCTGGCGATCTTCCAGGCGATCTCCAGCGACGTCACTGCACTCGATGGCAGCCTCGATGTCTGGATGCGGCTGATGCAGCTTGTCTCGCTGGTGTTCATCGCGGGCACGATCGTCGCGCTCTGGAACGCAAAGCTCGCGCTGGGCCGGGCCGGCTGGTTCTCCAAGACATGGGCGATCGTCTTTGCGGCGTCCGCGCTGTTCTTGGTGTGGCTGGTGATCGACGCCGGGTTGGTCACGCCAGCGCTCGACTACTAGCCGGCGGCGCGAAGCCTAGCTGTCGACGGCCATGCCCGCCGCACCAGTGGCGCAACTACGCGAGGAAAAGATGGTCAGCACGAGGGCGCGCATTCTCGACATCAAGATCGAGCGGCAGACTCTGAAACAGCCGTTCGCAATCGCCGGACACGTCTTCCGCGAGATGCCCGCGATCGTGGCGACGATCGGCGACAGCGTTCACTGCGGGCGCGGCGAGGCGGCCGGGGTTTATTATCTGGGCGACGACGTCGCGCACATGTCTGCAGTCGCCGAGGGCGTGCGCGGCGCAATCGAGGCCGGGATGTCGCGCGAACAGCTTCAACTGGAGCTGCCGCCGGGCGGCGCACGCAACGCGCTCGATTGCGCGATGTGGGAATTGGAGGCCGCCCGGAAAGGCACAACGGTCAGGGAGCTAGCCGGCGGACCGGCTAACGGGCCGCTTGTGACGACGCTGACTCTTGGAGCCGACACGCCCGAGACAATGGCGGCCGGTGCCAAAGCACTGACCGGTGCCGTCGCGATCAAGCTCAAGCTCACCGGCGATCCGAAGCTCGACATCGCCCGCGTCGCGGCGGTGCGCGCGGCTTGTCCCGGGGTCTGGCTCGCGGTCGACGCCAACCAGGGATACACTCTCGACGGGCTGCAGACCGCGCTGCCGGCATTCGTTCGCTACGCGGTCGCCCTTGTCGAACAGCCGCTGCCGCGCGGGGAGGAAGCCCGGCTCGACGGATTTATCTCGCCAATCCCGCTCGCGGCGGACGAAAGTGTCCTGTCGTCCGCCGATCTCGACGCGCTGGTCGGACGCTTCGACGTCATCAACATCAAGCTCGACAAGTGCGGCGGGCTTACCGAAGCGCTGGCGATGGCGCGGCGGGCTCGCGAACTCGGCTTCAAGCTGATGGTCGGCAACATGGCGGGGTCGAGCTGGGCAATGGCACCGGCATTCATCGTCGGGCAGCTTTGCGACATCGTCGATCTCGACGGGCCGATCTCGTTGGTGAAGGACCGAAGTCCTGCAGTTCAATACATCGACGGCAAGGTCTGGTGCGACGACGGTGTCTGGGGCCGCGGCATGCGGGTAGAGCAATGAAGCGCCGGCCGTGACGGCGGGTGCCCGGCCGCAGCCGGTTCGCGGCAGCCCACGATCGCTGTTCGGCCACCCGCCTGGCCTGACCGTCCTGTTCATGACCCAGATGTGGGCGGAGTTCTCCTACTTCGGCCTGCAGGCGCTGCTCGTCTACTACATGACCGGCCACCTCGGCTTCACCCAGGCGAAGTCGTCGATCATCTACGGTGTCTACGGCGCGGCGGCGTTCTTCAGCCCGTTCTTCGGCGGCTTGATCGCCGACCGCTGGCTCGGGCGGACCCGCAGCGTCGTTATCGGCGCGGTGCTGATGATGGCCGGCCACTTCGCGATGTCGTGGGAACCGCTGCTGTTCCCGGCGCTCGCTCTCGTCGCGCTCGGCAACGGCCTGTTCATTCCGACCCTCGCGGTGCAGGTCGGCAGCCTTTACGCCGACGACGACCCGCGCAAGGCGGGGGCATACAGCGCTTACTACATGGGCATCAATCTCGGCGGACTGCTCGCGCCGCTGGTCTGCGGCTCGCTCGGCGAGCTGCTCGGCTGGCATTGGGGCTTTGCTGCCGCCGGCTTCGGCATGTTGATCGGGCTCGTCATCTACCGCAGCTTTGCGCATCTGCTGCCGCCCGAGCCCGTGCGCGGCTCGCCGCAGCAGGGCGGCGTTCTCGTCGCCAAGCGACCATCGGAGGCTCGCGACGTTCGTCTGCTGATCGCGGTGATCCTGATCGTCGTCATGTTCCGCATCGGCTACGAGCAGAGCGGCAACGTCATCGCGCTCTGGGTTCAGAATCAGACCGACCGTTCTGTCATGCTTTTCGGACAGGCCCGCACCATTCCGGCAACGTGGTTCCAGGCGATCAATCCGCTGCTGATTATCGCGTTCACCCCGGTCCTGATGCGCCTCTGGGGCCGCCGCCGGACGCCTGAGCGAACGGCACACCTGATCCGGCGGATGAGCCTCGGCTGCATCCTGGCCAGCGCCTCGATGCTGGTCATGGTGCTCGCCGCAGCCGCGCTGACGCGAAGTGGGCACGTGGTCGGGCCGCGGTGGGTGATCGCCTATTTCGTGTTGCTGATGCTTGGCGAACTGATGGTGATCCCGGTCGGCCTGACGCTGGTCGACATGCTGGCACCGGAACGCTTCGCCGCCATGGCGATGGGTGGCTGGTACATCGCGAAGTTCCTCGGCAGCCTGCTGGCAGGCGTCATGGGGTCCTATTTCGATGTCCGAACCGCCGGCTTGTTCTTCGGTGCCGGGGCTGGATGCGTGCTGCTGGCCGCCGTGCTGCTGTACGGTATCAGCCGTCACAATGGCGCGCGAGATATCTAACTTACCGACATCGTCGGGTGACGCAACTTGACACCATTTTGGGACTTTCCGCTCCGTATTCACCAAAGCCGGCAGCGGTAAAGTCGTTGGCGCATTCGGGCGCGCCGTAGCCGCACGAGTTCATATCGGCCCGTATTCGACCGCCATCACCTCGGGCCTTTCGTATCAAATTCGCGCTTGGCCTGCTCGACCTCACGAACATGATCTCTGGTCCAGGCGTCAAGCGCCTGGAACAACGGTTCGAGCGACCTGCCGAGCGGAGTGATGGCGTACTCGACCGCGATAGCAGCCGACGCCGTTACCCGCCTCGAGACGATCCCGTTGCGCTCCAGTCTGCGCAGGGCTTGCGTCAGCGCTGTTTGCGTCACGCCCTGCAATGAGCGTTTGATCGCGTTGAACCGCAGTGGCCCGTGGCACAGCGCAGCGAGGATCAGCACCGACCATTTGTCGGCGATCTGATCCAGCAAGATCCGGCTTGCCGGCGCTTGTGGAAGGATAACAGGCGTCGAAGAGTCGGTTATCGCGGTTCACCCTCGGTTACCAGGTCGCACTGCATTGCCTTATTGACTCGTGGTATACAAGAACTACCTAGTCGTCTCACCCTACTGGAGACTTCCATGCATCGTGATATTGTCGATCCCGTTGTCTTGCGGGTTACGGGACGCCGTTTGCTGTGTGGACTAGCCCTCCCGCTGCTGATGTTGACGTGTGGCATGGTCGCGGTGCCGACCTTTGCGAAGGGCACAGACCGTGCGACTAACTCCGCCCCTGCGAAGCTGATCTCTATGCAGCGCCGGACAGCGCCCAAAGCGATCAAGGCGGCTGAGTATCTCTTGATTCACGACATGCCGGGCGTGAGGGGTCACGCGATCGAGGCGTCGACCCTGCTGTTCGTTCCCAAGGGCAAAGTGCCCGCCGGGGGCTGGCCGGTCGTCGCCTGGGTCCACGGCGCGGCGACGTGGAGCGACAAGGCGCGCGCGCCGAGTATGTCCGCCGACTTGGACGGCGGGCTGACCAGGGATGGCTTCATCAGCAATTACGTCTTCATGATCGCTTCGCTCGTGGACACAGGTTATGCCGTCGTTGCTCCCGATCTCGAAGGACTTGGCCCCGTCGCGCGTGAACCAGCGCCTTATTACAACGCCGCCAGCTCGGCGCGGTCCGTGATCGCAGCTGTGCACGCCGCGCGGCAAGCCAAGCCGTCGCTGTCAAAGCGCTGGGCGGTAGTGGGCCATTCGGACGGCGGGCGGGGCGCCCTGGCGGTCGAGAGCTATGTCGCCGAAGCGGCCGACCTCGATCTGAAGGGGATCGTCGCGCTCGCCCCGTTCACGTCGATCGAGGCGAGCGTTCGTCGCTTCGGCGATCTCGCGCGGAACAACCCTGCGAAAGCCGACGAGCTCGTCGCGCTGCAGAACTTCTACGTCGCCGGCATGGCGACGGGACTCATCGCTGAGAATGCGTCGTACGATCCCGTGTCGGTGATGGGTACTGACCTGCAGAAGCTGTTGCCGGTCATTCGCATGCAAGGTTCCCCCGGCGCGATCGCGACCGTGACGAAGACGGTAACCGCGAAAACGCCCGCCGGGTTCAGGGGCTTCAAAGCGGATTGGAGTACGGAACCGGCGATGGCGGCATTTCTTGCTGCCAATGATCCAGCAGCAATCCCGTCTTTCAGGCTCAGGCTGCCGACGCTGATCGCCCAGGGCACCGACGATGGCTTCGTTGCGGAGCCGCTGACCGCGGCCTTTTCGGCCAAGCTGGTCGCGATCGGATCGCCTGTCACCTATCGGACTTACGCGGCTACCGACCATCTCAGCATTGTGAAGGCTGCCAACTCCGATGTTCTTGCGTTCCTGACAAGGCTTTTGCCGACCCATCGGCATTGGCGTGGCCAATCGGGGTAGCTGCGATATCCGGACGAACGGTCTGTAAATGCGGAGCTTTGCATACTTAAGCTCCAAACCGCGTTCTCCTGTTCCTTGAGTCTAGCTGAGCACGGAGCAGTAAACATGATCGTCGTCACCGCGCCAACCGGAAACATCGGCGGGCAAGTCCTCAAGAACCTTCTGGACGAAGACGCGCAGGTTCGCGTCGTCGTGCGCGATCCCGGCAAGCTGTCCGAGGACGTCCGCTCGCGCATCGAGGTCGTGATGGGGTCGCATGGCGACACCGGCGTTGTCCGAGAGGCGCTCGTCGGGGCTGACGCCTTGTTTTGGCTCGTGCCTCCTGATCCGAAAGCGCCAAGCGTCGAGGCTGCCTATGTCGAGTTCAGCCGGCCCGCCGCCAATGCGATCAGGGCCAATGGCGTGAAGCGCGTGGTCGTGGTGACCGCGCTCGGGCGCGGGACGCCGATGGCCGAGCGCTCGGGGTATGTGAAGGCGTCGCTGATGATGGACGACCTGATTGCCGGCACCGGCGTCGCGATGCGCCAGCTCACCATGCCTTCGTTCATGGACAACATCCTGTTCCAGCTCGAACCGATCAAGAGCAAGGGCATGTTCTTCTCACCGATCGATGGCGACCTGAAGCTCCCGTCGTGTGCGACCCGCGATATCGCCGCGGTGGCGGCCGAGTTGCTGACCGACGACAGCTGGTCGGGGCAGGATCATGTCGCAGTGATGGGTCCCGAGGATCTGTCGTGGAACGACATGGCTGCAGTGATGACCGATGTGCTCGGCAGCGCTATTCGATTTCAGCGGATTTCGTTCGACGATTACAAAGCGCAGTTTTTGAAGAACGGCATGTCCGACGCGATGGCGCAGGGCATGACCGACATGGCAATCGCCAAGAACGAAGGCCTCGACCAGGCCGAGCCACGCACTGCCCAAAGCAGCACGCCGACGAGCTTTCGGACGTGGTGCGAGACGGTACTGAAACCTGCGGTCGATGCGTGACCGTCACGTCCTCGATCTCAGCCTCGACAAGCACATCCTGCGAGCTGCCCGGGCCAGGATCGAGGCCTGGCGACGCTTCTACAACGACAGCCGGCCGCCCCGTCCTTGGCTGACACCGAACGAATATGCTGCTGCCGCAAAGTCACCGATCGGTGCTGGTCCCACTTGAATGGCGTAAAATGCGAAACTTCAATAGCCGATCGCTGCGCTTACAAAGCGCTTGCAGCGTCATCGACTATCACGAATGTAAGCACCTCGACCCCGAAGGGGTGGCTGCTATCCAACTGATACGTCTGCGAAAAAACTGGAGCGGGCGAAGGGATTCGAACCCTCGACCCCGACCTTGGCAAGGTCGTGCTCTACCCCTGAGCTACGCCCGCTCGGGCAGATACGGGGGCGTGTCCACCGCATCGGGATGTGGCCGCTATCATAGGCCAAGCCGCGGGTGCAAGCGTTAATTGGCGTGGGCGTCCAGCGACATCGGAGGACTTGGCAAGCCGGGGGCAGGCTGTCCATATGCGCGCTATCGCAGATCGAATGCCGAATCGGACGGGCCTTTGTCTGACTTCGCCCTCGACAACCAGGTTTCAGGAGAGATTGTGGCCAGCCTGTCGACCCCCGCCGCGGACAAGGCCAGCATCGCGGCGTTCAAGCGCGATGTCATCGATGCGTCGCAGGGCGTGCTGGTGCTGGTCGATTTCTGGGCCGAATGGTGCGGCCCGTGCAAGACGCTGACGCCGCTGCTCGAAAGCCTGGTCGCGGCGCGCGCACCGCGGGTGCAGCTGGTCAAGCTCGATGTCGACAAGCATCAGGCGATCGCGGCGCAGTTCCGCATCCAGTCGATCCCGACGGTCTACGCCTTCCTCGACGGCAAGCCGATCGACGGCTTCCAGGGCGCGCTCGGCGAGCGCGAGCTGGCGGCGTTCATCGACCGGCTGCTCGCCGCCGTGCCCGTCGCCGGACCCGATGCGGCGGCCGAGATTGCGGCACTGGTCGAGGCGGCGCAGGGTGCGCTTGCCGAAGGCGCGCACATCGAAGCGGCCGAGATGTTCGGCGCGCTGGCGCAGGAGCTGCCCGACCGCGCCGACATTGCTGCGGGCTACGCGAAGGCGCTGCTCGCGGGCGGCCATGTCGAAGGTGCGGCCGCGGCGCTGGCGGTGGTACCCGCCGACAGCAAGGATGCGGGCGTTATCCAGGCGCGTGCGGCGCTCACGCTGGCGCAGACGTCGGTGCCGGTCGACGATCTCGCCGGACTTGGCGCGAAGCTCGCCGGGGCTCCCGATGACCATGCCACGCGTTTCGCGCTTGCCGGCGGCCTGCTGGCGCGCGACGACCGCGACGGCGCGGCGACGGCGTATCTCGAGATCATGCGGCGCGACGCGAGCTGGAACGACGGCGCGGCGAAAACCCGCCTGCTGCAGCTGCTCGAGGCCGCGGGCTTCGCCGACCCGTGGGCGGCAGGCGTGCGCCGCAAGCTGTCGACGATCCTGTTCGTATGAGCGGTCCGGGCGACTTCGACACCGACGACGGCGAGGACGACGGCGTCCTGCCGAGCGTCATCCCGGTGTTCCCCCTCGACGGTGCGGTGCTGCTGCCCCGCGGGCTGCTGCCGCTCAACATCTTCGAGCCGCGCTATCTAGTGATGATCCGCGATGCGATGGCGGGGTCGGGGCTGATCGGCATGATCCAGTCGCGCGGCAATGCGGCGCCCGACGGCGGGGCCGAGCGCACCGGCGGCGCAAGCGGCGGACGCGGTAAGCCAGCCAGGGCGCAGCCGGCGCTGTTCGGCGTCGGTTGCGCCGGCCGCATCACCGAATGCAGCCCCACCGATGACGGCCGCCTGCTGGTAACGCTGGCAGGCGTGACGCGCTTCGCCGTCACCCGCGAACTCGAGGTGACGACGCCGTACCGCCAGGTGATGCCCGATTTCGAGGCGTTTGCCGCCGATAGCGACGAAGCCCAGCCGCTTGCCGCCGCCGCCCGCGCCGCGCTCGAACGCGAGCTGCGCGGTTATCTCGACGCGCAGGGGCTGAGCGCCGACTGGGCCGCGGTGGCGCAGGCCGACGACGAGTCGCTGGTGACGACGCTGAGCAGCGTCTGCCCGTTCGACGCGGTCGAGAAGCAGGCACTGCTCGAAGCGCGCGATCTGCCCGCGCGCGCCGCGACGCTGACCGCGCTGATGACCTTCGCGCAGGGGTCCGGCGGCGGTGTGACACGCCAGTGAGCGACGTGCCCGGACCGGCGGAGCCAGCCCCGGTCGAGGTCGACCCGCGGCTGCTGGCGATCCTCGTCTGCCCGCTGACCAAGGCGCGGCTGCGCTACGACGCGGCGGCGCAGGAGCTGGTGTCCGAGGCGGCGGGTCTGGCGTATCCGATCCGCGGCGGGATTCCGATCATGCTGATTGATGAAGCGCGGGTTCTGCCGGATTAACGATCTACGCTGGTATGAACGAGCCGCGCTGTTCGATGATGTTGCGATTTTGAACACCACGAGGTCAAACCGAACTCGTTGTTGTCATACCGGCGAAAGCCGGGATGACAAGCACAGCTCGCGTAACCAATTACGCGCCTAGCGCTTGACAAATGTGCTTATCTGGTTAATAGCTGATAAGCGATGGTGTTAATGTCCCCACCCCGGCCCTCCCCGCAAGAGGGGGAAGGAGCAGAAAGCAAAGCCTTGCTTGCTGTTGCCAGTTTCAGCCTGGTACGTGGCTTTGCTGGGATGATGCCCTGGAAGGCGGGAAGAGCACCGGCTTGCAACGCCCCCTTGTGGTCACGATCCTGCCGGCCGC
>JANOOK010000157.1:0-2596 GCA_031421275.1 Sphingomonadaceae bacterium
GGGGGGGTCCCGTTTGTAGGTCGTCGGGCTCGCGTCTTACCGGTCTGGCAGGGCGCTCCCCCAAGCGTGGGGGGATCCACAGGGCAATTAACCTCCGGGTCGCCCCCCCCGCCTTTGCGGGGGTGACGAGCAGAAGGAGAATGCCCGTGTCGATCCCCGCTGCCTTCGCGAACCGCCTGTCGATCCCGGTGATCGGCTCGCCGCTGTTCATCATCTCGAACCCCGACCTCGTCATCGCGCAGTGCAGGGCCGGCGTCATCGGCAGCTTCCCGAGCCTGAACGCCCGGCCGCTGGCGCAGTTCGAGGAGTGGCTGCAGCGGCTGAACGCCGAACTCGGGCCCGACGATGCGCCCTATGCGGTCAACCTGATCGTGCATAAATCCAACGACCGTCTGATGGACGACCTCGCGCTGTGCGTGAAGTACAAGGTGCCGGTGATCATCACCTCGCTCGGCGCGCGCGAGGATGTCAACGCCGCGATCCACAGCTATGGCGGCATCGTCATGCACGACATTATCAACGACCGCTTCGCGCACAAGGCGGTCGACAAGGGTGCCGACGGGCTGATCGCGGTCGCCGCCGGGGCGGGCGGCCACGCCGGGACGATCTCGCCGTTCGCGCTGATCCAGGAAATCCGCGAGTGGTTCGACGGCCCGCTGGCGCTGTCGGGGTCGATCGCCACCGGCGACGCGGTGCTCGCCGCGACCGCGATGGGGGCCGACTTCGCCTATATCGGCTCGGCGTTCATCGCCACCACCGAGGCACGCGCCGACGACCGCTACAAGGCGATGATCGTCGATTCGAGCGCCAGCGACATCGTCTATTCGAACCTGTTTACGGGCGTGCACGGCAATTATCTCGGGCCGTCGATCGTCAACGCCGGCATGGACCCGAACGCGCTCCCCGAGGGCGATCTGAAGACGATGGACTTCGGCTCGAACGCGGCTCCCAAGGCGTGGAAGGAAATCTGGGGCTGCGGCCAGGGCATCGGCGCGGTCAAGGCCGTTGTCCCCGCTGCCGAGATGATCGCGCGGCTCAGGCGCGAGTATGAGGCTGCACGGGCGCGGCTCGCCTCGGGCGGGGCGACACCGGCACGGTCGTTGCACGGCGGGAACATGGACCGGGCGGCGGCGTTGGCGGGCTAACTCACGGGGACACCGATCATGGAACTGACGATACCGCTCGAAACCGTCTGCCGCATCATCCTGCGGTCGCGCGAGTTCGACACGCTGGTTCCCGACGACGATCCCGAGGACGGCTCGAACCCGATCGACGACGGCATGGTCGACGTCATGGAGGACGACGGCGAATCGCCGGTCGAGGAGGAACTGCGCTCGGTCATCGACGACCTCGCCGACGACGAGAAGGTCGAGCTGATCGCGCTCGCCTGGGTCGGGCGCGGCACCTATGACGGCAGCGAATGGGCCGATGCGCTCGAAGATGCCGCCGACGAGAGCCGCGACACGGCGGATTACCTGCTCAGCCTGCCGCTGCTCGGGGCGTATCTGGAAGCCGGGCTGGCGGCGTTCGAACTCAGCTGCGAAGGCGTCGGGCAGGTCGTCTGAGGCTACCGACGTCCCACCCGCTCCGCGCCGCTCGCCACCGTCCGCTTGGTCTCGGCGATCGCCGCGCGCGGCTTGACCCCGAGCGAAATCAGCAGCGACGACGACACGAAGATCGACGAGTACGTCCCCACCACGATGCCGAGCAGCATCGCCGCGGTGAAGCCGAAGATCACATCGGGGCCGAGCAGCAACATCGCGGTCAGCGCGATGATCATCGCGAGGCTCGTCATGACGGTGCGCGGCAGCGTCTCGTTGACCGACAGGTCGATGATCGGACCGATGTCCATCTGGCGGTATTTACGCAGGTTCTCGCGGATGCGGTCGTCGATGACGACCTTGTCGTTGAGGCTATAGCCGATGATAGTCAGCACCGCGGCGACGACGTTGAGGTCGAACTCGAGCTGCGTCAGCGCGAAGAAGCCGAGCGTCACCGTCACGTCGTGGACGAGGGCGACGACGGTCGACACGCCGAAATGCCATTCGAAGCGGAACCAGGTGAACACCGCGACCGCGAGCATCGACAGCAGCACCGCGAGCGCGCCGCGCTGGACCAGTTCCTGGCTGACCTTGCCGCTGACCGATTCGACACGGCGGAAGCTGACCTGGCCGTAGCTCGCCTTGAGGTTGCTCTCGACCTTGGCGACGACCTTCTGCACCGCGGTCTGGTCGCCCGGCGGCAGCGGCAGGCGGATCAGGATGGTCCGCGCGTTGCCGAACTCCTGCAGCGCCGCCTTGCCGACACCGAGGCTTTCGACCTTGGTCCGCAGGCCGTCGAGCGGCGGCGCCTTGGCGAAGGCGACCTCCATCGTCAGCCCGCCGATGAAATCGACGCCCAAGTTGAGCCCGCGCGTCGCCAGCAGCCCGATCGAGCCGAGCGTCAGCAGCACCGTGAACGCGAACGCGAGATAGCGGCGGCGCACGAAACCGATATTGGTGTTGTCGGGGATGATCTTCAGCGGCATGTATTCTACTCCGTCACCCCCGCGCAGGCGGGGGTCCATACACGTCGATCAGTTGACGCGTATGGACCC
>JANOOK010000158.1:0-17682 GCA_031421275.1 Sphingomonadaceae bacterium
GCCAGCCAGAAGCGGTGGATCAGCGGCGACTTCGAATGCGCCACCGGCCAGCCAATGACCCCGGCCGTGATCATGCCAGGAGCTCGCCGCGGACGCGCAGATAATCGAGCACGGCAAGCAGCGGCAGGCCCTGGACGGTGAAGTGATCGCCGTCGACGCGGGCGAACAGCTGCACGCCGCGGCCTTCGATGCGGTAACTGCCGACGCAGCCGAGCACGCCGGGCAGCTCGGCATCGAGATATGCCTCGATGAACGCGTCGCTCAGCGTCCGCATCGTCAGCCGGGCGCTATCCTGCGAACGCCACACCGGGCGACCGTTCTCGGCGATCACCGCCGCCGAGACCAACCGATGCTCGCTGCCGCTGAGCGCGCGCAGCTGTTCCGCCGCAGCGGCACGGTCGACCGGCTTGTCGAGCAGCGCGCCCGCTGCGGTCACGAGCAGCTGGTCCGCTCCGAGAACCAGCTGCCCCGGAAAGCGCGGCGATAACTTGAGCGCCTTGACCTCGGCGAGCGAATCGGCGACGCGCGCCGCCGGCTGCCCGGTCAGACTGTGCCTGAGTGCGACCTCGTCGACATGCGCCGGATGCGCCGCAAAGCTGACCCCGGCCGCAGTCAGCATCGCCGCCCGTGCCGCGCTGGCCGAGGCAAGAACGATCACGCCGGATGGGTGAGGCTTGCGGTGCCGTGCGCCCCGCCGTTGCCGTCGCCATTGTCCTTGCCCTGCGCCGCCTGGACGAGGTTGATGATCGCCGACGCGGTCTCCTCGATCGAGCGCCGGGTGACGTCGATCACCGGCACATCGTGATCGGCGAACAGCCGCCGCGCGAAGGCGACTTCGGCGGCGACGACAGCGGTATCGACATAGTCGGTATCGGGAGCCTGTCCGAGCGACAACAGCCGGTTGCGGCGCAGTGCGATCAGCCGATCGGGCGAGGTCGTCAGCCCGACGAGCAACGGGTGCCGCAGTTTGAACAGCGAGGCCGGCGGCGGCGATTCGGGCACCAGCGGCATGTTCGCGGTCTTGTAGCCGCGGTTGGCAAGGTAGATCGACGTCGGCGTCTTCGACGAGCGCGACACGCCCGCGAGCACGATGTCCGCCTCCTCCCAATTATCCGCACCCTGGCCGTCGTCGTGCGTCATCGTATAATTGATCGCATCGACGCGCTGGAAATAGGCCGCGTCCATGACATGCTGGCGTCCCGGGCGTGTCACCGCGGTCTGGCCGAGAAACTCCGACAGCGCGCCGATCACCGGATCGAGCACGGAGATCGCCGGCAGCCCGAGCGCGGCGCAGCGATGTTCGAGCCGGGTCCGGACGCCGCCATTGATCAACGTGTATAGCACCAGTCCCGGTCGCCGACCGACTTCCTCGATGACGCGGTCGAGATGCCCTTCGGAGCGCACCATCGGCCAGAAATGCTTGACGACTTCAGCGCCCTCGAAGCGGCCCAGCCCGGCCTTGGCGATCGATTCGAGTGTCTCGCCCGTCGAGTCGGAAACCAGATGAAGGTGCAACCGGCTCATCGTGACGCCACCGACCGGGCGCGAGGCATGTGGATAACCATGCGCGACAGTGTTAGCGACGCGCTCCAGACCCGACAACCCGGCCTCGCCGACATAATCCGGGAGGGTTTGGATCATCAGCACACCGCTTGCATGAATCCACAGCCAAGGTTGTGAGTCATGGGGATAAGTTTTGCGACTCGTGCTTGCTCGACGGCGGCAAATCCGGTGTGGTGTGGGCGAATCATCGGCGCAGCGAATGATCCCCATGACTCACCGCGCTACAACAATCTCAGCCTTATTGATTCAAGATTCCTGGAAGATTGTAGCGGTGCAGTGGGCTTAAATCGGTGGTTGACGCGACGCTGCGGAAAGGCTTCTCCAAACGTATGACAACACCCTCGACAGCGCCGCTACTGGCCGTTCTGCACGGCGACCGGATTGATCCGCCGCCGGTCTGGCTGATGCGTCAGGCGGGCCGTTATCTGCCCGAATACCGCCGCTTGCGAGAGGCGAAAGGCGGCTTTCTCGAGCTGGTCTACGACAGCGCCGCGGCGGCGGAGATCACGCTGCAACCGATCCGCCGCTTCGGCATGGACGCGGCAATCCTGTTCTCCGACATCCTGATCGTGCCGCACGCGATGGGCATGGGGCTGAGCTTCGGCGTCGGCGAGGGACCGCGGTTGACGCCGCCGCTGATCGACGGTGATTTCGAGGCGTTGACCCCGGTACTATCGCAATTCACGCCGATCTACGACACCGTGCGCCAGGTCGCCGCCGCCTTGCCGCCGGCGACCGCGCTGATCGGTTTCGCCGGCAGCCCGTGGACGGTGGCGACCTATATGGTGGCGGGCAGCGGCAGCAAGGATCAGGCCGAAGCGCGGCGGCTGGCCTATCGCGACCCGCCGGCGTTCCAGGCATTGATCGACCGCATCGTCCATGTCACCGTCGATTATCTGTCGGGCCAGATCGAGGCGGGGGCGCAGACGGTGCAGCTGTTCGACAGCTGGTCGGGCAGCTTGGCTCCGGCCGAATTCGAGCGCTGGGTAATCGCGCCGACCGCCGACCTCGTCGGACGGCTGATGGTGCGCCACCCCGACACGCCGATCATCGGCTTCCCCAAGGGTGCGGGCGCCAAGCTCGCGGCCTATGCGGCCGAAACCGGCATCGATGCGGTCGGTCTCGACGAAACGATCGACCCGGCATGGGCGGATGCGATGCTGCCGCCGGGCATGCCGGTGCAGGGCAACATCGATCCGCTGGCGCTGATCGCCGGCGGTGCTGCCCTGCGCGAAAGCGTCGCGCGCATCCGGGCGGCGTTCGAAAGCCGCCCGCATATCCTCAATCTCGGCCACGGCATTCTGCCCGACACGCCCATCGCCCATGTCGAGGAGCTGCTGGCGTTGGTGCGCGGCGGGACGGCATGATCGGTTGGCTGGGCGGCGCGTATCTGTGGGTGCAGGCCCTTCACGTCATTGCGGTGATCTTCTGGATGGCGGGGCTGTTCATGCTTCCGCGCTATCTCGTCTATCACATGGAAACCTCCGCCGGCTCGGCGGAGGATCAAGCGTGGATCGAGCGTGAAGCGCGGTTGAAGCGCATCATCCTGACGCCGGGGCTGATCGCCGTCTGGGTGCTGGGGCTCAGCCTCGCGACGAGCTACGGTTTTGCCGGCAACGGCTGGCTGCACGCCAAGATCGCGGTGGTCGTCCTGCTCTCGGGCTACCACGGCTGGGCAGTAGCGACCGCGTCGAAATTCGCGCGCGGGCTTCGGCCATACGCCAATAAAACGCTGCGGCTGGCGAACGAGGTGCCGGCGCTGGCGACGATCATCATCGTCATCCTGGTGGTGGTGAAGCCTTTCTGAACGACGTCGGCACCAGCGACAGGTGCTTGATGTCGGGATGCGCGGCGGTGATCTCGGTGCTGAGCGCCGCGACGATCGCCTCGACCTGACCGGCCTGCAGGCTGTCGTCGAAATCGACCGCGGCGGTTACCACGATGTCATGTGGCCCGAGGTGGGTCGAGTGGATATCGCGGACGCCGTCGATTCCGGACTTTGCGGCGATTGTCCGCCGGATCGCCGCGATGACGGCAGGATCGGCGGCCTCGCCGATCAGCAGTGCATGGGTCTCGCGTGCCAGTAGCAGCGCCGAGCCGATCAGCACGCCGCCGATCAGCACCGACGCCGCGCCGTCGAGCCATGGCAGCCCGAGCAGTTGCGCCGCCGCCAGCCCGGCGAACGCGATAACCAGCCCGGCGAGCGCGGCGCTATCCTCGAACAGCACGGTGAACAGCACCGGGTCCTTGGCATCGACGACCGCCCGCCACCAGCTCTTGCCGACGGCGACGGCGCGAAATTCCTTGAGTGCGACGAAGAACGAGGTCAGTTCGAGCGCCGTCGCCAGCCCGAGAATGACGTAATTGACCACCGGATTTTCGATCCGCTGCGGCGTGCGGATTTTCGAGACGCCTTCATAGACCGCGACCATGCCACCCACCGAGAACAGCAGCAGCGCGACGATGAAGCTCCAGAAATAGATCTCGCGCGAATAGCCGAACGGATGGCGGGCGTCGGCAGGGCGCTTGGCGCGTTGCATGCCGAACAGCAGCAAACCCTGATTGCCGGTATCGACGAGGCTGTGCACCGCCTCGGCAAGCATCGCCGCCGAGCCGGTATACAGCGCCGCGCCCAGCTTGGCCACGGCGATCCCGAGATTTGCCGCCAGCGCCGCGACGACGACGCTTTTCGATCCGCCTGCCATCGCCCGGTGTTCCTATCTGTACGCTTGACCAACGCCGCCTACGCTCTTACGTCTCGATCAGTGTCGCCATCCTGGCGATTTGCTCCCCGACCATCGCCGTATCCCTGAGCGACAGCGTCCGGTTTCCCAAGAGATAACTTCCCCATGCATCTTCACGACCTCAAGCGCAAAACGCCCGCCGAACTGGTGGCGATGGCCGAGGAGCTCGGTGTCGAGAACGCCTCGACCCTGCGCAAGCAGGACATCCTGTTCTCCATCCTCAAGACCACTTCCGACAACGGCACCCAGATCATGGGCACCGGCACGCTCGAGGTGCTGCCCGACGGCTTCGGCTTCCTGCGTAGCCCCGAGTCGAACTACCTCGCCGGCCCCGACGACATCTACGTATCGCCGAGCCAGGTCCGCAAGTTCGGCGTCCGCACCGGCGACACCATCGAGGGCGAGATTCGCGGCCCCAAGGACGGCGAGCGCTATTTCGCGCTGACCCGCCTGATCGCGATCAACTTCGATGACCCGGATCAAGTCCGTCACCGCGTCAATTTCGATAACCTGACGCCGCTCTATCCGGACGAGAAGCTGCGGCTCGACACGCTCGACCCGACCGTCAAGGACAAGAGCGCCCGCGTCATCGACATCGTCTCACCGCAGGGCAAGGGCCAGCGCGCGCTGATCGTCGCGCCGCCGCGCGTCGGCAAGACCGTGCTGCTGCAGAACATCGCCAAGGCGATCAGCCACAACCACCCCGAAGTTTATCTCATCGTGTTGCTCATCGACGAGCGGCCCGAGGAGGTCACCGACATGCAGCGCTCGGTGACGGGCGAAGTCATCAGCTCGACCTTTGACGAACCGGCGCAGCGCCACGTCCAGGTCGCCGAGATGGTCATCGAAAAGGCCAAGCGCCTCGTCGAGCACAAGCGCGATGTCGTCATTTTGCTCGACTCGGTGACCCGGCTGGCGCGGGCCTATAACACCGTGGTGCCGAGCAGCGGCAAGGTGCTGACCGGCGGCGTCGACGCCAACGCGCTGCAGCGGCCGAAGCGCTTTTTCGGTGCGGCGCGCAATATCGAGGAAGGCGGTTCGCTGAGCATCATCGCCACCGCGCTGATCGATACCGGCAGCCGCATGGACGAGGTCATCTTCGAGGAGTTCAAGGGCACCGGCAACTCCGAGATCATCCTCGACCGCAAGATCGCCGACAAGCGCATCTTCCCGGCGATCGACATCGGCAAGTCGGGAACCCGCAAGGAAGAGTTGCTGGTCGACAAGACCGTGCTGTCTAAGATGTGGGTATTACGCCGCATTCTGATGCAGATGGGCACCATCGACGCGATGGAATTCCTGCTCGACAAGATGAAGGACTCGAAGTCGAACGACGACTTCTACGACGCGATGAACCACTAGCGACTCATGAAGGCAACGCTCAGGCGACGACTGATGACGGCCGCCGCCGGCGCATCGCGGTGCCGACTGTCCCGAAGCCGGCGATCAGCAACGCCCAGGTCGCCGGCTCGGGCACCGCGCTCGACGGCAGTCCGATCTGGAAACCGCTGAACGAGCCGTCGGGGGCGGCAATGAAGAAATAACCGTTGCTGGTATAAGACTGGCCATAGTTCAGGGCGTATGGACCAGGATTTACACCAGTAAGCTGGGTCGTGTCGACCAGAGCGCCGGTATCGAGATCATAGGCGTTGAGGCCATGAGTGTTATAGCTTAGCGCATAGTTTCCGTAAATCGAGACGACGCCGGTGGAGGCACCTGCAGCGAGCACGACCGTCCTGGTCTTGGCACCACTGAGATCCCAGAACTGGAGCGTGCCGCCGTTATTGCCGACGTAATGCGTTCCGGTGCTGTCGAGCACGACCTGGCTGTTGACTTGAAACGGACCGGTGAACGCCTGGAATGTTTTCCACGTGCCGAAACTACCCTCTTTCCAGATATAGTTGATCTGGTAATCGCGCGCGAAGACATCGCCGGCGGCATCGGTGAACAACGAGCGGAACTCCATGCCGGGCGCTGGCCGCACCGACGACAGGATGTTGCCGGCAGCGTCGAGCTTGACGAACGGACTGTTCGTGCCGTTGCCATAGCCGGTGTAGTAAAGACCGTTCGAGAAGGTGACCGCGGTCGGGACGAAGACCGCGCTCGCGGACTGCAATGTGAGATTGCTGGTATAACTCGGTGCGCCGAAGACGGAGCCCGCCACCGCGGTGGACGTTATACTGCCGGCGACTGCGGCTGCGACCAGAAATTTGAGCATGGCAATATCCCAACTGAGATGCTCGCTGGTTGAACCGGCGAGAGCTAACGACACCAATGCACAAGCAACGCGGGACTAGGCGTCGGGAATAACATCGCGACCAAGACGCCGCCAGCAGTGTTGAAACCAGGTTGGATGCATAAACGACTTAAGTTTTTGGATTTCGTGCTTTGAGCTTTGTTGCGCGTGAACAGCTTCCCGTTTTGCTAATCTGGTGGAACAATTTTGTCGGTCAATCTCGCCCTGGCTCAGGCGATGCGGCTCGACATCATTTCCGACACGAGCTGTTCGACCTGTACGTCGATACCGATTCAGCGCAGGCGCGTTGATATGGTCGCCATGACATTACCCGTCGCAAACCTCGTGCTTGAGCAGCTGACGGTGTTCAGCCAGGTCGTGCTGATCGATCTCGTGCTCGCCGCCGACAATGCGATCGTCGTCGGCGCGCTGGCGGCCGGGCTGCCGGCCGAGCAGCGCCGCCGCGTCATCCTGATCGGCATCGGTGCGGCGTTTGGGCTGCGAGTGGTATTTGCACTCGGCGTTGGACAACTGTTGCACCTGTTCGGGCTGATCCTCGCGGGCGGGCTGCTGCTGCTGTGGGTCGCGTGGAAAATGTGGCGCGAACTTCGCCAGCCGGTCGCCGCAGCCACTGTAACGACCCCGGTGGTACCGAAGAGCTTTGCCGCCGCGGCATGGTCGGTGGCAGTGGCGGATGTCTCGATGAGCCTCGACAACGTGCTCGCGGTCGCCGGGGCCGCGCGCGAGCATCCGGAAATCCTGATCGTCGGGCTGGTACTGTCGGTGGCGCTGATGGGCTTAGCAGCGAACTTGATCGCCCGGTACATCGACCGTTACCGCTGGCTCGGTTTCCTCGGGCTGGCCGTGGTCGTCTATGTCGCACTGAAGATGATCCGCGACGGCTATCAGCAGGTTGCGCCGTTGCTCGGTTGACGGTGCGGTCAGCGCGTCGGCGGGTGACGCCACGCCAGCACGAAGATCCGCGGGCCGTCGACGAGATAGCGTCGCCACAGCCGCCGTGGGTTCGACGCCAGCCGGTGCAGCCATTCGATTCCGCCGCGCTGCATCCATAATGGTGCGCGTTGCAGCCGCCCGGTCAGGAACTCGATACCCGCGCCGATACACAACACCACACCATGCGCCGCGGGGACGGCGCGGACCTGCATCGCGAGCAGCTCCTGCTGCGGCGAGCCGACCGCGAGGAAGATGAAGCGCGCCTGCACCGCCACGATGAAGTCCACCGCCGCCGCCATCGCCGCAGGGTTCCGCAGCATTCCCATCGGCGGGATGTGCTGAACCACCGCGATATCGCCGCGCCTTGCCGCGAGTTCGGCGCAAGTCTGGGTGTCGCCGCCGATGACGGCGATCTTGTCGCCGGGTTGCAACCGTTCGAACAGGCGCGCGGTCAGGTCGCTGCCCGGCACGACCGGGAGATCGACGCCTTGCAGTCGCGCCAGCCGCGCGACCACGCGGCTATCGCACAATCGCAGCGTGGCATCGTGATACGCGGGCCAGAGCAGCGCGTCGCGCCCGGCCCGATGCAGCCGGACGAGGTGGTCGACGTTCGGCGTGACGACGGTGACGCAAGCGGCGATGGGCTGCAGCAGCGCGTCGACGATGTCGCCGAGCGGGCGCGGGTCGAAAGCCAGGCCGAGATAGTCGACGTCACGCCGGGGCGCGGGTGCTACGGGCAGCACCGCAGCGACGGCGTTCACGCGCGGGGCTTCAAATGTTCGGCGAAGAACGCCTGCGTCCGCGCATCGGCCTGCGCGGCCGGCAGCGGTGCCCGGGCGCTGCCGCTATGGCGAGCAAAGGCATGGTCGGCATCATAGGTGTGCAGCGTGACGTGGCGGTTGGGGGTCAGGCCCGCGGTGATCGCGGCGCGCGCGGCTTCGGTGACGAAGTGATCGCGCCCGGCGATATGCATCAGCAGCGGCTTGCCGATTGCCGCAGCTTCCCCGAGCCGTGCATCGATCCCGGCACCGTAATAGCTGACGCTGGCATCGCTGTCGGTCCGCGTCGCGCTCAGATAGGCGAGCAGCCCGCCAAGGCAATAGCCTACGACGCCGACGGTGCTACAGCCATGCGCGCGCAGGGCCTTGATCGCGGCCTCGATATCGGCGACGGCGTTGTCGACATTGAACTGCTTATACAGCGCAAACGCTCGTTCCGCCTCCGCCGGGACGTCGGCATCGAGCTCGACGCCGGGCTGCAATCGCCAGAACAGGTCGGGCGCGAGGGCGGTATAGCCTTGCGCTGCCCAGCTGTCGGCGACGGCGCGAATGCCGGCATTGACGCCGAAGATTTCCTGGATCACGACGATGCCCGCTTGCGTCGCGCTGCTCGCATCGGCCCCGGGCGTGGCGAGATAGCCGGTAAAGCTGCCGGCACCGTCGAGCGCGGTCAAATCGATCTGGGTGGCCATGTGAAATCCTTTCGCGATCAACCGGATGAATTACACGGATCGCTGTTCGACTGCCACCAAAAGGGCGAGCCGATTTGCGGTTGTCGTCGGCGACGCTAGTGTGGGACCGGCGAGCGGCAGGCATCGAGGACGGACCCCAGATGAAGATCACCTTCGACATCGACTGCAGTCCGCAGGAGGCGCGCGCTTTCCTCGGCCTGCCCGACCTCGCCCCGCTGCATGCGCTGTACCTCGACAAGATGAAGACGCTCGTCACCGACGGGATCGGGCCGGCCGAATTCGAGCGCATGGCGCGGAGCTGGATGCCCGGCATGACCGAGAGCCTCGAAACGTGGCGGCAGGCCTTCTGGAAGGCCGGCGGGAACAGCTGATCCGCAAAATGGATGTCATGATGGTCGTTGCCGGCCAGCCCGGCGACCCGGCGACCCCGCCCGCCTTGAACGATGTCGCGCGGCCTGACCCGGCGCGGTCGACGATATTCGCCTTATCCTCGGGCCGGCCGCCGGCGGCGATCGCGATCATCCGCATTTCCGGACCGGTGGCTTTTGCAGCCCTGTCGGCACTTACCGGCAAGCCGCCGCCACCGGCACGGGTGATGACGCTGGCGACGATCTTCGATCCACGCACCGGGGCGGCACTCGACCGCGCCCTGGTGGTCGCGTTTGCGGCCGATGCCAGTGCTACCGGCGAGACGATCGTCGAGCTCCACCTGCATGGCAGCAGCGCGGTCGTTGCAGCGGTGCTCGCCGCGCTCGGTGCGATGCCCCAGCTCAGACTGGCGCTGCCGGGCGAGTTTACGCGGCAGGCATTCGACAACCGCAAGCTTGATCTGACCGAGGTCGAAGGTCTGGCCGACCTGATCGCGGCGACGACGGAACGACAGCGCACTCACGCGCTGGAGGCAGCCCGGGGCGGCTTGCGCGACGCGGTCGGACGCTGGCGCGGACTCGTGCTCGACATGCTGGCCGACGCCGAGGCGGAGCTGGACTTTGCCGAAGAGCAAGTCGACGTCGTGACGACCAGCGCAATCGCCCAGCACGCGGCGACGCTGGCGGTTATCCGCAATGAGATCGCGGCGATGCTGGGGCAGGCGCACTTTGGCGAACGCCTCCGGGACGGACTTACGGTCGCGATCGTCGGCGCTCCCAATGTTGGAAAGTCAAGTCTTCTCAATGCTTTGGCTAACCGGGATGTCGCTATCGTATCGCCGTTGCCCGGAACGACGCGCGACCTGATCGAACTGCCGCTGACGATCGCCGGTGTGCCGCTGACGCTCATCGATACGGCTGGGTTACGCACCGACGCCAGCGATCCGGCCGAGCAGGAGGGCATCGTCCGGGCTCGCCAACGTGCCGCGCAGGCCGACCTTATCCTCCATGTCTGCACAACCCGTCCGGTCGAACCGCTCGGCCAGGTGATTGTGAACAAGATCGATTTATCGGGTCATGCGGCAGGATATTTCGAGGACGCCCTATTCCTCGCTGCGGCGAAGGGGGCGGGGATCGAAATATTGAAGGCGTGGTTGAGCGATTGGGTCGATCGGGCGACATCTGTCGGTGAGCCTTTGTTGATCGGCGGTCGGCGGCAGGCGGACGCACTTGAGGAATTCGATGCAGCATTGGCCGATGCTGGTTGCAGTGCGGAACTGGTGTTGGAAGCCGATGCGCTGCAAGTCGGTTTGAGAGCGCTCGGCAAGCTGAGCGGGCAGTACAATTCCGAAGAAGTGCTGGACAAGGTGTTTTCCCGGTTTTGCATCGGGAAATAGTTCCACGTGGAACGTTCTTTGCCCGGGACGGTAACAGTGCTAACGGGCCGTATGAACTTCGATGTGATTGTCGTGGGAGGCGGTCATGCCGGGTGCGAAGCTGCTGCGGCCGCGGCCCGGTGCGGCGCATCGGTATGTCTGCTCACGCTTCGCGAAGATGACATCGGTGCCCTGTCGTGCAATCCTGCCATCGGCGGCATCGGTAAAGCGCACCTCGTTGCGGAGATCGACGCCCTCGATGGCTTGATGGCGCGCGCGGCTGAACAGTCGGCGGTGCAGTTCCGCATGCTCAATCGCAGCAAGGGGCCAGCGGTTCAAGGGGCGCGATTGCAAATCGATCGTAAGCTGTATCGCGCTGCGATGCTCGACTTGGTCCGGCAAACGACCGGGATCACGGTTCTCATCGCCGCAGCGCGCAAATTGCTGACCGATGGATCGGGCGCAGCTATCGTCGGCGTCGAAACCGACGAAGTTGCGATCTATGCGCGCGAGGTTATCATCACCACGGGCACCTTCCTGTCGGCGCGGATGTACGAAGGTTCGACGTCCGCGGCAGGCGGTCGAAGCGGATCGGCCAGCAGTGACCACCTCGCCTGCTCGTTACAGGCGTTGGGCTTGCCGATCGCCAGGCTCAAGACCGGGACGCCGCCGCGACTTGACGGGCGGACGATCGACTGGGCGTTGCTGGCGATGCAGCATGGTGATGACCAGCCGAGCGGCTTCTCCACCGCGCAGCGTGGGCCGAAGCCCCCTCAGTTGGCGTGTGCCGTTACCTACACCAACGCGCGTACTCACGACGTCGTTCGGCGAAACATCGACCGCGCGCCGATCTACGCCGGCGTGATCCGTGGCATCGGACCCCGCTATTGTCCCTCGCTCGAGGACAAGGTGATGCGGTTTCCCGACCGTGACCGCCATCAGGTCTTTCTCGAGCCTGAGGGATTTGACGATCATACGATTTACCCGAATGGCATATCGACATCGCTGCCCGCGATTGTGCAAGCGGAGTTCATCGCCACAATTCCGGGTCTCGAGCGCGCGCTGATCAGTAAACCCGGTTATGCCGTCGAGTATGACCATGTCGATCCCCGCTGGTTGCTGCCGAGCCTTGCGGTCAAAGGGATCGCCGGCTTGTTTCTGGCCGGCCAGATCAATGGGACGACAGGCTATGAAGAAGCGGCGGGACAGGGCCTCGTGGCTGGCATCAATGCAGCGCGGCGCGCGCACGGCCGCAAAGCTGTCGTCTTCGACCGAGCGTCCTCCTACCTTGGCGTGATGGTCGACGACTTGACCACACAAGGCGTGACCGAGCCTTATCGCATGTTCACCTCGCGGGCTGAATATCGGCTTCGCTTGCGGATCGATAATGCCAGCGCTCGGCTGGCTCCGATGGGCCTCGCGGCAGGGGTCGTGGGCACTGCCGCCGCCAAACGCCATGCGATCGAACATGAAAAGCGGGTCCGGGCCGTGACCTTGCTGGCAGAGCTGACGGCATCGCCCGCGGAAATCGCTCATTTTGCTGCAGTTCGGCAAGACGGCATTCGCCGATCCGCGGGCGAATGGTTGCGATCACCGGTCTTCTCCTGGGCGACGGCTGTACGGGTTTGGCCGATACTTGGGCACGTGCCGGCGGAGATCGGTGACGCGATCATGATCGACGCGCGCTATGCGATCTTCACTGCCCGACAGGACGTCAGCATCGCCGAGTTGCGGCGAAACGACAGACTGCGACTTCCCGATCCGCTCGGTTACGGGGAAATCGCAGGGCTGTCTGCTGAAATGGTCGAGCGCCTTACCCGCGCGCGGCCGGCGACGCTGGGCGCGGCATCCAGATTACCCGGCATCACACCCGGCGCCCTGACCGCGTTACTTGGTTATATTCGTGCAGCTTTGTGACCGGGCGCGAGGGGTTTCTCAACCGCTACAATGTTCCACGTGGAACAGCCGCACAGTTCGATCGGTACGCGGCGTTGCTTGTCGAATGGCAGGCCAGGATGAATTTGGTCTCGCGCTCGACACTCGACCAGTTCTGGGACCGACACGTCGCCGACTCGGCTCAACTCGTCGACTTTGCGCCTGCGACGCCGTCAACGTGGCTCGACATCGGTGCCGGAGCGGGGTTTCCAGGGATCGTGATTGCGTTGCTGACCGAACATCGAGTTACGCTGGTGGAGGCAACCACGAAGAAGTGCCATTTCCTGAAGACCGTTGTCGACGAGCTTGGGCTTGGCAATGTGAACATCTGCAACCGGCGTGCCGAGGCGCTCCACAATGATGGTTTCGACGTCATTTCGGCCCGGGCTTTTGCACCGTTAACGCGGTTGTTCGAGCTTGGAAGCCAAAGTGCGCGAGAATCGACGCGCTGGCTCCTGCTGAAAGGTTGCAATGTTCAGCAGGAGCTCGATGAAGCGCGACTTGCCTTCGATTTTAGCGCAGAATTGATGCCGAGCCGAACCGACCCGCGTGGACGCATCGTCGTGGCAACCAAGGTTCGCCGAAAGGCTGTTCGACGGTGAAGATCGCGATCGTCAATCAGAAAGGCGGCGTCGGCAAGACGACGACGGCGATTAACCTTGCGACAGCGCTCGCCGCCACCGGGCTCAACGTGCTGCTGATCGATATCGACGCGCAGGGTAACGCCTCGACCGGGCTCGGCATCGATCGGCGGTCGCGTCGCTGCTCGATCTACGAGGTGCTGATCGGTACCGCGACGCTGTCCGAAGCCACGGTGAAGACGTCCATTCCAGGCCTGTCGATCATACCATCGACGTCGGCGCTGGCGGGTGCCGAAATCGATCTGGTCGGGCTCGACCGGCGGATGCAGCGGCTTGCAGAATCACTCGCGGACAATGCCGTGTACGATTACGTGTTGATCGACTGTCCGCCCTCACTGGGGCTGTTGACCCTGAATGCGCTCACCGCAGCGGATTCGGTGCTTGTGCCGCTACAATGTGAGTTCTTTGCGTTGGAGGGACTGAGCCAATTGTTGAGCACGATCGAGCGGGTTCGCAACGGCCCGAATCGCCGTCTGACCTTGTTGGGCATCGTGCTTACGATGATCGACCGCCGTAACCGCCTGTCGGACCAGGTCGCCACCGACGTGCGGGCGGTGATGGGCGCGAAAGTTTTCGCGACCGCGATACCGCGCAACGTCCGACTTTCAGAAGCTCCGAGCCATGGCTTGCCGGCGTTGATCTACGACGTCAAATGCCTGGGCTCGACCGCCTATCTGGCGTTGGCGCGCGAGGTTATCGAGCGCACGAACGACACTGTTTTGGAAGTGGTACATGGCTGAACGAAAACGTGTTTCAGGCCTTGGGCGAGGCCTGGCGGCACTGCTCGAAGAAGCCGGCCCGAGTGGCAGTGAGATGCCCGAGCGCAGATCGGTAGCGCTGGCCGACATGGTCGCTAATCCGGCCCAACCGCGCCGGCGCTTCGATGCCGCCGGGCTGGCCGAGTTGACCGAATCGGTTCGGCTACACGGTATCCTGCAACCGATCCTGGTCAGGCCATTGGCGGATGGTCGCTACGAGATCGTTGCGGGCGAACGGCGTTGGCGGGCGGCGCTGGCGATCCCGTTGCCCGAAGTTCCCGTCGTCATCCGCGACCTCGACGATTCCGCGGCGTTCGAGATCGCGCTGATCGAGAATATCCAGCGTACCGATCTCAACCCGATCGAGGAGGCCGAAGGGTTTGCACGCCTGGTGCGCGACTATGGCCACACGCAGGAAGCGCTCGGCAAGATCGTCGGCAAGGCCCGAAGTCATGTGGCTAACCTATTGAGGTTGTTAGAACTTCCTGACTCGGTGCGGCAGATGCTGGAGACCGGGATGTTAAGTATGGGGCATGCCCGGGCGCTGATCGGCAACCCCGATGCGTCGGCACTTGCCGAACGGGTCGTACGCCAGCAGCTGTCGGTGCGCCAGACCGAGGCGCTGGTGCGCGCGCAGTCGGCAACTACGAGTCAACCACGCCGAACCAAGCTCAGCCGCGATCCGAATACAGCCGAGCTTGAAGTCCAGCTTGCCGATGCGCTCGGCATGACGGTCCAGATCGCTGCTGGCGATGCGGTCGGTAAAGGCCGAATGATCGTCGACTTCTCGACGCTCGATCAACTCGATCTGCTGTGTTCGCTGCTCAATGGCCAGATCCGTTGAGCGTGATCGCCGGACGAGCGACAATGCTCAGCGCGGCCTGCTCGCCGCGACGCTGAGCAGCAGCTGCGCCGCGAGCACGTCGCCGGCGGTACCGCTTGCCTTGATGGCGCGCTCGGTCGCGAGCAGCCGTGCCAGCATGGCGCGCAGCGCGGGGGTCCGCCACTCGCTCAACTGTGCCGCGACGGTGGCCTTGTCCTTCCAGAACACCGGCGGACGCGCCGCCTCGACCGCGCTGCTGGCGCTGCTGCCGCCATCGACCAGCTGCCGCAGTTCGAGCAGCAGCCAGAACCGCCGCGCCACGGTGCGCATCAACGTGATACCGGGGATGCCCTGCACCGCCAATTGCGTCAGCTGACGGTCGGCGAGCCTCGGCTGCCGTCCGGCAACAGCTTCGACCAGCGCGCCGAAGTCGCTATCGTCGTAGCTCGCCGACAGCGCCGCGACCGTATCGGCATCGAGCGCAGTCGTGCCGCCGGCGTCCGCATCGAGGTAAAGCGCAAGCTTCTCCAACTCGCGGCGCAGGATGCCGCGGTCACCGCCGCTGCTTTCCGCAAGCGCCCGCGCCGCCTCGGTCGACGGCTTCAGGCCGAACTCAGCGGCAAGCTCGCCGACCAGCGCCGCGCTGCCGCGCGCGTCGGGGAGGTAGCTGATATAGGCGAGCCCGGCCGGGGCGCGTTCGACGGCGGCGACGAGCTTGGAGCCCTTTTTGAGCGCTCCCGCCGTCATCAGCACCGGGTTGCCGCCCGACGATAACGCCAGCAGCGCTTCGACCGCGGGCAAGGCTTCTTCGCCGGCGTCGTCGACCCGTACAAGGCTGCCGCTGCCGAACATCGACACTTCGCTCGCGGCAGCGACCAGTGCGCTCGGATCACCCGCGAGCGATGATCCGGCGATCTGGGAGATCGCCAGCGGATCGGCGGCGTTGGCGAACTGCGCCGCGATGCCGTCGGCAAGATCGCGCGAGGCGGCGACATCGGGCCCGTAAAGCAATATCAGCCGCAGCCCCGGCGCGAGCTTGCGGCGGGCGGCGACGATCGCCGTCTTGTCGGCCTTCACCGCGGCGGCGCGCCTTCGCTGCCCGCGGCAGGCAGAACCGTGGCAGCCGCACCATCGTCAGTCAGCCGGCCGTCATGCGCGGCAAGCGCGAGATTGGCGCTGATCTGCCGCGCGACTTCGGTCGCCAATCGTTCGAGCGCAGTCGATTCCGCCGCGACGACGGCATAATCCGAACTGACCCGGTCGATCCCGACGTCCGAACCGGCGGTCGCATCGAGCACGATCCTGCCGGTCGCGAGGCTGACCAGCCGGTAGCGCGCGCGCAGCGTCCGACGTTCGCGTGCGATCGAATTGTCGCCGCGACTGCCGAAGCCGAGGATCTCGTCCTGCAGCTCGACCTGCAGCCGGTAGCGTGGGGCCGCCGGATGCTCGCCGAAACGCCGTTGCAATGCTTCGGTCAGCAGATAGCCCACTTTCTCGGGTATCGGCGCAATCTCGATCGTGTCGAGTGTGGTTGCGGCGACGCCGTGCCCGCCACCCGAATAGACGGGCTGCAGCCCGCAACCGGCGAGAACCAGCAGCGCGAGCAAGGCGACGCGCGCGTTCACGCGACCAAATTGACGAGGCGGTCGGGCACGACGATGACCTTGCGCGGCACCGCGCCGTTCAGCGCGCGCTGGATCTTGACGTTGGCGAACACCGCCGCCTCGACCGCCTCGCGCGCGCTGCCTTTGGGTAATTCGAGCGTGTCCTTGAGCTTGCCGTTGATCTGTACGGCGATGGTGACGCTGTCGTCGACAAGCAGCGCCGGGTCGGCGACCGGCCACGCGGCATCGGCGACCAGCCCCGGCTGCCCGAGCAGGGCCCAACTTTCTTCGGCGAGGTGCGGCATCATCGGTGCCATCAGCTGAATCAGTCTGAGCACCGCGGCGCGGCGGGTCGCCGACGGCGCGGCCCGTTCGGCGGCACTGGTCAGTTCGTACAGGCGCGCGACGGCCTTGTTGAAGTGCAGCCGGTCGATGTCGGCGGTGGCCGCGGCGATGGCGCGGTTCAGCGCGCGCGCGAGGTCGGGGTCGTTGCCGTCCACGGCCGCGCCGCCGGTCTCGCTGCCGACCAGTCGCCAGACGCGCTGGACGAAACGCCACGCGCCCTCGATCCCGGCCTCGGACCACGGCAGGTCGCGCTCGGGCGGCGAGTCCGACAGCAGGAACCAGCGTACCGCATCGGCGCCGTAGGTCGCGATCAGCGCATCGGGGTCGACGACGTTCCTCTTCGACTTCGACATTTTGACAGTACGACCGACCTCCACTGGAAGTCCGTCGGCTAAGAGAGTGACTTGATCCTCAACTTTCTGAATTTCGTCAGGACCCGCCCAGAATGAATAGGACTCCGACTTGCCATCAGGGCCAAGGCACTCGTTGTCGAAGCGATCAGTCCACTTCCGCGTAACTCGATAGGTCTCGTGCGTCACCATGCCCTGCGTGAACAGCCCGGCGAACGGTTCGGCGACGTCGAGCTTGCCGATGCGGCGCAGCGCCCGCGTCCAGAAGCGCGCGTAGAGCAGATGCAGGATCGCGTGCTCGACGCCGCCGATGTCCTGATCGACCGGCAGCCAGGCATCGACGGCAGCGCGGTCGAACGGCGCATCGTCGGGGGCGCTGGCGAAGCGCAGGAAGTACCATGACGAGTTGACGAAGGTGTCGAGCGTGTCGGTCTCGCGCCGGGCAGGGCCGCGGCAGTTCGGACAGGCGACGTTCGCCCAGGTCGGGTGGCGGTCGAGCGGGTTGCCGGGCTGG